>JBILKX010000082.1:0-3574 GCA_044376435.1 Alphaproteobacteria bacterium | reverse complement strand
TTTGCCATTTCTCATAATCAATGTAATAATCCTTCATGGTAATGTTCCTTTTTTTGTTGAATCCGAACATTACCACTTCCTAAAAATTAATTCAAAATGTGTTCACACAGCCTAATGAATTGGTTGATTCACTGAATAAATGCTTACAAGAAATTAAACTACAACCTTTTCCGCATTACCCGTCATTCAGTAATAATTTTGGATATACATTCAATTGGACCGACAGGATTATACGCTTTCCCAATGGCAAAGTTATCAAATACCACCTTACGGGACCTGCGACCGTTACTAACCCTAGGTCAGAGTCTGTGCTGACAGCTGGCCTCATCTCTGGGGTGGGTTCCTTTACAGCGATCTTGACAGAAAACCCGTTTATCACAGGAGCGGTGGTCTTGGCGTCCACAGCGCTGCATCGCTATGGATGGACACCGTATAAACAAGGCAAATCGCCGCGTGATAAAATCACTGCAGATTATAAGGCATTGCTAAATATCCTGCCATATTTTAAGAAACCCGCCCCAAACAACCAACCTTTGTCTCCCACTGCCACGACGCCACTACTGCCAGCGGTGCCTCAGGGTCATCCACAGAGTCCGACTGGGGAGTCTGTTCCCCGCGTCACAGTCGTAGAGGTAAAACTGGAACAAATCCCAGATCCAAAATCGGAGATTTTTGAGGAGATTGATGCAGCGCCGGGGGAATAGGTCGCCTCTCTAACTTAAAGAGGGTGGGGTTGTTGTAAATGCTTTTGTAGATTTTCAATGTGTGCATTATGGTGTTCAGATAACGCCACAATGTTAGAGCGGACATGAGGTTTGTTCTCAAGTTTCGTCAATTCTTTTTCCAAGGCTATCGTGTCTTTGCCCTGCGCTTTCAGTTTGTTGATGTTACGATATAATTCCCACTTCTTTTGACCGACGGGATCTTGCTTGGTTACGTCAATCTTGAAAGATTCAAGTTTTTTATGTAGTTTGCGCAGCTCTGGCTCTGTCATAGTCAACTTGCCTTGAGCTTTTTGATCCATAACTTTTTTCATATAGCGATTAAGTTTTGCGTATTTTTCGCTGGTTTCTTTCAGAGCTTTTTTGTTTACCGGGTGATCATTAGGGCTAAGATTCGTATTTCCAACCATCGTGCGTAAATTCTCTGCCGTATGTACCCTGCCGTTCGCCGTTTCCAGACCTTTTTCATGGTAATTGAGCATATCTATAACGGCGGCGGTATGAGGCGTGTGGGGGGCAAGCTGCGTTTTAAGATGCGTAATATGGCTATTATACTTTTTCACAAAGTCTTCCATTTCTGGAGTGTTCATATCTTTATTGATTTTATGCTGTAAATTATTTAAGTGATTATATAGACGAGATACCTTTTCAGGGGTCACTTTTGAGCTGTTTAAATTTTTTAACTCCATATTTAAACTATTCATTTTGGTTTCGACATCCATATAAGTGGTTTGGGTCATAGGATTTGGGTTAGCAAAATTGACCTTTTTTGCAGCGTTCGTGAAGGTTTCATGATCCTGTTTGAGGGTATCTACAATTTTTACCACCTGGTCTTCTTGTGCAAATCCATGAAAACTTGAAATAAAAATCAAAATAAACAATAACTTATATATCATGTGTCAACTCCTTGAGATAATTTTATTGAAAAAAGGTAAATTTATTACCAAGATACATATCCAATGCAAATGAAAAAGTGGATTTTTGAGTAATATTTATGGAAAATTTTATCGAAAAACCTATGCAGCAACATGAGGCGACTGCTTCAGATAAGCTATGGTTTTATGATCTAGATCTAGAAGAGCTAGCGGCGAAACTAACTGGATTAGGCGTTAAGGAAAAATTTCGCGCTGGTCAGATTTGGCATTGGGTGTATCATCGAGGTGTGCGTTCTTTTCAAGAAATGACCAATGTCGCTCAGCCTGTCCGCAATCTATTAGAGGAGCACTTCAGTTTAAATCGGGGCATTTTACATCATGCCCAACGCTCTATAGATGGGACACAAAAATGGTTATTACGATTTCAAGATAACCAAGAAGTAGAGACTGTACATATTCCTGAGGTTAACCGCGGCACGCTGTGTATTTCTTCCCAGGTAGGTTGCACCCTGACCTGTAAATTCTGCCATACGGGTACGCAAACATGGGTGCGTAACCTTAGCGCTGGCGAGATTATTAGCCAGGTTCTTGTGGCACGCGATATTTTTAGTGAGTGGCCGACGCCCTTCGAAAATCGTCATATTTCTAATATTGTACTCATGGGTATGGGGGAACCTTTGTATAATTATGACAATGTGTTTAAAGCCCTTAAAGTTATTATGGATGGTCAGGGCATTGCCATTTCTAAGCGTAAAATTACCTTATCAACATCTGGAGTCGTGCCCATGATTGAGCGCTGTGGTCAGGAGTTGGGGGTTAATCTTGCGATCTCCCTGCATGCAGTGCGTAATGATGTGCGCGATGTTTTAGTGCCGTTGAACAAGAAGTATCCTTTAGAGGCCTTGTTAGATGCGTGTCGGCGTTACCCTGGTGTACAGGAGCGCTCACAACGTATCACTTTTGAATATGTTATGCTTGACGGTGTTAATGATAGCCCCGCCGACGCCCGTGAGCTTGTAAGATTATTGCGCGGTATTCCGGCAAAGGTCAATCTCATTCCGTTTAATCCTTGGCCAGGGTCGGCGTTCGAAAGGTCGACTCCTCAAGCGATTGCACAATTTGCAGAAATTATTCAAAGAGCCGGCTATCCTTCGCCCGTTAGGCATCCCCGTGGTGAGGATATCCTTGCCGCATGCGGGCAGCTTAAGTCAAAAAGTCAGCGCGTCTCGAAAAGTAAACGACAGGGTGAGGCCATGAGGGCTTAACCCATTGTCAATGACGTGTTGGCAGTGCGCTAATGTCTTGGGGGGTGCAGTTTAGGATGTGGGATAGAGTGTGGATTTCTTCAGAGCTCAAGGTGCTGAGCCCACGCTCGAACCGTGAGAGACGTTGATAAGAAATATGCGATAAAGCCGCGAGCTGCTTCATCGTCAAGTGTCGCTGAGTGCGTATCGTCTTGAGGTTATTAAACGCATAACTGATATAGTCAAAATCTGATTTCCACATAAGCATGGTATTTAATAAAACCCTCTAAATTTGTCGTTACTCAATCGACTATTTTCCCTGAAAAAAACCAGAGGATTCCTGGTGGCTTGAGTGTTCACGGCGAGTGGATAAAGACAGCCTTAAAGGTAGACGTCTTGTATCGGAATTCTCGATCTAAAATCTATATGGGGGGCAAAAAAATTTTTTCAAGGCTCAATAAAGCCAGGAAAATAAAAACAAGCACTACAAAATATTACAGACATGAAAATGCCGCTGTAGGCAGAGTTTCTGTGCAAATGATTTTCTAGAAATAAAAAGATTAATCAATTGTTTTATTTTGTAAATTCATTTAGAATCCCTAAAATTATAGCTAGAGCGCCATAGAAAGAGTATTAATTGAGGAGATAGTGTGGTAGTCTCTTGGATAATCAAATTGCAAGAGGTGAGCATGACATATCCGGTAGAATTTAGAAAAAAAGTACTGCAGATAAA
>JBILKX010000053.1:0-11354 GCA_044376435.1 Alphaproteobacteria bacterium | reverse complement strand
ACAGGTAAAGGTAGTAGAAGCACCACAGGTAAAGGTAGTAGAAGCACCACAGGTAAAGGTAGTAGAAGCACCACAGGTAAAGGTAGTAGAAGCACCACAGCCAAAGCCCAAAGACGCCCAGGAACTGCTCAACGATGTTGAGACAGAGACAGAGACGATCAAACCAACGAAGAAAGCATCACAGAAAGAAAAGAATGAAGATTTTGCTGAACTGATGGATGAGTCCAAACTAAAAATGCCACAAAAGACAGAGACAACAGGATCAGGGGCACAGCCAAAGCCAGGGGTAAAGGCAACAGTCAATCCACAGCCCAATCCAACGACAACAGGATCATGGGAAACCCAGCTTGACAAAAAGACTCATGAGCTGATGAAGACACAGGAACAGCTAAACCCAACGAAAATGGAAGCGACAACAGGACCAGGCGGAGGTGCGCCAAAGCCACAATCCGCAACGGCAAAAGAAATGGAAATGGAAATGGAAACGGCAACGGCAGTGAAAACAGTGACAACGCACCCATCAGCGACAACGCCAGGGCCAGGGCCAGGGTCAACGACAGAAACACATGCAAATTCAAAGGGATGGTCATATATACCGTTCAGCGGGCTCTTACGGGATGCGCAAACCCTGTGGCGTGGGGAGGATGCCTCGACGAAAACAGACTCGAAGCCTCACGACCACTCGGCGAACCCGGCTCATACGTCTACCTCGCACTCTGAGCATAAGAACAGTACACATGTTGTGCACGATGTATAGAATGTGTAATCATTCACACGCGATGCGGACAAAACGTTAACAAACCCGCCGTGAAACATTCAAAAAACCAATTAAGAGTTGGCTTTTTTGAATGTTTCACTTCTTTTTTTCTAGAATTCAGCCGACAGGCTGTACCAGATTTATTTTGAGAATAGTTACACCAAAAACAAACGCCTGCTTCTCCTCATTCAATTGTATCATCACTAGAAATACCCCCCAACTCAACTAAACCCTTCCCTAGAGACGAGATTTTCTCAGCATAGTCCTCCGCGAGAAGACGCGCCAAGACCAGCACATCCCAAGAAACATCTGATATATCAGACCCAAGCCAACATGACTGCCCCAAAAGCAGGTCTCCAAAGTTATTGAGGACCAAATCCTTCTCATACTGTGTAGGGTTGCAACGCTCACCTCCTCAGCATTTGCGCAAGCTCCAAATCCATTTCAACGCCTTTAAACCAGAGTAAAATTTTTGGAGATACTTTTTAACTTACTATTAACTCTTCAGCTGTATCCTGAAAATGTTTTCAACTTATGGAGTTTTTTATGTCTAAAAAAACAAGCCTTTGGCTCATCGCCGCCCTAATGAGCAGTGTTCCCTATGCCTATGCTGGCCGACCATCCGCCCCCGCGCAGCAGCAGCCGGTTCCTTCTAATACACCCGACGCAAATCCCTCCAGCCCGACGCCTGGCACGACACCACCCTCTTCAAACACTCCCAATCCTGCAGATCAGAATAATGCCGCACAACAACCTGGATTCTTGAGCACAACCGCTGGCCAGGCTACTACAGCTGTAGGGGCACTGGGCGCTGCAGGTGTGGTGGCCTTAGGTATTGGCTATGGTGTGAAGAGACTTCGGAACCCCTCAAATGCACAATCACAGTTCCCTCATACTCTAATATATAATCAAGAGGAAGAAAACATGACAGAAGATGAAACCCCCCTGCAAAAGAAGACGCACTCACCTAAAACTCCGCCCTCATCTAAAACTCCGCGGCCAGAGAAAGACTACAGCATTGTTCACGGTCATCAGCCTCCCTCGATCATTGTGCTTTCCTCTCATAAACTAGAGAAAACTCAAGATGAACCCGGTACACCTGGATTGGGATTTGACAGTGTTCCCGTACTTGCTATGGAAGGATCAGAATCAGCACATTCCACACACCCTACTCACAAGCCACTGCATGGGGGGGGGAGTTCTAAGGCGGCTCATGAGTCCAAGTGATTATACCCTACAGGAATGACATAAGATTACGCTGTCATAAAAGAAACTATAGTTGGTAAATAGTCAGCGCAGTGGGTCCTAGGGCGGCTGCGCTTTTTCTTGAATTTAGGCAGGGGACTAAGCTTACGGAGGTCTTTATGCATCAAACACCAAGTCTTTGGCTGATTATCATCTTGATGGGCAACATCTCGCACGCCTATGCCGGCAGGCCGTCCGCGGCCCCCACGCCGGCGCAACCATCGCAGGCTCCCTCTAACAATCCCTCTAGTCCTGTGCCGGGGAATACACCACAATCTTCAAATCCTAACACCCCTACAGATCAGAATAATACCCCACAACCTGGTTTCTTGGACACAACCGCTGGCCAAGCGATTGCGATAAGCGGCACACTCACCGCTGGTGCGTTGGTCGCAGGCGGTATATATCTGGGTCTGAAAAAAAAGCACCCGTCAACTTCAGTATCAGAGTCAGGCACCAACCCACAGCCATTAGTAACGGAAGAGAAGCCACTAGAGCCAGAGCTAGAGCCAGAGGTAAAGACAGAGGGAGCGGCACCAGCACCAGGGAAAATGACAGGCCCACCCAAAAAACCACTTCCGGTGCCAAAGTCAAAGACAAAGCCAGAGCCAGAGCCAGAGGCAGAGGCAGAGGCAAAGACCCTAGAAGAGCCAAAACCAGCAGCGTCGCAGATTCTTCACCCTCAAAAACTTAAGCGGATTGGCGTTTGGCTTAACCATCTAGTTTCAGAGGGGATTATATCTGCAAAAAAGGACTTTATAGAAAACCGTGCAAACATGCTTCAAGAACTGAAGGTGCATACTCAGAACAACGAAGAGTTCCAGAAACATCTGAAGACAGTGCAGCCATATCTTGCCAAATTAAGCGTAAAGAACCCCGACGACAATCCTACTCAATACGCAGCTGAGATAGGACATGACAAGCTCATTGAGGCCACTGCCTATCTTCGAGATAATGTGCATGTCAATTCGAGCTTAGGGAATGTGCCTGAACATTACCAATACCTCTCGCAGCTTCATGACCACTTGGTGGCAGAGCGCGACACCCTTCTTAAGTCCGTCAAGCAGGAACACCTTACCTAAAACCCATACCTGCGATGAAAGGCTGCTTAATATTTTACCTATATAATATACCTAATCCACCTTATGCATTTGGATTGGGTATCATTAATAAACTTGGAGAGGTCTTGATGCATCAAACACCAAGTCTTTGGCTGATTATCCTCTTGATGGGCAGCATCCCTTGCGCCTATGCGGGGAAACCATCCGCGGCTCCCACGCCGGCGCCGCAACAATCGCCAGCTCCTTCTAATGCACCGCAACCTTCAGATAAAGCACCTTCTACAGATAATAATCATCCAAAACAAGGTGAAGACTCTAAAACCTCTTTTAATCAAACTCTTAACATTTTAGGAGCAGTTGGTGCGCCTGTTGCAGTCGCAACCATGAGTCTCGGTTACTGGTTGACCAGGGAACATGACGATATACTAGAACCTGATCATTTAAAAGAGGACGCCGCAGCTCTACATTCGTACCTTAAAACACAACAGTTAGACGCTGTGACCAAAGAGCATTTAGATACTGCCCTGCCTCACCTGGATGCTTTAGCAAAAGCACCAAACCTTAAGGCCGTGCAAGAGATTGAGAAAAATGCTGATCATGGCAAATTAGCCGAGGCTTTCACAACACTTGCGCAGCATATACCGCCCGAAATTAAAACTGATGACGTACGTGTGCAAGGCCGGGCACAAAATTTGCGTGACCATTACAAAGCCAGAGCGTCCAAATCGGCCTCTAAAACTAAAACTTGATAAATTGTGCGGACCAACTATCTAGGGGTTCAGCAAAATTGCTTCTAGATATGCCTCAAGACCCATTGGCCACGGGTACTACTCCCCTATTTAGCGGTGCAGTAAATGTTACCGTTACAGACGGCATCTTATGCCCAAACAATGTTAGTAAGTCCTCTGGCTGTTGTTGACTATAGATAACTAACGCTGAGAGTATACATATACCTAAACCTAGAACAACGTCTGGTGAAATATGTATTCCACTTTTCAGCTTTTCCACAAACGTTTTCTCTGCCTTGGGCTCTATATCATCTGGAGGCAACACGTATTGAAAAGCCTGTAATGCGGCTGTACCCAGTAGACTAACTTTAGTCAAACCAAATAGAATATTACAATTCCGCACAAATGCTTGCAGATTATTCTCCGTACTAGCGATGTTTTTATATACAACCGAGACGCATGTTCCCGCAAATACCCCACCGATCATCAGGTGTTTCAGCCGGCTGGCAGGCTTGCTATGCACAATAGAGCTTAAAAAGCTTTGTAGAAGCGCTCCTAAAGGTTTGTCTTTTTCAGCACCACTTTGAGATTCTAGTGTAACATTTGCAGCATAGGCCGTGACACTAGCCCCACTAGGCGCCAACGTTTCTTGGCTCACAGACTTTCGATCTGCCGCATCAGCTGAATTAATCATCGCGCTTAACAACACAGCAATTACCAATGGTCTACTCATCTTACAAAATCCTTATGCAGTATGTGGATAAGCCTTCAAGCAGTTGTTATAGAAAATATTACTCTCTTTACGGCTGTCAAAAACATACAATCACGCGAGCCTGGCAGTCAATAACAAAAATAAAAACACTTTAGGACTAACTGTTCATCGAGTTAAAGAAGTCCGCGTTACTCTTAGTGCTGCTCAGCTTCTCGATCACAAATTCCATCGCATCGACAGTCCCCATCGGAATCACGACGCGACGCAGAACGTGGACTTTACGCAGTTCGCCTTCGGGAACCAGCAGTTCCTCTTTACGCGTCCCTGATTTTGGAATATCAATCGCCGGGAAGGTCCGCTTATCGGCAAGCTTACGATCCAGCACCATTTCCGAATTACCCGTCCCTTTGAATTCTTCAAAAATGACCTCATCCATCCGCGAGCCGGTATCAATAAGCGCCGTTGCAATAATGGTCAGAGATCCACCTTCTTCGATGTTACGTGCCGCGCCAAAAAGTCGCTTCGGACGCTGCAAAGCATTGGCATCCACACCGCCGGTGAGCACCTTGCCTGAGGAAGGCAGCACCGTATTATAGGCGCGTGCTAAGCGGGTGATTGAATCCAGGAGAATGACGACATCGCGTTTGTGCTCAACATAGCGCTTGGCTTTTTCAATGACCATTTCCGCAACCTGGACGTGGCGGCTTGCAGGTTCATCAAATGTCGAACTCACGACCTCGCCTTTTACGGAGCGGGTCATGTCCGTCACTTCCTCTGGCCGCTCATCAATCAGCAAGACAATAAGATAGATTTCAGGATGATTGGTCGTAATTGCATGGGCAATATTTTGCAACATCACCGTCTTACCGGTCCGTGGTGGCGCCACGATTAGAGCGCGCTGTCCCTTCCCAAGGGGAGTGACCAGATCAATAATCCGTGTGGTAGAATCTTTTGCTGACGCTGGCAGCTCAAGATGAAGCCGCTCCTGCGGAAATAAAGGTGTTAAATTATCAAAATTAATGCGATGACGCACTTTGTCAGTCTCATCGTTATTGATTTTGTTGATTTTTACCAATGCAAAATAGCGTTCGCCATCTTTGGGGGCCCGAACTTGACCCTCCACCGTATCACCTGTACGCAATGAAAAGCGACGCACTTGGCTGGGTGAGACATAAATATCATCCGGTCCTGCTAGATAATTAGCTTGGGTAGACCGCAAAAACCCGAAGCCATCTTGCAACACTTCTATCACACCATCTCCATAGATGGGGATATCTTTTTCGGCAAGCTGTTTTAAAATCGCAAAGATCATATCTTGCTTGCGCATTGTGCTGGCATTTTCGATTTCTAATTCCTCAGCATAAGCCAAAAGCTCTGCTGGAGATTTTTCCTTTAATTCTCGTAAGTGCATAAAGTCCAAAAGTTGTTAAGAGATTATAATAAATAGAATTGTGACAAAGCCTAAGGGCTTGTACGAACTGTTAAAACGGTTTCACAACCGCTAAAACAATGATCCCGATGACGAGCACCGTAGGAACCTCATTCAATACACGATAAAATTGTGTTGATTTTTGGTTCTGGTCGACCGCAAACTGACGACAACAACGAGCCATAAATCCATGCGTTGCTGCCATTAACGTCACCAGAGTGAGCTTTCCGTGAAACCAACCCATGGACATATCAACAACGCCAGGGGTTAGCCACAACAGCCCACCAAATATGAATGACAGCACCATAGCAGGATTCATTATAATCTTCAATAGTTTTCGTTCCATTAATTTGAATTGCTCACTTGTGTCTGAACCAACTGGCACCATAGCATGGTAAACGAACAACCGCGGCAAATACCACTGCCCCGCCATCCACGCCATGACGCTAATCAGGTGTAACGCCTTAATCCACAAATAGTGACTTGTTAAGAAATCCTGCATGGGCAATCTCCAAATTTTTCCGGGCATCCACTCCCCTGTACCGGGCGTGGGTCATCGTGAGCCTTGATGATCAGGGCCTTAAGCGCATCGATATAGGCACCACTGACCCCTAAGGTGGGAACGCGGTAAAAGTTGCGCCCTGAATCGATCACGTGTTGACGGTATTGAATATCAAGCTCCACTAAAGTTTCTGAGTGATCAGAGACAAAGGCAATCGGCACCAAAACCACGTCTTTTTGATCCTGAATCGCTCGCTCAAGCTCAGCCTCTGTCGAGGGGCCAATCCACTTCAAAGGCCCAACACGGCTTTGATAGCAAATCTGCCAGTCCAACCCTGGGAGATTTAACTGAGCAACGACCGCTGCAGCCGTCTGCTCAACCTGCCACTGGTATGAGTCGCCCGCCTGGATAATACGCTCGGGAAGGCCGTGGGCCGAGAACAAAAGACGATAGCGGCTCGGATTCAACGGATCAGTGACTGTTTGGATCAGGCTGACGTGAGCCGCAATGAAATCAGCCTCTGTAGGATAACAGCAGATCGATTTCGTCGGCACTTGCCAACCTTGATGCCGGACCTCGGCTTCCCAGCACTTCACAAAAGATCCGGTGGTCGTGGTTGAAAACTGTGGATAGAGCGGCACCAACACCACTTCCTCCGGGTCATAGCTACGCACTTTTTGCACGACCTCCGGCACCAGGGGATGCCAATACCGCATCGCTATAAAAACGCGATAGTCATGGTCAGAGTTTTCTAGATTTTGCTGCAAAGCCTGAGCCTGCTTTTCAGTATTGGGAAGGATCGGCGATCTCCCTCCTAAGTGATGATAAATCTCCTGAGCTTCCGGGGCCCGACGCTTAGAGATTAGCTTCGCGATTAACCATCGCAATGGATTGGGCAGACGAATAATGGCAGAATCGGAAAAAAGATTAAAGAGAAATGGCTGAATCGCCTCAGGGCAATCAGGCCCCCCAAGGTTATACAAAACAATAGCGATGCGCTTCCTAGTCATGAAAATCTTCTTAATTATGAACGAATTTGTTGGAGTAGCCGATGGACGTGCTCCACGGGCGTTTGTGGTACTATACCGTGACCGAGGTTGAAAATATAGGGGGTATTTTGCATTTCTTGTTTTAAATGAACAACCTCGTGGTCTAGAAGTTCTCCGCCTGCCACCAGGAGCAAGGGGTCGAGATTGCCTTGCAACGGCACTGTGGGCAGCTGCTGGCGTGTCGAGACAATCGATGTTTGCCAATCCACCCCCACGCCACTAACGCCTGTGGCTTGGACATAACTTGGTAGGATCGCCCCCATCCCCTTTGGAAATCCGATGATTGGCACCGCCGGCGCATAGGCGCGCATTGCCTTCACAATCCGCGCTGTTGGCGCAAAAACACACGCCTGCCACCATCTTGGGGGCACCAAACTAGCCCAGGACTCAAAGAGCTGCAAAACCTCAGCCCCCGCATCCACCTGATGCTTAAGGTAAAGAATGGTGGCCTCAGTTAGTACGTCAATTACCTCGAGAACCCGCTCAGGCGCTTTGTACAGCGCTTGCCGAACAGTTTCGAACTCATCACCAGACTGGCCCGCAATCGCATAGCATGCAACCGTCCACGGCGCCCCGGCAAAGCCAATCAGCGCCACATCCGCCGGCAACGCCGCCCGCACCAGGCGCAGGGCTTGAAACACAGCGCCCAGGCGCTCTGGCAGTAGGTCGAGGGTATAGGTGATACCACTTTCAAGCAACGGTGGCAGTTGTGGACCCATGCCCTCGGCAAACGTTAGCGGCTGCCCCAACCCATAGGGCACCAGGAGAATATCGGCAAAGATGATGGCGGCATCAAAGCCAAACCGCCGAATCGGCTGCAAGGTAATTTCTGCCGCGATATCCGCATCGAGGCACATGCCCATAAAGGACCCCACTTCTTGGCGAAGACTACGGTATTCAGGCAAATACCTCCCGGCTTGGCGCATAAGCCACACCGGCGGCGGCCAAACACACTCCCCTTGAAGCACTCGCCATAATTTAGAAGCATTGGTAATCATAAAACAGGAGTATATCGTATCTAACGGTTGAAGCCAAATTTAAATAGCCCCCAATTAATAAAGTCGCTCTACTGTAAAAATTTACTTGATAATCCAGTGGACATCCCTATAATTACTTGACAGTCTAGCATGATGCCCTAGAATTAATCTTTTATTGCCGTTGAGTTATTAAATATGCCCTTAATCATCTTGATCTTTTGCCTTATTAGCACCATTAGTCAAAGTGCGCAGCTTTCTGTCGCCCCATCCCAAGAAGTCTCCACATCAGGCCACCTCACCTCTCAGGCAAAATCCCGCCCTCAACCCTCTTCAAAGCCGCGCAACCCCTATAAGATTATTGGCGCGCTTGGTGTTGCTGCCGGGCTTGCCTTTGGCGCTTATAAAATTTTTGGTTCACCACATGCCATCTCGTCCCCTGGCACTCCCCCCCCTCCCCCGGATAATCTGCCAACTATCCCGCTACCGAACGAGTTACAAATTACCCAGGCATTAACGCAAGAACTTTCTCAAGCACAGTACGCTCCGCAGAATCGCGGATATCATTTTCTCCTGCAGGAAAATGATATATTGACATCAAATTTAGACGCTAGTTTTGCAGCTTTCCAACCACTGGGGGGGCCAACCATACCCGGCGACATGCCCCCTCTTACACATTTTATTTTAGGCCTGTGGTCTACGATGAAAGATTTATGCTACAAAAGATGTCACGCTCAAGATTATCAAAAAATCACCAGCGACGAGAAGGTGGCTGAGGAGTTTGCCAAGCTTGTGCCGTCTTTAAATCAAGTTTTGACGAGATATAACAAAAATCACCATGAAGCTATCGTGAAAAAATGTGATGACTTAATGCGCATTTATGCCAACGCCCAAAGCACATCTTTTGCGTCACTCATTTTTCCACCATTTCAGCATGAGCGGTTCGGCGAAGCGTTCATAACAGACGTTATTAAATCGGGTATGGATGCAGTGACCGCGCACGCCATCGCGATAAAGCGTATCGTTGACCTGAGTATGTCACCCTTAGATCTTCAAGTTCCCAGCACAAAAACATTGCCTGGCGCCAAGCATGTACAGAAAACTAAAAATGTTAGCTTGGCTCCATACGATACGGCTACTGTCACGGTCGCCAATATCTTTAGTCATCATACAAGTACCTGGAGCTACATTGCAGACCTTCCAACTGACAGTCCTCTAAAGGAGGCTCTCCGCTCATTAAAATTTAAAGATATCACCCTTAGGGGTCAGTGTATAGATCGACAGATGGCTACACCGCCACCGACAATTGCTCACATGCTTGGGGCAGTCATGCTTGATAGTCCTAATTTGGCCTCAATTGCTTCAGACTGCTCAAGAATTGATGGCTTCTCTAGTTACAAGGCAGAATTTGTAGAAATCCTCAAAACAATCAATCCTGGTTATCCAGATCAATTTAATACCGCTTTCCCTATCATCGAATGATAGCGTCCCACAATGAAAAGTAGATTTTTTACCTGGAGTTCTTAACAATGCCATTTTTTCTCTTAGTTTTTTGCTTGATTGGTACTATTGCTGAAAGTGCACCGCCTGTCATTGAGGCACCCCAAGAGGGGCGTCCATTAGACCGCTCACCCTCCAAAGCAAGTCCCCCTGTTCAAGCCCCTTCAAAACAGTACACCCGTTTTAAAATAATCAGCTTGTTTGGCTTGGCTGCTGCCCTTGGCTTTGGCGCGTATAAATTTTTGAATTCGGCTTCATCTACTCCTTCATCTCACCCTCCCTCGTCTCTGCCGCCCCCCCCAGTCCCTAAGGGTAACACACATAAAGTGATACCACCGGCAATTACTCAAAAATTATTGGAAAACCTAAGTCAGCCAATTTACCGGTCTGGTTATGAGGATATTTTCACCAATCCGCTTCCCCAACTTTGCCAGCAATTGGATGAGGTTTTTAAGGCCTACTCCGTAAGAGATTTTTATCAGGATTGGTCAGGATTAGCCTCTTATACCGCTTCGGGTATCACGCTCAAGCTATGGGCAACCATGAGACAAATTTCATGCTCCAGCAAGCCTATTGATGTCATAGAAGAGATGTGGCCTCAGACGCTTAATCATGCCTTTCTTTATTTGATTATGCTCAAAGAGACTGATCACGACACTGTTATTCAAATGTGGTCTGAATTAATGACTGTTTACAAGTCGACTCTAGGCTCTTCTGACGCACAAAAGGTTCCTTTTACAAACTTATCGAAACACATGCTTCGCCTAGGTTTTATGCAACACCACGCAAATATAACCAATCATGATTCCTATGCACTGCATAAGGATCTTATAAGGTTTATCGTCCTGTTTGATATGCCTCAGTCGGAAATTCAAGCGTGCGGCGCAATAGCCGATCTCAATCGCAACGTTTTTTGTATAAACTCAGATGCCTGGCTCTATATTGCAGGTCTTGGGCATAACACCCCTTTGAGGTCAGCCATCCAGACCCACGTAGCGTCTTGGGACGAACCACAGGTACATATTATAGATATCATCGCTGATGCCATGATGGCTACTCCTGATTTGCAGACTATTGCCAAGAACTGTCTAAGATTTGCGAATTGGGATTCTTACAAAGCAGATTTTCTAGGATTTCTTGGCGCAATTAACCCTGGTTATCCAAATCGGTTTAACCAAGCACTCCTATCAAATGTCAGTGCATCAGATATAAGCAAAGTGACAACATAAGCTAAAGTGACACAATTTAGATACTTTATAACCCGGAATTTTTAACAATGCCATTTTTTCTCTTAGTTTTTTGCTTGATTGGTACTATTGCTGAAAGTGCACCGCCTGTCATTGAGGCACCCCAAGAGGGGCGTCCATTAGACCGCTCACCCTCCAAAGCAAGTCCCC
>JBILKX010000052.1:0-11495 GCA_044376435.1 Alphaproteobacteria bacterium | reverse complement strand
GCTTGAACCTTCTATAACCTTCCCAAACACTCACCCTTTATCCCCCACCGTCCCTCCAGATTTTCCTTTAGCTCCAATAAAGTCGCCCAGACCTCCACTCGCCCAAAAGTCTACAGAATTTTCACAATCTGTGTATAAGATACGCCTTGGGATTATCACTCCTCAAGATATCGCCACCCTCCCAGATGACCAACGCACGCGCTTTACCACCTCAAAAAATGAGGCTTTCAAAGTATTTTTAAAACAATTTAATAGGATAGATCAACGGAGCGCTCGTCATGATTTTATTGTGCATCAGTTGATCTTGGGGAACATGTCCGGTTTCTTCCTGAAGGAATGGCTGGAACAGTTTGCCAGCGATCACCACCCCGCGCCTGATACAGCGCAAAAGCTCCTTGCACATCTTAAAACCAAAGACCAGCTCGACCGTTATCAACAGCTTGATAATTTGTTACGCGACCTCAATAACCCGATTGCGCAATTTTTTAAACCTATGCAAGACCCTCAGGGTGATATGACAGGCTCATTGAGATATCAACAAACGACTACATTTAAGACAGTGCCCCTCGTCGCCAACGCCGCAGAAGAAATACTTGCTGCTGCATTTAATTATAGGCTTAGGAATTCATTCAAACGACAGATTGAGATGTGGCCTGAATTCACAACAGCCAAGACGCCTGAAAAACTCGAAGAATCTTTACAAACGCTTCTTGGTGTACCACCTTTTGCCTTCAAAGATGCCCTCCTAAGCGAGCTGAACAAACGAGATCCCAGCTTAAAACCACTCTGGGAAGAAACACCCAAAATAACCTACCTTACGCCATTTTTAAGCGACTAAAATGATGTCCACGCAGGATTTACTTCTTAATACCATGTAAGAATACCTGAGCATCATTCGCGGATTGAACCATTTCTGGCAAATCAATCACTAAGGTGCGCTCAGTTTCCACGGCCAGACCTCGGTACCCATTGGCAATAAGGTTCTGGACAGTCGCTATCCCGACAGTTGGCAGGTCGACACGAGTGTCTTGGTTTGGTTTGGTCAACTTAATGAGGATAGGTCCAGGGCCTGGACGCTTAAGCGCACCACAGCGCTGAATTAACGCATCGGTCCCCTCGATAGCCTCAACCCCTAAGATCAGCCCTTCTTGCACCACGACTGCCTGACCAATATCAAGCTGCCCGTAGATTCCCTGAATTACTGATTGACCTAAGTCGATATCTTTAAGCGCCGCCTCGTCAGGGGCGTGCCGCCCCCATGTGCCCGCTACCGCCAAAATAGTGTCGCCACAAATCTCTTGCGCGCTGCGCACCCGAAATCCTTCTTCAGCTAGCCTTTCCGTAATCATATGGAGCAACCCGTCATCACCACGCACAGACAAACCCGCGCGCGCGAGCCATGCCGCCCCAGTCATGTCGAGTTTCAACGCTAACCAACTTGGTCTTTGAATCGCCCCAGCCAATACAACATCAGTCGCTTGATGCTGGCGTAATAATGATAAAGTCTTACCAACAGCTCCTAAAGAGGTCCAGTCATGAGGATGTAGACACAGCCAATCGGACTCTGTCTGCTCTTGAATCGCAATAATGATATAGGAAAGATTTTGCGCTTGGCAAGCGGCGGCAAGTTGGCGCGGCAAATGACCTTTGCCAGCAATAATCGCAAGTTTTCTTGGACTTTGAGAATCAATTCTATCGATCATTGCCTAGCGTCCCTTTCTGATAGAAACGGCAATAGTGTTGCTACCACAGATCAAGCCGAGCTGGTGCAGCAACACTCTTCAGCTCAGAAAGTTAGCCGACAATCTCAAGCTGGCTAAAGAAGAAGCTAATTTCTTGCGCTGCTGCTTCTGGACTATCAGACCCATGGACAGCATTTGCTTCAATTGATTCAGCAAAATCACGACGAATTGTTCCTGGAGCAGCATTGGCAGGATTAGTCGCGCCAATCACTTCCCGATAATGGGAAATGGCGTTGTCGCCTTCTAGAACCTGGACAACGATCGGACCAGAGCTCATAAATGTACACAAATCATTAAAAAAAGCACGCTGAGCATGTACTGCATAGAAGCGCTCTGATTGTTGTTTGGTTAAATATAACCGCTTTTGCGCAAGAATTCTTAAACCGGCTTTTTCTAAGCGAGCATTAATCTCGCCTGTCAAGTTCCGTCGTGTTGCATCAGGTTTAATGATTGAAAGTGTCCGTTCTAGCGCCATGGTTAACTCCTCAAAGGCTTCTCTTGCCACCTTAGGCTATAGCTTAGTAATCTCAAGAGATGGTTGATTAAATTACCTTCATGTATACACTGATCTTGCCTAAAAATAAAGACTTTTACTTAATCGGTCCGCAGAATCTTGCGTAATGATAGCGTGCCCGGCGAAGCTCAACGAGCGAAGCCTGGGAGCGTCTTTTGAACGGGGGACTAAGCTTCTTCTTGATGTAACAACCACACGCTCGACCCAAATATCATTAATAATGGTAGTCCCCATGCCGCTAATAGCGATGGTAGTGCTGCAGAGTATGCCATCGCCATTGTCACATCCGAAATAATATAACTGACAAACCCTATACTAATACCAAAAGCTAGCCTTGTGGCCACCCGACCTTGGCGCGCAGGACGTAGGGCTACACACGCTGCTAAAATTAACATTCCTAAGCAAAAAATCGGCTTCGCCAACAAATCGTGCCAATACAAGACATATTTCAAAGGTGACAGCCCAGATTTCTCAAACGTACGAATAAAGCCCGGCAGCTGCCAAAAAGAAAGATTTGATGCCGGCGTCGCACTATCTGCAATTTCCTTTGGGGTCAGCGCTGTCGTGACATAATGCCGAGAGTGCTGCTGCGGTGGCCTCCCCTGCTGCGCACGCCAAACCTGTTCAAGCTCCCAAGATTGACGCACCAAGCGCGCTTCAGCCGCATCGATACGCTCTTGGAATGCATCATTAGTGGTAAATCGAATGAAGGTAGCATTTTTAAGCACGGAAGTTTTACTGTCCAGTTCTTGCGCATAAATGAGGGTATACCCGTCTAGATCAATCTGGCGGATCCAAAATCCACTTTGAGCCACAGCGACACGATGTGAGTACCCTCGTAAGTATAATGACTCCAGCTGATCATAATGCGTCATCATTGCCGCGCCTAACGGGTTGACGACGGCGAGGTTCAACGTATTAATGCCCATCAGAACAATAACAAAAGGTATTAACACTTGCCAAATTGATATACCTGCTGCTTTTGCTGCGGTAATTTCATTTGTACGATTCAAGCTCCATAGTGTTGTAATGCTTGCGAAAAGACTAATAAAGGGTAGTAATTTCCCCGCTGTATGCGGCAGACGCAACAAGACCATTTTTCCAGTAATAAATATTGTCGCCAGCGGTTTATGCACCGCACGACGCATTAACTCAGCCCAATCAAACAGTGCGATAAGGACCAAGACTGTTAAGAGCACCAAGCTGAACCACAATAGAAACCGCTTACCAAAATACTGCCCTAAGACAAGCATGATAATATCCTTTTTGAGCGCTTACCTAGATCTAGACTACTCCAGGCTATAATTAATGGACCCAGCACTATTATATAGAGCAATGGTGTTAGCCATAGCGACCGCACAATCATGTGTCCGAGCCAAAGCATTCCCCCCTGAATAAAAATAACTAAAGCGACAACTTTCAAAATTTGGCGCTGCCGTCCATGGCGTCGAAATTCGCCATTCAGTATAAACCATACAGCTAACATCGCGAACACAAGCGCCAACAACGGACGCAGCAACCGCTGGTGAGCCTCTGAGTATAACTGATTTGCATACTGAGGGTTTGTGCTATTTTTAGGCGGATTAAACAGGTCTGTGATAAATTGTTCATGGGGTTTACGTTCACGGACTCTCGTATCCTGGGGGCTCCCTAAATCATAAAGAAACTCATCAAAGTATAACACTGAGAGGCGACCGTTCGCATCCTTTTGCTGATGACTCCCATTGGTCAGGATTAAGTAAGTACCTTGGGCATTACGATAAATACTGCCTCGTTCTGCAACAATCAACATGGGTTTCGTCACATCACGAGTATCTTGCAACATGACACCTTTGAGCTCCCCTTGACGGTTGCGTGAACGTACATACGCTGTCAGATTACTGGCGGTTGTAAATTCACCTTCTTGTAAGATAAACGTTGCACCAGTGCGTTTAAGGTCGAACTCGAGATCTTTAAAATGACGAAAGCTCACCGGCAAAATGTATAAGCTAATGACATAAAGCATGAGTGTCATCATCATTGCCCACATCAGTGCTGGCCACGCAAGTTGACGATTGCTCAGGCCACTTGCGCGACTCGCTAAAATCTCCCGATCAGTTACCAGGCGATTGTACACAACTAAAGTGGCAATAAATAAGGCAATCGGCAAGATCACGGTGAGAAACTCTGGTAAGAGCAAATTTAACATACGCAAAAACAGCCCTATGCCCACGCCACAGTTTAAGACCGCATCAATAAAACGCAGAGACTGTGTGAGCCACACCGCAATACAGAACACCGCTGTTAAGACAGCTGTTGCCAGCATGAGCTGCCGCAAAATATAACGATCTAGAAGGTCAATCCGCATCATGCAAATAATCTTGAGGCCTGAACTTTGCCTCATGGAAGACGATATAAAGGTTACTGACGATAATCAAACATGCCCCAGCCATCATATTAAGGCTTGGAACCAAGTTAAAAAATACATAATCAATTCCCACGACCCAGAGCAATGAACTGTATTCCAAAGGCGCGACAATGGAGACAGGCGCTAAACGTAAGGCCATGACTAAGCTTTGTAGGGCTGCCCATCCGAGGACCCCTGCCAGTAAAAAGAGCATCCAATCTCCAGGGGTTGGCATAATCCAAACCGAAGGCAACCAGATCGCCGCGATCAAGGCAATCATTACGCTTGGGTAAAAGACAATACTAATATTGGAATCGTTCGCATCAAGCCGCTTGACTAAAACGTTAGAGATCGCATAGGTAATGCCGGTCAGCAATGCAATGCCGCCGGCAAATTGAAACACACTACCGTCAGGGCGCAGAATAATTAAAATCCCCACAAAACCTAGAAACAGGCATATCCAACGCTGCCAATGAATTTTCTCATGCAAGTACGTTGAGGCCATCGCCATCATAAAAATAGGGGCTGAGAACCCAAGGCTATATGCGTCACCCAAACTGATTTGACTTACAGCATAGGTAAATCCTACCGCATTAAATAAGAGTAACAGCGCTCGCCAGATATGGATTTTTATCTGCTTTGTACGCAGCACTGCGATCCCTTGCGGCAGAATCCCAAACAGGGTAATCAACAGCACATTAATGCTGTCACGGAAAAAAATAATCTGAAATAATGAATACCGCTCTGTTAACGCTTTAATCACACCATCTAAAATTGCCCAAGCTAGAACGCTCAGGAACATTAAAAGGACACCTAAATGTTGTTGTTTGAGTTTCTTTGTAAGTGGTTTCACCTGCGATCCTTAGTTAATAATCATATAGTTAAATGATACTCCTTGCCCCTTTTTAAGGCAGAACTTTTGTTAAAAAACGCCGTGCTCGCTCTGTTTTTGGATTTTGGAAAAACATCCCTGACAAGCTATCCTCTATGATCTGTCCTCGATCCATAAATAGTACACGATGGGCAATATCACGTGCAAATGCCATCTCATGCGTGACTAGCAAAATTGTCATCCCTGTCTCCGCAACGCCACGGATCACCGCTAGTACATCTGAGACCATTTCTGGGTCTAACGCTGATGTCGGCTCATCAAACAGCATAATATCAGGTTTTGTTGCCAAGGCACGTGCAATGGCCACACGCTGTTTCTGCCCCCCAGAAAGTTGATTAGGATAGGCATGCATTTTATCTTTTAGTTCTATCTGGGCCAACAGTTTTTCAGCATCTCGACGCGCATGGTCTGCGTGAATCCCCAGCACTTTGACGGGCGCAAAGAGAATATTTTCAAGCACACTCATATGCGGAAACAAGTGAAAATTCTGAAACACCATCCCTACATGCCGACGAATCATCGGTAAAGTCGCCGCGCTCAAACGTACACCCTTGATCAAAATATCGCCATCTTGAACAGATTCAATACCATTCAAGCAACGTAGTAACGTCGACTTACCGCTTCCTGAGGGCCCAATAATGGTTACCACCTCGCCAGCACTGACTTCTAAACTGACATCCTTGAGCACCGGCATCGTCCCGTAGTGTTTTTGTACGTGTCTAACGTGAATCATGGCGCCCTAAATACCTTTCCAAGCCGGTCGCTAACGCTGTTAACATAACCACAAGCCCATAATAGCAAATGGCGGCAACCATTAATGGTTCAAAATACCGATATTGTTCAGCCGCTACAATCTGAGCACGCCGCATCAAATCTGCTTCACCAATAACAGAAATAATAGCCGACTCTTTTAACATGTTGATCATTTCATTTACTAAAGCTGGCAGAATATTACGCACAGCTTGCGGTAAAATGATCGAGCGCATCATCAGACTGC
Organism: Alphaproteobacteria bacterium; assembly: GCA_044376435.1. Classification (GTDB taxonomy): domain Bacteria; phylum Pseudomonadota; class Alphaproteobacteria; order JBILKX01; family JBILKX01; genus JBILKX01. The sequence goes on along the minus strand of JBILKX010000052.1, from coordinate 4,964 downwards.
GTGGAATCCCCAGCGCTATCGCGGCTTCAAACTGCCCACGATCAACCGCCTGAATACCAGCCCGAATGACCTCAGCCACATAGGCGCCTGAATTTAAGGAAAACGCCAAAACCCCTGAAGTAAAGGCTGAGATCTGGTACCCCACCAAAACGGGTGTCGTGTAATACACAAGCAATAACTGCACTAATAACGGGGTCCCACGAAAAATAGAGATGTAGATATTAGCGCACCGCTTTGCAGCTGCCCATTGCCCCGTCAAAGCAACTGCTAAGGATATGCCAATAACTAATCCTCCAAAAACTGAGAATATTGTATATTGTAGCGTCACCGCCATCCCTTGCGCAATAAACCACCACGAGGGGAGTTTTGACATTATCTCACTCATAAAAGATTACCTTTACTCCGCAAACCACTTACGCTCAGCTTCTTCAAACCAACCACTCTGCTTCAACTCCGCAATGGCTGCATTGACCTTTTCTAGCCACGGCGACCCTTTAGGCAACGCAACCGCAGATCCTGCTGAACTACCCTCTTTAAGCAAAGTGACCATAAGTTCAGGATTCTGCACTGCAAATTGACGTGCAGCTGCCGCTTCTAAGAATATACCATGTATGCGGCCCGCTTTCAGATCTTCAATCAATAATCCGAGTTTGCTTCCAGCAAATATTTTTAAGGCAGCAAAATCTTTTTGCCGCTCTTGCGCTGTGCGTTCCCATACACTGCCCATCTGGACGCCTAACGTACGTCCCGAGAGATCTTCCCATTGTTTTATTTCTTGAGACTTTAAAGACAAAAATGCTGCCCCACCGTGATGGTAAGGAATCGAAAAGTCAACGGCTTGGCGCCGCTCCTCTGTTGCCGACATATCTGCAATCGCCATGTCTGCGCGCCCTGACTGCAAAGCTGATATCATCCCACCAAAATCCATGTCTTTGATCTCGACCTGCACTTTTAAAACTTCCGCAAGCTTGTGCGCAAAGTCGATATCAAACCCTGTCATTTCTCCATGACGATAAAATTCCATGGGTGGGTTATCCGCACAAGTGACCACGGTTATTTTGGGTGCATTTGCCTCTGGTTGAGTATCGCAAGCCACAACAAACAAACTCAAGCACCCTATCATCAGCGCACTTTTTAGTAGTTGTATCATGTTTATGCTGAAAAATCTCATATCTTCCTCCTTAGTCCAGCACCATAACCTGAGTTTGCTATATCATCAACACTCTTCCCTGTCCATTAGAATTTTATGTGCTATGATGTTGACGTTTTAACAAGCTCGCCTGCAATCCCGAAAAGCTAGACTTTAAGCGCTATTTACACCAAGATTGATGAGGCGAGCAGTTTTTTTCACCGACCCCTAAGTAGAGCTATTTATGAGAAATCTTGAACACTTTATTAACACTCTCAACCCTGCCCAACAACAAGCTGTACGCCACACCGAAGGCCCCTTGCTGGTTCTGGCCGGGGCCGGGACCGGCAAAACGCGCGTTTTAACCACGCGCCTTGCCTACATCCTCGAGACTCAAAAAGCTCAGCCGCACCAGATTTTAGCTGTAACGTTCACGAATAAAGCTGCCCAAGAAATGCGTGAACGACTTACCCATATGCTTGGGTATAACACCGACTCTATGTGGATGGGCACTTTCCATGCCATCTCCACACGATTACTGCGCCGCCATGCCGAAGATGCAGGCTTAATGCCGAATTTCACAATTCTTGATACAGATGATCAACTCCGTCTGATCAAGCGCATTCTTGAAGAAAAAAATATCTCAACCGAGAAAAATCCCCCTCGCTCAGTCCTTGCCGCTATTAGTCGCTGGAAAGATCAAGGCTTATCGCCAGAAGCCGCTGACCAACAGATAAAGGATGCCTGGGTTGGTGTTTATGCAACGTATCAAGAACGATTGCGCGCGTTAAATGCCTTGGATTTTGGCGACCTCTTACATGAATCCCTCAAGCTGCTACGGGATAATTCCGAGATCCAAAACCAATATCGCCAACAATTCAAATACGTCCTTGTTGACGAATACCAAGACACTAATGCGGTGCAATTCATGTGGCTAAAAGCGATTACGGGCGTGCAGACACCCAATTTATGCTGCGTTGGCGATGACGACCAGTCTATCTATAGCTGGCGTGGCGCTGATGTTGATAATATTCTCAAATTTGAACACTACTTCCCAGACGCAACCATCGTTCGCCTTGAGCAAAACTACCGATCCACTAGCCACATCTTAGGCGCTGCCGCTGGTCTTATCGCCCACAACCAAGCCCGCCTTGGCAAAACCTTATGGACGACCCCCGCCTCTCAGGAGGAAAAAGTCAAAATCTTTATGGCTTGGAATAGCCAAGGCGAGACTGCTTTTGTCGCCAACCAGATCGAAGGCTACCAGCGACGTGGTAAATCTCTCTCTAATATGGCTGTCCTCGTGCGCACTACGGCCCAAACACGCGCCTTTGAAGAAAACTTTATGATGCAGGCCATCCCGTATCGGGTGATTGGGGGGCTGCGCTTTTATGAACGTCAAGAGATCCGTGATACGATCGCTTATCTGCGCCTGGCATTATACCCCCACGACAATTTGGCCTTTGAGCGGATTATTAATCTGCCAAAGCGTGGGATTGGCACGACCACTGTGCAAACCTTGCACGAATACGGCCGCGAGCACAATGTCTCGCTTTATACAGCGGCGAAGGTATATTTAGAGCATGATATGATCAAAGGCCCCGCCCGGCGTGGCTTAGCTGAGTTTCTTGAACATCTTGATGTGTGGAATAACCTAGTGGCCACCCATACCCCCCCGGATCTAACCCGAGTTATTTTAGAGCAATCTGGGTACCGAGCCATGTGGGAAAATGATAGATCTGCCGAAAGCACAGGCCGCTTAGAGAACCTACGCGAGCTTGTCAACGCCCTGAGTGAATTTCCTTCCTTAGTAGAATTTTTTGAGCATGTGAGCTTGGTGATGGACCATATCACCGCCGCAACTGCTGATATGGTGACGATCATGACGCTGCACGGCGCCAAAGGCCTGGAATTTGACGTTGTATTTCTGGCTGGTTGGGAGGAAGGGCTCCTGCCCAATGCCCGCGCCTTGCTCGATCGCAATGGACTGGAAGAAGAACGCCGTCTCGCCTATGTTGGATTAACCCGCGCCAAAGAGGCTGCCTTGATTAGCTATGCCCGCAACCGTCGTCTATTCAACCAAAATCACTCCCCGCAGCCGTCACGTTTTATTGCGGAAATTCCAGAAGCGCATGTGGAATTTTTAAATCAATATCACCAACCTATCTCTATTTCTGCTCCCCAGAGATCTTGGTCTGACACCCCGACGTCTTGGGGTTCCCCGGCAAAAGGGCGCCCAGGCAAAACTGACTGGGATCAAGATATTGCCTCCCCGCCGTCTCCTGATGATATGACCCAAGAGCAAGCGCGCGTACGCCATAAATTATTTGGCTACGGCACAATTATCGGCCGCGAAGGCGATAAACTTACTATTCAGTTTGACAATGGCGAACAACGCAAAATAATGCAACATTTCATTGAAAAGGTAGTAGCGTTTTAAGCTGAGACCCGTTATATATACAGGTAATTTTGATGGTATACCCACAAGTGGATCGGGTGCACACGTATAAGGAGGATGAGCAATGAAAAGATTGGGCCTGATGACGAGCGGCGGTGACTGTGCCGGACTAAATGCCGCAATCCGTGCCGTGGTCCATCGTGCTCATTCCTTAGGATACGACATTGTCGGCATTCGCAATAGCTCCGTCGGCCTATTGAACACCCCCCCCGATATTATCTCGCTCACACCTCAAAGCTTAGAGGCCAGCTTAGTGCGCCGCGGCGGCACATTTTTAGGCAGCGTCAATAAGGGCCACCCGTCTGCTTTTATCATGCCTGACGGCAGCACCAAAAATCGATTGTCTGAAATCGGTGATGCCTACACATCCCTTGGCCTTGAGGCTGTTATTGTTATTGGTGGCGACGGCAGCCTTGGCACAGCCAAACAAATCGCCAAGCAGTGCCAGTGGAACCTTGTCGCCATTCCCAAGACAATAGATAACGATCTAGGCTCCACGGACCAAGCCATCGGCTTCAATACCGCTGTTGAGGTAGCCACAGAAGCGCTTGACCGCCTGCAGCCGACAGCCGCAAGCCATGAGCGGATTATGGTGCTAGAAGTGATGGGGCGACATGCCGGACATATCGCCTTGCATGCTGGAATCGCTGGCGGCGCCGATGTCATTTTGATTCCCGAGATTTATTATACCTTCGATAAAGTCTGCGCGCATCTCAACAAGATTAGAGAATCAGGGCGCAACTTTGCTTTAGTCATTGCTGCTGAGGCAGCTGGCACCGAAGAGGGCAAACCTCTCACCCTAGACAAAGGTGGTCGCCCCCGTTACGGCGGCATTGGTCATTATATTAGCGAGACAATTAGCAAGCGTCTGAGTACCGATACCCGTGTTACGGTGCTGGGGCACGTGCAGCGTGGCGCGCAACCCACAGCCGTTGATCGCATTATTGCCTCAGCCATGGGCGTACATGCCGTGGACCTGGTTCAGGCGGGTCAGTTTGATCGCATGGTGTCGTGGCAGCATAATACGGTGACCAGTTTCCCGATCGATGAAGCGATTAAAAAGTATCGGGGTGTAGACCTGGATAGCCAACTGATACAGACGGCGCGTGGCCTTGACATCTGTCTTGGGGATTAGCCCACGGCGATATTGCGTGGTGATAACTGTTCACGAGTGACTATGTTCGCCCCGCTACTCTCCCGCTACAGCTGGCCCAACACGTGCTGGAGCGGCATTTCCGAACATATACTGCCTCCACGATTGTAGCCACAAGGTAACCGTTCACGGGGGTAGATTAAGAAGCGGCGATTTGGGAGAGGAGCTGGAAGGGATTGAGCTGCTGTTGCCGGCATGAGAGGAACAGAGACAAGATCCGCTCC
>JBILKX010000051.1:0-11699 GCA_044376435.1 Alphaproteobacteria bacterium | reverse complement strand
GCTGTTGTCCCTGCTGTCCCCGACGTCTGATCCCACGCCCGGTAGGTAATCGTCGCGGTGCCGTTATAGTCGGCATTCGGCACAAACCGCAGCATATCAGTACTGCGGAGCAACAGCGCACTGGCGCTGGAGACTGATCCCACCGCACTCCAGCTTGACCCGCTATTGGCACTAAACTCCCACGTCCCGTTGGTGTTATCCGCGGCCGTCAGCGCTAGTCCAGACACGGCACCAGAATCCACATCACTAATCGCTGAGTTCACAATCGTCGAGACCGTGTTGCCACTCGGACTCGCAGTATCTTCGACAATCGTTGTCAGTGACGGCGTCACGCCGGTGTTCAGGACCGGGGCATCATTCGCCGCCGTCACCGTGATCGTGCCATTGACGGTGCTGCTGCTAAATGCCGTCGTGCCGCCGTTCGTTGTCGTGTCGGCGGTTGTCCCTGCTGTCCCCGACGTCTGATCCCACGCCCGGTAGGTAATCGTCCCTGTGCCATTATAGTCCGCATTCGGCACAAACCGCAGCATATCGGTGCTGCGGAGTAATAACGCACTCGCAGCTGAGACCCCCCCCACCGCACTCCAGCTTGAACCGGCGTTGGTACTAAACTCCCACGTCCCGTTGGTATTATCCGCTGCCGTCAGGGCTACACCAGACGCGGCACCCGAATCCACATCGCTAATCCCAGTACTCACGATACTTGAGATAACATTACCCGCAGAGTTAGTTACATCTTCACTGACTGCTGTAAACACCGGTGCCACAGCTATGTTTACAACGGGTGCATCATTAATATTTGTGACCGTAATACTTCCAGAAACTTGAGTGCTACTAAACGCAGTCGTATCACCATTAACAGTTGTACTTACCTTCGACCCTTCAGTACCCGATGTGCGGTCCCAGGCGCGATAAGTAATTGTTGATGCCCCTGCATAGTCGGCATTCGGCACAAACCGAAGTTCCGCGGCATCGCTTAATAATAAGCTTTGGCTTGCGGAGACTGTCCCGATGTCTGTCCATGCCCCCGCCCCAATCTTGTACTGCCATGTTCCATTTGTGTTATCAACTGCTGTAATCGCAACACCTTGGACCGCACCACTGTCAACGTCATTGATTGCCGCTCCCGCAATTGCTGAGACTGCATCACCCGTTGGATTGGAAGTATCTTCTGCGATCGTTGTTAAATTTGCGGTTAATGTAGCATTAAGCGTCGGCGCATCATTCACCGCAGATACAGTAACACTCGCACTTGTCGTTGCGGTACTAAAGGCTGTCGTGCCTCCAGAAATGCTTGTGTCGCTGTAGGTTCCAGACATACCACTCGAGCTATCCCATGCCTTATAAGATACGGTCGCACTCCCGCTCCAATCTGTCGTTGGCACAAACCGCAGCCTCGCACTACCTGATAAGAGAAGCGCGTTCGCACCACTGACAGCCCCCACAGTTGTCCAACTACTGCCACCATTTAAGCTAAACTCCCAGGAACCATTGGCCGTATCAAGAGTAGTGATTGCAATACCGGATAATGGTCCATCTGGGTCAGTAATCGTGCCCGCAACTAAGGTGGAGATTAATGTCCCACTGTGAGATGTCGAATCTTCAGAAGTGGTTGTCAGTGTCGGATTAATTGTATTATCTAGGAGGGGCGCCGCATTAATCGCGGCAATCTTTTTCTCAATCTGTGTTGTGAGATTTAATAAAACCACGAGGGGAATTTTAGGTGGCTCTACATGTGGAGCCTCTACGATGGTTTGCGTATTTACAGGGGCATTGACAGAAACCTTCAGGGCTGTATCTCCCCGCTGCTCATCTTGATCAGCTAAATTACGTATAGGCGCTAAGCTGGCTGTGCGTAATTCTGGATTTGTGAAAGTAAGCTTTGATTCTACGGATAAGGGATCACGATAACTTGAGCCAGGAGAGCTACTTAAAAGCTTATTATCGTTACCTTGAGTTTGTCCTTTAAAGACATTCTGATCAGCCATAGTTAGCGTTGATATTGTTTGTGGATCAGAAATCTCTGGAGATATTGGAGCGATAGGCGCTGTCGCATTTTGATTACGTAAGTTAAGACGCTCCGCTTGATCTGCATCTAAAAGTAGTGTTGGATCTTGGGATTGCAAGGCGGCCTCTTCTTGCTCCCGCATTCGACGTGCTAATAATTCAATGTCTGTCAGTTCAGCATCATTTTGTGATTCTTGTAAGTCTTGGGACGGAGATTCTGAGGTAGCGTGTATGTCTTTAGAGGCCAAAAACCCCTCTTCATGCTGTGACACACGCTCAGCATTCTCTGCAACAGTTGTCTTATCTGTTGTATTGCCGTCTCTAGTTGTTGAATTTTCTGGTGACTTTGGTGTATCTTTATCCATGACTTTTCAAATCCTCTCATCGAATATTTGCTTAATTGACTAAAAAGTCGTTAACTGCTCTTTAATAGATTGTTTTTATATGATAAAGATTTATTACAGATTGAGAAAATTTTAGGTATATTCATAAACTTAGTGCAAGGTTTCATCGGGTTGTTTTGAAAGAAAATTTGCATTATTCACCCTATTAAACTATTGAAAAAATTAAGCAAATTATTGGTTTTTCAATATTTTTCGGGCATCGAAGTTACATTTTGGAAACTAATTCGTGGGATATTAAACAAAGATTTGAATGTTGAACTAACAGAATCTTATATATTGATACCGCAAGATTCTGCGGGAGCCCCGGAAAAAGGAGTATCATAACCATGATATTTATACGTCATGTGTACATCTTAGGAGAGCTGCATGCCAATTGTTGATATTTTGCTATTTGCGGCGCTTGCAATATTTTTCGCTGTTCGTTTACTACGCGTGCTTGGGCAGCATTCTGAGCATACATCCGCTCGTGACCCTATAGATCAAGCGTTTTTTGAGGCTCCGGAAGAACACGCGCAAGTCAGTGAAGTCTCAAACCTTATAAAGCCAGCGCAAATCATTATTAACCCCCAATTACGGAGCCAAGAAGCCCTCATACACTCCCATGACCCAGACTTTAGTCTCGATGAGTTTATGAAAAATGCCGCCCAGGCCTTTTGTTTAATTCTCAAAGCTTTTAGTGCCCATGACCGAGAAACCCTCCAAAACCTTGTGGACGCCCCCATATTCAAAATTTTCAACCAAGCCATGACGAGTCGCGAACAAGCTGGCCACACCTTAGAGAATGATGTTGTGGGGATCAAAATCGTCGAAGCGCTTGATCTATCTTTAAAAGATCTCACAGCGCAAATCCAAGTACGCTTTGTCAGCGAGCAAATTCACACTGTTCGCGACGCCCACGGTGACGTGATCGAAGGTGTCGCCAATATGGTTGATGAGATTAAAGATGTCTGGTGGTTCGAGCGCAACTTTGATAATCAATCGCCCATATGGAAGTTAGTGCGCACCTGAGGACCGACTAGTTAATCCCCCGTTAAAAAGACGCTCTGAGGCCATACCTAAACAAGACTTTTTCATCTTGAACTAGTTAAGGTGGATGTAATAAGGTTCAGCTCACGATGACATCGCACCTCATAGCCCAGGTCGTTCGCCGCCCACCACGCCCAGAAGAAGGGGACTGTCTTAGAAGTCAGTTCATATTCCTCTACCGAGTTGTGCGTAAATATTTCTAAACACTGAGTTTCTAGGATCACTGGAGCCTCGAGGGAAACCTGTGTCACCTTATCATCCCCTGCAAAAGATAACACCCCTCCTCGTGGTGCCAGGCCCACCAGACCAAGGGCTAAACTCAACATTATTTGCGTGATCTCTCCTGAAATTGGCATGGTGATTTTAGACTCAATCACCCATTTTTGCATATCCAGAACAGTCTGTAATACTTCAAGACCTTGCTCATAGCATATAGATTGGTTTGCATTAGATCCGTACAAATACCGAAAAAATTTCAGCTGTGAAGACGCCGATTGGGCGCTTTTTTGACACAACACGATTGCATCATCCACACCAGTTTCTTCCATAAGCTCCAAGCCCATTTGTAACGATCCTAGCGGACTTGCAAGATCATGGCAGATACGAGAAATTAAGGTTGTGAACAGTTTTTTATTAAAATTTTTATTCATTATTAAAAGATTTGTTTGTTTTTATCTTGCCACGACGGTTGAGATCATTTATCTTGCCTATAAGAAATATATGTTGATCTTAAAGGTTTAGAATGAATTCTTTGATATGATCTTATATAAACTTAATAACTGATGGTATTATACCAGGTAGGATCTTTATGAGAAACAAGAAATTGTGGATTGTTGCAGGTGTGTTCTCTGCCATTACCTTAATTGCTTGGTACGCGCGCGTATCGATCACACGTCAAGCACAGATGCTTGCAGAAATGCAACGCATCACTGCCGCGACCGTGGAGGCTGAACCCGTTGCTGTTGGACCCATGGTGCAACAGATTAGTACGATTGGCGTGCTGCGTGCCAATCAGATGGTTGTCATCAAACCTGATGCACCTGGCCATATTGCCGACATTCGTTTTAAAGAGGGTGATTTTGTGCAGGCTGGCGCCCCCTTAATCATCCTTGACAATGCCGTTCAAGAAGCTGAGCACAACAGCACAACAGCTGTTTATATGACGCAAAAAGCAAACTTTGATCGTGCGCAAGAACTCCTGAAACGCGGCGTTGGTTTTGCCCAGCAATTAGATAAAGCTCGCGCTGAGTACAAGCAAGCTGAGGCGCAAATGCAGCTCGCTAAAGCCCGCCTTGATAAAACGATTCTTAAGGCGCCCTTCTCTGGATTTGTCAGTCTTGGTGACATTAATATTGGCGCCTACGTTACGCAAGGCCAAGAGTTGGTGACTTTGGTGGATCCTCACCCCATGAAAGTGGAATTCCAGGTGCCTGAGCTTTATATCAATGAAGTGCGCCCACGTCAGCAACTAGAAATTACTGTGGAAAGTCATAGCCATACGCCTATTGAAGCAACCATTGATGCAATTGATGCCAAGATTGATCCTTTAAGCCACAGCGTCATTGTGCGCGCGATCCTCAATAAAAACATCGCCAATCTCAAGCCAGGTCAATTTGCTAATGTTAGACTTGAAGTGGGTACGATTCCTGATGCGATTCAGATTCCTGAGTCAGCTCTTGAAACAAATGGAGACCAGAACTTTGTTTACCGTGCCGTCGAGGGCAAAGCTCTTAAGACGCGTGTTATCGCTGGCATCCATGAAGGCACTCGTGTACAAATTGTCGATGGCCTCAAAGAAAGTGATGTTGTTGTTACCGCTGGTCAAGTGAAACTGCGCGATGGCGAGCCGATCCGTATTGTGAATGGAAAAGATCAGGACAAGTCTTCAGACAGCGGTCTTAAATTCCCCCTAAGTGGCACGGCGTCAATGGCTAATGCTATTAAAGCAATTTCTTTGGCGACAACAGGCAAGGCTGATGGCTTAACCCCCAGCGCACCTAAAAATTCCCAAGGCACAGATGCTACCGATGCCAAAGAGCTGAAACAACCTGATGAATCAAGCGCAACATCGGCTGCGACCGAACCTGCAAAATCTGAGGATTCGCAACCTAGCGCCGCTGCTGAAACAGAAAAAAACACCTCCGAACAGACCTCTGAGAAATCAGAGCAGCATCCTGAGAAAGCGGAAGAACAAGTACCAGAGTCAGCATCGACAAACACTGCTCAAGGCACATCCCCACAGTCTGCGCAATCTACAAAAAATGTTGAGCAAACAACTTCACAAGGATCCTAATTGAATGAAACTTCCTGAGATCTGCATTAAAAGACCAGTTTTATCAATTGTTATAACTTTGGTTATGATGCTTATTGGTTTTGTCTCAATGACCGAACTCCCTCTACGTGAATATCCACGCATTGAAGCTCCAGTGATTAGTGTGATTGTACAATACCCTGGTGCTGGTCCAGAAATCATAGAATCATTGATCATTAAGCCTTTGGAAACAGCTCTTGCCGGCATTGAAGGTATCGATGTGATGGAGTCTTCAAGCCGACAGGAAGAAGCGAAAGTTAATCTGCGCTTCCGCTTGGATCGCAATATAGAACATGCTGCCGCAGATGTCCGTGACAAACTGAGTCGCATTCGCAACCAATTCCCAGAAGGTATTATTGAGCCCCGTATTCGTAAAGCTGATGCTGATGCCGTCCCGATTATTTATTTAGCTTTATATAGTGATCGCACCCCTGTGAAGGATTTAGCAGATTACTCGTCACGATATATTGAAAATGCCCTCGAGGTTCTTACGGGCGTGGCGGCTGTAGAGACCATCGGTGGCGGACAATACGAGATGCAGATTATTCTTGATCCCACCAAGATGGCTGCTTACCATCTGACCGCCCCAGAAGTTGCGGCCGCCATCAAGCATTCAAATTTTGAGCGCCCTGGTGGACGGTTAGTCACTGAGCGACGAGAATTTATGGTGAGCACTTTAGCCGACTTAAGAACGCCAGAAGAATTTAACAATCTTATTGTCGCTGAGCGCAAAGGGTCGCTGATTCGTCTTAAAGATATTGGCCAAGCCAAGCTTACTGCTGAAGATAAACGCAACAAAATTTACTTCAATGGCAAAGAAGCCGTAGCGATCAGCATCACAATGAAATCGACCGGCAACCCTATTGAGATCTCTAATCAGTTGCGCAAACTCCTCCCAGAATTACAAGCGAGTATGCCTGGGGATATGAAACTAGAAGTTGCGTATGATAAGACGATTTTTATTGAGCGCTCAATTAATCAAGTTTACCAAACCATCCTTGAAGCAACACTCCTCGTCATCCTTGTGATGTACATGTTTTTACGTTCATTTCGGGCTGTGGCTATTCCCTTGGTCACCATTCCCGTTTCATTAATTGCCACTTTTACACTTATCCAAATTTTTGGATTTAGTATTAATATTCTCACACTCCTAGCCATGGTGCTCGCGATTGGTCTTGTGGTAGACGATGCCATTGTGGTGCTGGAGAATATTTATCGGCATATTGAGGCAGGCATGCACCCCATTCCCGCTGCGATCAAAGGCATTCGCGAAATTACCTTTGCTGTGATCGCTATGACCTTAACGCTTGCCGCTGTTTACGCCCCTATTGCTTTGTCTTCGGGTATGACTGGTCGCCTTTTCCGTGAGTTTGCGTTAACCTTGGCTGGATCCGTTATTATCTCTGGCATTGTCGCGCTCACGCTGTCGCCGATGATGTGTTCACGTTTATTACGGGCCAAAATGAGTGATGCCATGTCACATCATCCGTCACACATTGCCGACAAACAAGGGTGGCTGGAGCGCATCGAGCAGGGATATCGGCATTGGGTACGTCAAGCTATTGAGAATCGTAAGATGATGGTCATTCTAATCGTCGTGATCAGCGCCTTGGGGTATGTTATTGGCACGAAGTTTTTGTCTTGGGAGCTCGCACCTCAAGAAGATAAAGGCCTCATCATTGTTAAAGGTAATGGCGCCCAAGGGGCGACTCTTGAAGTGATCGATAAGTATGGTAAGGAAGTGGACGCTATTGTCAGTGAGTTGCCTGAAACTGATAAAAAACTGACCATGATCCAGATCCCTGAAGTAACGTCATGGCTCCTGCTTAAGCCTTGGGAAGATCGCGATCGCCATAGCCGCGATATTATCACCTCAATGCGACCAAAACTCAATGACATTACCGGATTGCACGTTTACGCCTCAAGTCCAAAGACTTTTGCTGGCGGTAGCGATAATGCCTCTGTCCAGCTTGTTATTAAGTCTAATAAAGAGTACGGAGATCTTAAGAAGGTCACCAACCGCATGATGGCGGCTATGGAATATTTTGGCGCGCAATCGCGCCTGTTTACACAAATTCGTGGTGAGGTTGGTTCCGAAAGCCAAGATTTTGCTGTTAAGATTGATCGTGAACGTCTTGCCGCCCTTAATATTGACGGCCAATTTGGCACTGACCCCGATACGATTGCCCGCACGATTGAAGCCTTGATTGGTGGGCGTGTCTCCACCCATTTCCGTATTGATAACCGTCAATACGATGTTAAAATTGAAGTGGCTGATAATCAGCGGCGCTCGCCACAAGATATTAGTGGGCTCTTTATTAAAGGTGCTAAAGGTGCAATGGTGCCCCTTGACGATGTTGTTGACATTGTGCCACGCATCGCCCCCATCGAAATTAATCACTTTAATAAAATGCGTTCTTTAAGTGTTTACGCTGAACTCGCAGATGGCGCCAGCCAGGGTGAGGCCGTTGACTTAATCAAGCAAATTTCTTCGAAAGTCTTAACTGACGACATGCGTATGGAATTTGCGGGACAGACTCGTGAATTTCTTAATGAATCGACCAGCATGATGCTTATCTTTGCGCTTGCTTTAGCCTTTATTTTCCTAGTGCTTGCGGCACAGTTTGAAAGCTTTATTGATCCACTTATTATCATGCTGAGCGTTCCTCTCTCAATTACCGGTGGCATTATTGCCCTGAAGATTGCGCCTGTTGGGAGTATTAATCTCTTCAGCCAAATTGGCATGATTACACTTATTGGCTTGATTACGAAACATGGTATCCTTATTGTTGACTTTGCGAATAATCTCCGAGATCAAGGTCGTGATGTTGTTGAAGCGGTGATCGAGGCAGCGTATTTGCGTCTACGGCCTATTCTCATGACTACTTTCGCAATGGTTTTAGGCGCTATTCCCCTTGCCTTTGCGCATGGCCCTGGAGCCGAAAGCCGGCAACAAATTGGTATTGTTATTGTTGGCGGCATGACGTTTGGAACTCTCCTAACGCTCTTCATTGTGCCAGCAATTTACACTTATTTAACCCGTAAGAATCGTCAACCCCTTCATGAGTCTGAGTAGTCAGTATCGCTGGCTTAAAACAATTTTAAGTCTTAGCTCTATCACGTTACTCCTGATCTTCATATCCTACCACTTGGATTGGATCGGAACCCACGTCCTTGCGTATCAATTCGAAAAAGTTGGTTTAGCCATTCAGAGTATTGACAAGGTCAATGTGGGGTGGCGCCGGGCATCATTTCATGGTATTAAACTGCGGCCGCTTAATAACCGTTTTCTGCCCACCCATGGTGAGCTCTCTATCGAAAAAATGAGCATCCGCTATCTACCCAAAGATTTACTCCTACACCGATTTCGTGAAGTGCGCATAGATGGTGTTAGCGGTAACCTAGCTATCGGCAGCTCACTCTCTTATACGGGTGAGTGTCCGCTTTCTCCCGATATCAGCATGCCGCGGCTTGATGCTTCTAATCATGCGATTTCTAATAAAATCAATCATACGCATCGATTGCCGAATACGCTTACAGTCCAAAATTTTCGTGTGTGCTTTAACACCCCAGCTGGCTGCTTTTGGATGGTTGGTGGATTACATATTAATGATTTTTTCAGCAAAACCATGAGTGGCCAGGGCAAAGTACTGCTGCGCAGCCCGTTTATCAACTTAAACATCGCCTTAAAAGCTGATAAGATCGAACCAAGAATTTGGCGGTTAAGTGGCGATGTTAATAATGGTATTTTGAATACTCCTGCCACCTCAGCGACGGATATCAATGGCCGTATCGAATGGATTTTTGGCTCTCATAGTATCGATATTAATGGCCGCACCCTTATTTCGCACTTAAAAATTCCAGCACTCGGACTTCAAGACATCCAAAATCTCGAAGGAGACTTTAAAAGTGAACTGAATCATAGTGGTGAGTTAGAAAGCCGGATTGTTTTGAAAGTCCCTAATATTGCTTATAAAGACAGAACCTGCACAAATGCCTCAGTGAGTGCACAAATAGATGGCACGATGAAAAACCCGATTGAGTCTGCCCAAATTGATTTTTCTGCAGAAGAAATAAGCTACCCCCCCTATCTTAAAAACTGGGTTGCCAAGCTTAAATCCTTGTGGAAACAGAATAAATTTGAGTATGAAGGGACTTGTTCGCGTCTTCCTGCCGTTATCAATCTTAAAGGAAAATATGAGAATAATATACTTTCTGGGCTATTCGCTACAAGTGCCCCCATTATCTGGGATCCTGCAAGCCTGCAACCAGATCACATCACTGATTTAGCCAGTGGGATGTCTAATGTTTCTGGGAAAACAGAGCTAAAAAGCGAACTAAGCTGGAACATAACCCGTACCGATCTTCAATCAAACACAACTTTAACGTTGTCAAATATTAATTTTAAAGCCAATGATGAAACACGTCTAGAAAATTTGCGTGGCGAGATCCAGCTTGATGGACTCTGGACCCATAATGACCCTGCCCAAACTCTTTTAATTGATAAAATAATCAAACCGAATTTCTTTTTAGAAAATGTCCAAGTTGATTATCACTTACGACCTAACCATATGATGGATATCCTTGTTGTCAGCGGACTATACAACGGTAAGCGCAAAGTAAAAGTTAAAGATTTCAGTCTTAATCTCAGCCAATTAGGCCAAGAGATTGCCGAAAAACTTGCCTGATCCTCTCTTTTTCACCTTAATTGGGTATCTCAACCTCAAATTTTCAATTTATGGCTCAAAAATCACCTAAATAAGACTTTTTCATATTGAACTATTTAATTCTAGCTTTTTAATTCCTCTTTAAATGACTAATTGACGATTGGCAAGCCATTACCATATATTACCAAAATGAATATGATTACATCTTACGAGCTAACTGAATGCGTCTAGTTTTAAGTATTATTTTAATGATGAGCCTGCTGCAGCCCGCATATGCTACGCTACAGCCTGAGCCTGCTTGTGATAGCGCCGTCCCAACAAGCGGCACCACAACAGCACGCCCGGCTAACAAGACCAAACAATTCAGCAGCTTAACCAGAACGGCTATGGCAGCTACTACTGCATTTTTGGTCTTTGGTGCAGGGTGGTGGTATACCTCATCATCAAATCTAGCGCCACAGTCCGGCACTCCTGATCTGCCCCTCCATGTGACTACTCCTATCACCCCAAAGCCGGATTTGCGTGACAGAGTTTTAGACACTCCACCTCTATTCAGCGCTGAGATCTCCCCGCATCTAGACGCTTCTGCAACAACACCTGAACAGCGTCTAAAGCTTTTACATGCTTTAAAGACCCCCTCGCCAGATCCACAGCCGTTGGTTTACAAGCTCCACGATCAAGAGAAAAATGTTTTAGATTTATACCAATCTGGCCGCATTACTGACATTACTAATATGGAAATCTCGGCCATTGAAGAGGCACTCAGCAAGATGCCTGAAGCCCTTATTATCTTTAAGCCAGACGAAATTCATAAGAGCCCGTGGTTTATCGAACAGCAACGCCTTCCTGACATTGTCTTGCAATACCGCCGTATGCCAGAAAATTTGATTTTAAGCACACCTCAATGGTGGCATGAGGGGCAAGGTTTTTCAGCTGTGGTTGCGACCCAATCGTCTGAGTTGCGCACTAATGCTCAAAAGCTTCTGGAGCAGCATCAAATGGCCCCAGAATGGATTCAGCATAACCTTAAAGCAGATAAAATTGCCGGGATTATGTATGGTGCTGTCTGTGGTGATGCGCTCGGTGTATCTCGTGAATTTGGGTATAGTCCTTTTACGTCTCTAAATGGTCAGGAGTATTTAGGCACCATTGATCAAGGCCCCTTTAAAAACTACACCTATCTTGCCACTGACTTTATGCAAGGCAGTGTTATGTTTCGCTATATCCCACCGACGAAAGAATGGAATAAAATCCTTAAACCAGGCATGTACAGTGATGATAGCG
>JBILKX010000050.1:0-12103 GCA_044376435.1 Alphaproteobacteria bacterium | reverse complement strand
TATCTGCAAGAGCGGTGTGAGCTCGCTACGGCGCTTATTTGAAAAGCGCGCCACGCTCACACCCTATTTTAACCCAGTCACGTCTCAGTTCTATCTGAACTTATACAGTTTTCGATCACGGGGTGCCTTTCAATCCATAAGTCTAGATTTTAGGGTGATCAAAGTCTTATTTGGCCTTGTCTTTAGGCAAATCCACCTTCAACTGCAGCACTTTCTGAAATTCTTCCTTAAATTTAGGATGCTTTGTATCGTAGTGCCAAGGAAACATGTCAGGATTTTTTTCTAAGTACTTGTCTGCATCAAAATCTTTAAGATCCATAGTCGTAAAGTCTTTGATCATCTCAACAACGGGCTTATCCATTCCTACCGGGGGTGTGGTATTCTTTGCTAATAGGTTGAGCCATGGTGTTGGCAACCCGTCAAAGCCATAATACGCGCCAAAAATCTGCCCAGCAATGGCCGCCACCGTATTGGAATACCCTAGAATACAATAAATTTGTCATTAATAAAAATTTATTAAAATTTAAACGCTGGCACCACCCAAGTAGGTAGAGGCATTTTTTGCTCAGCACACAACGCTGCAACTTGGTCAGCGGTGGCACCACCCCCCCCAAGACGACGTCCTTCAATGCCAGTGAGCACCAGCGCCGCATGAATACCCTGCTGAGCTGCCCCAAGGATATCGGTTTCCAAAGTATCTCCAACCGCTAGGATTTTAGGAGTCTGAATGCCGGCTTGGGTAAATTTCTCGAGCGCCACTTGATAAATAGCTGGATAAGGCTTACCAAAGAAGATAACTTCACCGCCCATATCAAGATAACGCTCGGCGATCGTTCCCGCACAATAGTGAAAACCTTGGCCAGCTGGGGCAATTTTATCGGGATTTGCACATACCAAGGGCAGATGTAAGGCTTGCGCCTGGGTCAACACATCATCAAAATGGTCTACTGGCGTGTCAGATGGGAAGAAGATCGTAGCGAGGATATAGTCGGCATTTTCAAGGGTATCGACAAACCCGACATCCTGAGGCGCTGATGCTACCAACGGGTGATGTTTTGCCCCTAAGTGGAATGCTTTGGTACCTCGCTGCGCAAAAATTGGATCACGACGCTCAAACACTTGACGCTTCACCACTTCTCCAGAGGTAATAATCTGTGATAAGCGAAGATTAAATCCCATACCTTGCAATGTTGGCAGGATTTGATCTGCGGGACGCGGGGCGTTGGACACAATGACGATTTCCTTACGCAACTGATGCAAGAGATCAACACAGGCTACAGCACCATCGAAGGCTTGCACACCATCATGGAGGACCCCCCATACATCCAAAATAAATCCATCATACTCTGGCGCAATTGTTGAAAAATGCTGCAATATATCCATCTGCTTTTCCCTTACTTTGGTAAGTATACCCTTATCCTTAATCCACCCAACGGTGAATCACCCAAGACAACATAACCGCCATGCCGCCGAATACCATCGCGTGCAATTGCTAAACCGAGCCCTACCCCGCCTGTTGCTTGGTTTCGAGAAGAATCAAGACGTATGAATGGCCGAAATACTTCAGCACGTCGTTCAGGCGGAATACCAGGACCATCATCATCAATAAGAATTTCTATCCCAGAGCGATGGTTGTTTAAATGTACCAGAACCTTCTGGTAACCATATCGCAATGCATTAGCCAAAAGATTCTCTAAAGCTCTGTAGAGCGTGTTGGGTTTAATTTGAATTTCTAGATTCGGCTCAAAGTCTGACGCAATGACAAGCTCAATGCGCTTACTATCAAGCTTACGACATATAGCCCCAATAAAAGGCGCAAATTTTTGCACCGTCACACTTTCTGGGATCGCACTTCTGGCAAAATCTAAGTATACTTCTATCATATGCTCCATGTCAACGATGTCTTGGTGCAATGCTTCAACGTCAATTTCTTTCTTGGCAATGGCTAACTGCAGTTTCATTCGCGTCAAAGGCGTCCGCAAATCATGTGACACACCAGCTAACATCTGGACGCGCTCTTGCATATGGCGCCGGATACGTTCACGCATGACAATAAAAGCCACTCCTGCCCGCCGAATTTCTCGGGCACCAGCCGGACGGAAATTGATAATTTCGCGCCCCTTACCAAAATTCTCAGCCGCTTCAGCGAGACGCTGCAGCGGACGCACTTGGTTACGCATAAAGAGAGCCGCAATGATCAACATCACTAGCGATGCCCCTAAGGACCACGCCAGATAGATAGGCGTTGTTTTGCTAAATAATTTTTTCCGTGGCAGCTTGTATTGGAGCGCCCCCATAGGCTGTGGCACGTAGATCTGGATGTCTTGGTCAGCCTCGATAATAGTACAGGCTACCCCGATACGAACACGAAGCGCCTCCAACAGAATCTCATACGCCTCCCCTCCTAACACCGCACCTTGAGGCATGCGCGACACAAGTGATACTTCCATCGCTAAGGTACGTTGTACGAAATTTTGTATCTGCCCCAACTCACCTGGATGCGCATCATACCAGAGCGCTGTTGTGGCAATACCACCGGCTATGTTATCGGCAAATTGGCGGGTAATGGATTCCCAGTGACGATCAAAGAAAATGTAGGTGCTGATGAGCTGGACGAAAATAAGGGGGAGGATCACAATTAACAACGACCGCCCTAATAATCCTCGGGGCACCCAAGCTTTAATAATTGACCTAGCAATGAGGTTCACTTTTTCTCCAGTCCTTTAAGCCGCCCACATTACAGAAAAGCTGACAACTGCAACCCCTGACTTCCGGCAAACCAATGCGCCCATGTATGGTAAAGCGGAATACCAATGGCTAAATTAAACGGAAACGTAATCGCTAAAGATGCTGTCACGTACGTTCCGGGGTTCGCCTGAGGTAATGAGACACGGACGGCTGCGGGCGCCGCAATATAAGAAGCGCTTGAAAATAAAGCCGCTAAGACCGTTGCCCCCCCAACACTTAGCCCCACTTGCGTGCCTACCCATGCGCCTAAAAATCCGTGCAGTAGTGGCATAAGCAGTGCAAACAACACAAGACGCGCGCTGACGCGATTGCCCTCTTGCAGACAGGTTGCGGCCATCGTCCCTAATTCTAAAAGGAAGAGGACAAGAACGCCTTGAAATGGCGCGACAAAGAATGGCGCGACCTTATCCAGGCCTGAGCGACCAGAGATATATCCGATGACTAATCCGCCCAACAGCAGCACGATACTTTTGCTGCAGATCACCTCACGCACACCAGGCCAAAAAGCTGTCTTGCGCCCCCCAAAACGTTGCGCCAGACTTAACGCGACAACAACACCAGGCACTTCCAGAAGGGCCAACAACGCGGGCATATACCCCTCAGCGGGCGTATGGGCAGCGGCCGCAAAGCTTTGACTGGCAATAAATGTCACAGCGGATACGGAGCCATAATGCGCCGCCACAGCCGCAGCATCGACAACGGATAGGCAACATACGAACCGTAATATCACATAAGACCATAGCGGAATGAGCAATCCCACGCCCACAGCTACCAACGATGGTCGCCAAAATAAAGCGACAGGCGTCTCAGACAACGCGGCTCCCCCCTTCAACCCAATCGCTAATAGAAGATATACTGAGAGACTCGTATAAAAGCCTGGTGGTAGCTTCAAATCACTACGAATAAAAACAGCAACACCACCCAGAATGAATGCCAAAATAATCGGCGATAATAGATGCTGTTGAAGGATTCCAATTGCTTCTAGCATTGTATTGTCCTTAGTACGTTCTATGAAGCAAGGTTGCGGCCAATATTAAGAAATTTTTGACGCCGCTTTTGCGCCAGTTTTGGATAATCCTCAGGTGAAAACTGGGTTAACACCTGCTTTAAATTCTCACCCACAGCCGCCATCGTTTTTGCATAATCACGATGCGCGCCGCCTAACGGCTCTTGGATGATTTGATCAATAACTTTTAGTTTCAGCAGCTCTGTTGCTGTCAATTTTTGGGCTTCCGCCGCTTCGGTTTTCTTATTAGCATCACGCCAAAGAATTGAGGCACAGCCTTCTGGGGTAATCACCGAGTAAACCGCATGCTCAAGCATCATGACAATATCGGCGGTTGCCAAAGCAATGGCGCCGCCTGATCCACCCTCCCCAATAATCAGACTGATAAACGGCACGGATAGGCACAGGGAAACATCGATGGCTTGAGCAATAGCGCCAGACTGCCCTCGGTCCTCGGCTTCTAACCCTGGAAATGCGCCAGGTGTATCGACAAAGGTGATCACAGGCATCCGAAAGCGATCCGCAATCTGCATGAGCCGTATGGCCTTACGATACCCCTCGGGTTTTGGCATGCCAAAATTGTGATGGATACGCGTCTCCGTATCATCGCCTTTCTCCTGCCCTAATACCATGACCGAGCGCCCAGCCAGCCGCCCGATGCCCCCAATAATAGATGCATCTTCAGCATACAAGCGATCGCCCGCCAAGGGTATGAAATCGTCAATTAAGTGCTCAATATAGTGCTTCGCATGCGGGCGCTGCGGATGGCGCGCAACTTGTACTTTCTGCCAAGCCGTGAGGTTGGCATAAGTTTGCCGCAGGAGCCTTTCAGCCTTTGACTCTAGCTTCGTTACTTCGCTTGAGATGTTCATATCACCTGATTTGGCCAAATGTTTTAGCTCAGCAATTTTACCTTCGAGCGCTGCAATCTGCTTCTCAAACTCTAAAAAATGACTCATAAGATGCCCTTTCGTTAATCCTGCTCATCCCACCTTTCAGGGACCGAGAATACACTATACCTCTTGTGAATGGAATCGGTTATTTTAAGCGCGTTACTCCAAGCAATCAATTCATACATTTATCGTAGTATTTTAGGCTAAGCTATGCTAATGATGTAGTTGTTACTGAAGAATCCACTCTGTGGAATCTGTTTTGCCAAATTCCCGCTCTCACATTCTCCTGTTTTTCACTTGCATGGGGTAAATTTTATGATTACACGCAACGATATCATTCCCGTAGATGTTTACTCTGAGCAGCGCGCGACTTATCGAGCCTCGACTCAATCAATCAAAAATCAAAGACGCCTCCAGGTCGGTCCCGACATTATGGTATTATTTGAGAACAAACAAACTTTGCTGTATCAGATTCAGGAAATGCTATGGATTGAACGTGGCGGCGACGCGCAGCTTGATGATGAGATTGCTGCATACTCTCCTTTGGTCCCTACAGGCACTAATCTATGCTGCACTGTGATGATTGGCATCCCCGATCCCGCAGAGCGACGCCTTGCTTTAAAACAATTAGGGCACATAGAGAAACACATATTTCTTCATGTCGGTCGATCTGTCATTCCTGCTACCCCCCTAGATGATTTGGAAAGAACAGACCAAGACGGAAAAACTTCTTCTGTCCATTTTTTACAGTTCCAACTTACAGCTGATATGATCCAAAGCTTCAAAGATCCAAACACCTCCGTCAGCCTCCAGATTACTCATCCACGCTATACGTACCATGCAAATCTAGACCTTCCCTTAAGAGAGACGTTAACGCAAGATTTCCATACAACGCCATAATATAGATTTTCGAGAAGTGAGTTATGATTGAATGGCGACATTCACACAATTTAGTTGATTACGAGGATGCAGTAACCCAAATGCATCAGCGTGCCCTTGATATCTATTCTGGCAACGCCCCTGAGCTTGTGTGGCTCCTTGAACACCCCCCCCTCATTACGACTGGCGCCCGCACAGATCCAGAACACCTCCGTCCGCATATTCCATTCCCCACGTACACAACTGGCCGCGGTGGCGAAGCCACGTACCATGGACCAGGACAACGCGTCATCTATTTACAACTCAACCTTAAACATCGGGGCCAAGATGTTCGCAAATTTGTACATAACCTAGAAAGCTGGCTAATTGCGAGCCTAGCCCTTCTCCAAGTTACAGCGGTCCAAAGGCCTGGACGCATTGGGTTGTGGATACCAACCCGAGCCCCTGAGGCGAAGATTGCCGCCATCGGCATTCGCGTTCAAAAATGGGTTACCTTGCATGGTGCGTCCCTAAATGTAGCCCCTGACCTTAGCCATTTCAACTACATCACGCCCTGCGGACTGCAAAACTACGGGGTGACCTCATTAGCTGATTTAGGCTTAAATACGTCTTTAGAAACTGTTGACGACGCCTTAGAAACAACTTTTCCTAAGTATTTCGTAACCGAAAAGCCGGATACTTGAATATACACTGACACCCTTGACAGAATGGTTCAATGTGAAAAAGTCTATTGAGGTGATGTTTGAGCCATAAATTTAAGATTTTGGCGTTATAAAATGCAAAACTATGAATAAGCAGTTTACCGAATTTTGTCACACCCACGGGTGGGAACCTAATCTAAGCCAGCAGATGGCCGTGAGAGCTATTGAGCAGAGTTTACAGGACCATGATGCCTTGAAGGGGGTGTATTTATGGGGGCCACCTGGGCAGGGCAAGACCATCGTGCTGGACTGGTTCTTTACACAATCCACCTTTTCCCCTGCGCGCTACGAAACATTTTACAATTTCATTAATCAACTTCACGTAGATGTTAAACAACAGTTAACATCACGCCCTAGCCGACTCTGGCCTTGGTGGCCAAACACGCCTCACGATCCATTTTATGTGATTGGGCAACAGTTAGCAGAGAAAGCACAATACCTGTGCTTAGACGAACTATTTGTAAATAATATTGCCGATGCTACGCTCCTCAAGCGTCTTTTTGAATATCTTATCGATAAACCAATTTTCTTTTTAGTAAGTTCTAACACCCCTCCTGAAAATTTATATCTACATGGCCTTAATCGCGAACGTTTTCAGCCATTTATCGAGATTATAAAGGAGCGCTTTACAGTCGTAGCGTTTAATGAATCGGGAGATTATCGGCAAACTTCTGCACGTCCAAAGCACTGGTTTATCAACAACATCAACAATCAGAATACATTCCAAAAACTCTGTAATACGATCACTCACGGCCATCCCCCTCAGACCGAATCAATCCAAGTACAAGGACGCACTTTGATTGTCAGCCAGTCATTTAGTGAGTCTGCCTGTGTGTCTTTTGTTTGGCTATGCAAACAACCTCTGGCCTCTCAAGATTATATTGCATTGTGCAGCCGCTACAAAGATTTTTTTATCGAAAACATCCCCCAATTCGCTCTAGAAAATACTGATGAAAGCTCAAGATTTCAGACATTTATTGACGTAGCTTATGAAAAAAAATGCCGAATTTATGCGCTTGCGAATGTCCATCTGGAAGATTTATTTACCTATCAACCCTCTAAATTTCATCGTACCGTCTCAAGAATATTTACGCTATGTTCCTAATTTTATAGTCTGTTTGAAAAAAAGCTTGCAAGATCAGAATATATAGTTATAGTTGTAATTAGTGAATAAATTTCTTCTCAAATCAACCTGGGGTTGTAGGAAAAATTTTAAGAAAATTAAGAGAAATTTTACTCAATTTAGGCATTGTATGGCAGGAGCGTTCCATACTTATGCCTTCATATTTGAGTGATTTTCTAAAATTGCCAAGAAAATTTAGGTAATAACTTGGCAATAGTAATCATGAATAAGAGATAAGCGTTAAAAAAGAATCTTAAGTTTTAGAGTAAGCCAATGATCAAAAGTAACCTACATACCGTTAAAGAGCTTGAAAATGGACTAAGGATAGACCGGTGGTTTCAGCGATATTTCCCTAACATTACTCATGGAAGACTGCAAAAATTACTCCGCACAGGCCAGGTCAGGGTTGACGGTAAGAGAATGCGCGCGAACGATCGGTTACAATACGGACAAATTGTGCGTCTTCCCCCACCTCACGTTCTTGAGGCATTAGAACAGCCTATCACAGTCCTTAAATTTATCCCTAATCCTCAGGACGAGGCTTTAATTAGATCTCTTATCATCTATCAAGACGACGATTTGATTGCAATCAACAAACCGTCAGGGCTTGCTGTGCAAGGGGGCACCCATGTCAAAAAACATATTGATGGTATGCTTCCCTATCTTATGAGCAGCGATGGGCAAATTCCTCTCCTCGTGCATCGGCTTGATCAATCAACAAGCGGCGTCCTGTTACTCGCCAAACATCCCTATGCTGCAAACTGGCTCGCCCAAGGCTTTCAGACACACACCACAAAAAAGATATACTGGGCAGTCGTGGTTGGATGCCCACAACCAACCTCTGGACGCATTGATTTACCATTGCGCAAGGTTCGTTTTGGGGCTATTGAAAAAGTTATCGTCGATGCTGAGGAAGGGCAAGCAGCTCTCACTGATTATGAGGTTATTGAGAATAGAGCCAATCAGATTAGCTGGCTAGAGCTACGCCCAACGACGGGACGAACCCATCAACTGCGTGTACATTGCTTATCTTTAGGGACACCTATCTTAGGGGATGGTAAGTACGGCGGAAACGAGGCATTTCCTAATGATTATGCCCTTGCGCGCAATCTGCCGATGCACCTACACGCTCGTGAAATCAAAATTACCAAACTAACAGGCGAGACGCTCACTATTACCGCTCCTCTTCCTGCCGAATTACAACAGACATGGGAAAATTTTACTTTTTTTAAACAAACTGCTTAAACAATTTTGCGCTATCAAGTTAAAGACAAAAATGACAGGAGAGAAACAATGGACATAGCAAAAACGCAAGTATCGCGGCGAACGCTTGTCACGTTAAATGCCGAGGGATACGAAGTTGGCATAGATGGTCGCATCCTATGCACGCCTGGAAATCACTCTCTTATTTTACCAACAGTAGAGCTTGCCGAGGCCATCGCAAGCGAGTGGGACGTATACCTATTCGAACATATTGTACGCACAGAAAACGGTCGCCCAACACTGCATCAAGATGGAGAACTAACAGAAACACCGTTAGTAGAGGTGTATTCTTATAACACACTCCCACCCTTAACACGTCTTGCAGCTCTTGCCATTGATCGCGTTGCCCCCCAGACCCAGCATTATCTTTCGGAAATTATGGCGATCTTGCAATCAGATATACTTTTACCGCAGCATGTAAAACGTCATGATTACTCCTTTGATTTGCAAGCTTATCAAGAGTTAATTACCTGGTTTGAGCGACTATATAATCTGCCCCTTCAAGAATCGGCTGCCACAGGTAGAGTATTATCGTTCCAACGTGTTCAAGAAGATCTCAATACACGTACCTATTGGGAGCTTGCCGCCCTCCATCGCCTTGCTGCATCGTTAGGGTCAGTTATATTGGCGCTAGGATGTATTTACCGTAAGATCCCAGTAGCGACCGCTTTTAGATTTCTCGAAGTATTTGAGCGGACATCTCAGGATTTAGAGCCACAAAAACCACCATTGGCACAAAAACGTTTAGTTGTGCGTACTGATTTAATTGTTGTAGAGCGCTTCGTTACGCTTTCTAAATGTTGGGATTCGACAGCCCATCACCTTCAAGCGACACCTCTCATTGCTGAATCCAGCCAAAGCCACTCTAGTATTATCCCTCACCCCCATGAGCTGACAGCTCTACGGTTTAATTTGCATTAAAACCCTTCTATACCCAATGCAAATGGAAAAGAGGAGAATTTGAGAGAGGGAATTTGAGTCAAGGGTAAGCTTGAAAAACCGACCGTATCTCATCGTCGCCCCTGAAGAACCCACTCTGTGGACATCTACTTTGTCAAAGTTGCGCCCTGAATGCTCACGTACCCGCATGTACGCTCCGCGTCAGTGCTCACTTTTCCTATCATCTGTCTCACATACTGGATTCTTGAGGGCCAACTAGATACAGAAGGCAAGCGCCGGTCGTGAGTCATAATTCCCCGCTCAAAAATCCACTTTTCCATTTGGATTGGGTATATTATGCCGCCCCTTAACAGTGGGTTGCAAATTAGATCGCATCATTGTAGTGTTGATATAAATATTTGCGAGGTATAATGTCACCCACCCTCCTTGTTGTAGATGACGACAACCGTTTAAGGCAGCTTCTGGCTGAATACTTAACACAAAACGAGTTCCAAGTGCTCACAGCCGCCTCTACAGAAGAAGCCACGAACATCTTAGAACATCACTTGATCGATTTGATGGTGCTGGATGTGATGATGCCGGGCGAAAGTGGTTTTAACTTCACGCTGAAGCTGCGGCAACAATCCTCTACCTTACCCATTATCCTGCTTACCGCCATGGGCGAAGCGCAAGATCGCATCACCGGACTGGAAAACGGCGCTGATGACTATCTGCCAAAGCCGTTTGAACCTAAAGAGTTAGTATTGCGCATTAGACGTATTTTAGAGCGCGTTCGTGCAGCCTCGGTGCCAACATTTGGCCGATCTTTAAGCAAAGATACAATTGTCTTGGGAGAATGTGTCTTTAATCTATCTCAGCGACGGTTAACCAAAGGCGACGCGACTGTCATCCTCACCAGCACTGAGATTGACTTACTCCGTGTCCTTGCGCTCTCTGCCCATACGCCTGTCTCCCGTTATGATCTGTGTGAGAAGATGCTCGATACAACCGTGAGTCCACGCACGATTGATGTACAGATTACCCGACTTCGTCGCAAGATTGAGCCAGATCCCAAGACACCTCGCTATATCCAAACGGTCCGCCATCAAGGCTATATGCTGGTCCCAGACCATCCCCCCTCGCCGGCTTTCAGCACCGAGACCTAGCCCTAATCTGTGACACCCATGCTCTAATCGATGACCGTTTTTCCGTGACTATGTCCCTCACTTACATCGGGAGAAGCGGATGGCGTTTGCATCAGCATTGCGTTGAATTTCTCATTTTTCGCTCGTAAATTTGTTACGAATGGATGTTCATTACCTGTGTGGCCTAAGATTTGAGCGGCTTGGGTGTATAGTGTCTCTAGAAAATGCGACAGCTTAGGGACTATGACACCTAGTTTATCAATCTTTTGAGTTACAGGTACGTCTTTTGTATTACCTGGGAATAAATGAATTTCTCCATCTGTTGTTAAAGTTGGACGCACTATACGTATTTTTGCACCAAAACCCCTTTGGGGGCAACCAGTGATAACTATCCCTATTGTGGGTTCCTCTACTATTTCTAACGCCCTAGACGGCCAATTATTAATCACTAATGAATAAAATAGCTCTTTAACTTCTATCTTATGCTCACCTTTTAAAGACTTTTCTTGAGCC
Organism: Alphaproteobacteria bacterium; assembly: GCA_044376435.1. Lineage (GTDB taxonomy): Bacteria > Pseudomonadota > Alphaproteobacteria > JBILKX01 > JBILKX01 > JBILKX01. The sequence goes on along the minus strand of JBILKX010000050.1, from coordinate 953 downwards.
TTTGGCACCACTCTCAGATACGGTTCGTGGTTCATAAACCTTTGCACAACCTTGGAAAAAGAATCTAAATCATGAACAATATAACTCAACAACAATGTATCCATAAAAAAATAGGCTTTGATATCTTTATGCGTAATATTTTCCATCAAACTGTTATCCTTAACAAACGTGTTTGCTGATTTTAACAAGTGATGTTGTGCGCACAGAGTTGCCAAGACGAGGCTAAGATTAGCCCTCACAGTCTCACAATCAATTAATTTAGACTGCTCTAACACTAAGGGATTTAGGTTCTCAAAGAGCTTGTGACGAAAGATGTTAGAATTGACAGCATTCTGTAATGTCAGACCTTCAGCCCGGATGACATAATACTTATGATAATATCTTGAATCAATAATCTTAACTATATCCCGTACTACGCCTAAAGAGAAAGTACCTTTAAGGCTCGCATAAACTTCTGTATCCTTAAGATTTTGATGCAATTCATTGATTGCCTCAGATACCGGAGGTACTTCCGTAATCTTTGGAGGATTGATTGATATATCTGTTGCTTCAGATACCGGAGGTACTTCCGTAATCTTTGGAGGATTGATTGATATATCTGTTGCTTCAGATACCGGAGGTACTTCCGTAATCTTTGGAGGATTGATTGATATATCTGTTGCTTCAGATACCGGAGGCACTGCCGTAATCTTTGGAGGATTGATTGATATATCTGTTGCTTCAGATACCGGAGGCACTGCCGTAATCTTTGGAGGGTTGCTTTTCTTAGACCTTGCCAAGAATATCCCTCCAATAACACTTGCCCCTATAACAAGGCCCGTTAATAGTAACCGTTCACGGGGGTGAATGAAAAAAAAGAGATGACATAAGTTAAGTGTTTGAATAGACTGTATAGGTAATACATTCAAAGGCTTGACAGATATGCATGATACTGACCTCCACAGAAAAGTTCT
>JBILKX010000081.1:0-3961 GCA_044376435.1 Alphaproteobacteria bacterium | reverse complement strand
CGCGGCAATCGCTTCTTGGAGCGGATCTTGTCTCTGTTCCTCTCATGCCGGCAACAGCAGCTCAATCCCTTCCAGCTCCTCTCCCAAATCGCTGCTTCTTAATCTACCCCCGTGAACGGTTACCTTCTTTTTGCTCGTGTAGTTTTTCAAGTTTAGCATAATCCCAGCCCTTTTTTTTATAATCTGCTATTTGATCTTCAAGCTTAATAATCTCTCTAGTAATAAGTCTATATGCCTGCACCTCCTCTTCTGGTGATGTCGCCGTGTGTAATACTTCTTCAGGTAAAACCCCCATGAGCTCTATGCGGCTGTCATTTAGAGTTTGATCTGGGAGTGGGAGCGCTGATGGCGGTAGCGAAGTGCTATAAGTTGTATAACCAGAGGACAGCTCCATACTGCTGAGCGAGATGCTCAGCGGTAGGCTTAACCCCAGGGCAAGCGTGAAAATTGTTAAGCGATGTAAAGACATAATGTTTCTCCTCAATAGTTAAACCGCGCTGAAAAATTCCAAAAAACCAAGAATAAGCTTGGATTTTTGGGGAATAGGCTCGTATAAAAACTGCGAGCCTTAAAGCGGGGTATATGAAAACCTTGCAGATCAATAAGCCTCAGCCACTCTAAAAATCGCTTAAAGCAAGGTTTTCATCAGGCGTCCTGAAAATCCAGTATGTCTTATACCCAATCCAAATGGAAAAGTGGATTTTTGAGCGGGGAATTATGCCCCACGACCGGCGCTTGAAAAAGCCTTCCGTATCTCACGATATGGGCGGTTTTTCAAGCTTGGTATTGAATCAAATTCCCTCGCTCACATTCTCCCCTTTTCCATTTGGATTGGGTATAGGCGATAGGTGCCATAGATCGTCCCTCCCACAAGAAGGGCCGTACCGCCGCCAACGAGCAAGGCCGCTGTGAGGGGATTGGCGACAGCAAACGCACTTGCCGTCGCGACCGTCGCGGCTTTTGCTGTGGCTAACGTCTTAACGACAACGCCAGTCCCCGTCCCTAAGAGCGCTCCGGAACCTATAGCGACAGCTGGAATAGCCTTCTTTCCTTAGGTTGCACAACAAGGAAATCTCTGGCTTGTGTTGCAGACTCCGCGTCGTATGTTTATTCTCCCGGTGCGGCATCAACCTCCTCAAAAATCTCTGCTTTTGGATCTTTTGGATCTAAGTTCTGTTCCGGTTTTGCATCTACGACTGTGACGCAAGGAACGGACACATCAGTCAACCCCTGTGGATGACTCTGAGACACCGCTGGCAGCAGTGGCGTCGTGGCAGTGGGCGATGCAGATTGGTTATTTGGGGCAGGTTTCTTAAAATAGCGCAACAGGTTCACTAAGGCTTTGCCATCCTCTATGATTTTTTCACTTGAAGATTTGCCCTGTTTGTACGGTGTCCATCCATAGCGATGCAGGGCTGTGGATCCTAAGACCACTGCTCCTGTGAGCAGCCAGTTTTCGGTCAAGATCGCTGTAAAGGAACCCACCCCAGAAATGAGGCCAGCTGTGAGGGCAGACCTTGATTTGGGGTTGGTCACTGTCGCAGGTTTCGTAAGGTGGTATTGAATTCGTGTACCACTTGGGAAATCTATGATCTTTTTTTGCCAATCAAACACATATCCTTGGTCGCAAAATGAGGCATATCGAGGAAGAGTTTCTTGATGTAATTCCATAAATTTTGGGTTTAAAACATCAATTAAAGCATTGATCTCGCCTATTTTATTTTCATATACTTGTAATTGATTAAAGTACTGTATGGTATCTGTTCTTTTTATAGCATGTAGCTTTTCTGCCAGCTTTTCTGCTTCGGTTATATACTCGTTTAATTTTTCACAATCTAAAGCATGAAGGTCATAATCTTTTGATAATTCTGGCGCTATGAAGATTTTTTGTTGCAACCCTATTAGCTCATAGCGATTTTTAGTAAAGATTTGATATGGGGGTGAGGGCAGTGATGGCGGCAGCGAGGTGGATGGGGGCGCCGTGTCTGAGGACAGCTCCATACTGCTGAGAGAGATGCTCAGCGGTAGGATCAACCCCAGGACAAGGGTGACGATTGTTAAACGGTGTAATGACATAATGTTTCTCCTCAATAGTTATTTTTTAGACCACCAGCACCATAAGCGATACGTGCCATAGATCGTCCCTCCCACCAAAATGGCCGTCCCGCCGCCAACGAGAAAAGCCGCTGTCAGGGGATTGGCGACAGCAAAGGCACTCGCCGTTGCAACCAGCCCTCCCGAGGCAGTGACCGTCGTTGTTGTCGTTGTGACCGCAGCTGTCGCAACCGTCGCCGCTTTTGCGGTGGCCAGGATCTTAACGACCACCCCAGTCCCCGTGCCTAAGAGCGCTCCGGAACCTATAGCGACAGCTGCAATGCCATTATTGTCAATATTCGTAGGTTGCCATCCCTCCAAGACTTGCTGTTGTAGTGGTGCCCTTACCCTATTTCGCAGGCTATTGAAACCTTGTCTGTGTTGTTCAATTCTCTGACCCTCTAGCTCTGCCCTCATCTGCTCTGCTCGCCGAATCCCACCATCAATCTCTGCCATATCCTGTTGTTGCCATTGTTCCGCTTGAACAACCGCCTCATAGGCGCGACGTTCATCAAGAGGCGTGCGATCGGTCGGCCCCTCCACAAGTGTTGTCGCTCTTCCCACCCTACGCAGCGCTTGCAGCGTCGTCAATGTCTGACGAAAGTTATCGATGGGGTTATGGAGCAGGGACAAACATTCAAGTTGCGTCAACCCTCCTAAATTTGCATGCACATTACGGAGCTTGTTGTGATTGAGGAAGAGTGTCCTAAGACTCAGGAGTGCGCCAATGCCTTCCGGGATTTCTTCAAGAGCATTATACCCAAGGTTCAGGCAGGTCAGTTCCTGGGTTAACGATAAGATTCCCTCTGGAATTTGCCGCAGTAAGTTGTGCGCAAGATTCAGCGTTTGCACATGACCAAGCGCACTCATATCATTGGTGATCTGGCGGATCAAGTTGTGTGAAAAATCCACATGCTGCAGCCGTGTTAAGCTTTGAATATCATTGGGAATCCGCGCCAAAAAATTATTCGTCACCATCAAAGTCCTCAGATTACGCATCATAAAAAGATTGCTCGGCAGAGCGTTAAATCTGTTTTGACTTAAATTCAGGGCCGTTAACCCTGGAAAGTTCCAAGTACTGCCAAATGTATCCAGCGTATTTCCCGATGCCTCAAAAGACCGTAAATTCGTCAGCTTCCCCAGGCTTTGTGGCAATGTCGCCAGCAGATTGCACGCCACATTGAGATGCGTGAGGTTCGTCAGCTGAGAGATCGTATGGGGTACAGTAGACATCCGAATATCGTTGAGAGACAGGGAGAGCAGATTCGGCATCCACAGAACTGCTTGGGGGAAGTTTCGCAGGGGATTGTGATCCAAGGAGCAAGCCTTTAAGGACGGAAGTCGTGTTAAGAGCGTGGGGAGATTTAACAGCTGATTCATGCTTAGATCTAAGATTTCCAAAGCAGCAAATGTCGTTAAAAGCGGAAAGCTCTCAAGATTGTTACTCGCGAGCTTGAGCGAGCGTAGATAGCGTAAACGTTCTAAATGCGTGGTTGAGGTAAGTAGATTCAGGCCAGCATCGAGAGCGGTGATTCGTGTAAGATATCCCAGACCAATCGGAAGTCTGATCAGGCCGTTTCTCTGAAGGTCTAAATCTTGAAGAAGTGGCAGTTGGCCAAGATAATGAAGCCCTGGGAAGGCAGTCGTGGCAGCTTTGTTCTCTGGAGAATGTATCGCCAAAGATCGTAAACAGGTGGCTTGATTGATTTCAGGGGTGAGGAAGAGCGCATTGGTGTGGACCGTCATTGTGTCCAGTTGGTGCCTCTGAATCACTTGGCCTAAATTCAGCGGAATCATCGGCCCCATGAGCACATTATAATTTATTCCCAACGGCAAATGCGGTGTCAAATCATCTGGAACCCCCTCA
>JBILKX010000012.1:0-34305 GCA_044376435.1 Alphaproteobacteria bacterium | reverse complement strand
GCTCACCCTCCAAAGCAAGTCCCCCTGTTCAAGCCCCTTCAAAACAGTACACCCGTTTTAAAATAATCAGCTTGTTTGGCTTGGCTGCTGCCCTTGGCTTTGGCGCGTATAAATTTTTGAATTCCGCCTCACCCACGCCTAATCCTCCGTCTCCTAGTCACGCCCCTACCCTAACAATAGCAATAATCCCGGACGCCATCGCCCAAAAACTATTAAACGAACTTCAAAAATCACAATATGGTCCCTCTAAGTATGGCAACTTTACCTCTGAAACGCTCACTTCTGTACTAGACGAAGTTTTTAAGGAACATCCTATAAAAAATGACGAGGGTCTTCCGATTTTGCTCACTTTAAGCGACGTTGCTACCAATATTTTAAGAGCAATGCACGATCTAGCTTGCTTGAACTCTTGCAATCCACAGTCTTCTGAGCAAATGAACCAGAAAATTTGTGATCCCTACGGATATTTATTTCGTATTTTATGCCATTATGAGACAAGGGAGTCTGAAACCATTATTCAAAAATGCTCTGAATTAATGAGAATTTATCAATATGCCCAGAAAGATTCTAGTTTAAAAGCTCTTCAACCTCCCAGGTTATCACGAACAACACTCCGCGCGAGTATTATAAAAAGCGATATTTTGCCTCTTCTTAACCATCCATACGCCTTGAATGCCACCATCATACGGTTTATAGTTGATTGCGCCATATCTCAAGAAGAGATGACAGCTCTCAGCCAAATTACATTATCCACAGACAGCCCCTATACGAGCACACTACCCATTCATCAGGAAACCTCAGAAATTCCTAATGTTTTTCTTCAGAATTTAAGTGCTTGGCTCTATATTGCAGGACTGCCAAAAGACGATCCTTTGAAATCCGCGATGCTCTACAAAAATAAGACTCCGGGCTCTAGTATTATTGATACAATGGCGCAATCCATGGACGCTACCCCTGACTTTCAGTCTATCGCCTATTTTTGCTCTACCATATCGGCGTTTACGTCTTGCCAAGCATCGTTTTTAGGATTTCTTAAGGCTTTGAACCTTGAGTACCCAGATAAATTTAATCGTTGCTTTAAATAACATCATAGTGCCTCATGACATACCGGACAAATGACTTGATACTCCAGCAGGCATCTCTATATTTACTGGACAATGTAGCACGTTGCGCTAGAATTAAAAATTCAATGTGAAAAAGTCTTATTGAGGTTATGTTTGAGCCATACATTTAAGATTTTGGCGTTAGATACCCAATGCAAATGAAAAAGTGGATTTTTGAGCGGGCCACTGATTAGGGAAAATTATAATCTCGGCGCATGGTTTACACCGCCGCAAAGAAAGAGGTTCTGTCATAATGTCTAAACATCATTCCGTCATTGTCTGGTTCCGCAATGATTTGCGTGTCAGTGATCATCCGGCCCTCGTCGCGGCAGCTCAAACTGGCTGCCCCATCATCCCGATTTTCATTCTTGATGAAGACGCGCGCGCGTTAGGGGGCGCAAGCCGTTGGTGGCTGCATCACAGCCTCCAGAGCTTGGAGAAATCCTTACATGGCTTAGGCGCTACGCTGCTGCTTCAACGTGGCAATAGCCTCGAGATTCTGCAACAGGTCATCGAGCGCACCCAGGCGACCGCCATTTACTACAACAAAAGCGCTGACCCCAGCGGTGTTGATCAGGAAAACTTGGTCGCTGCTTGGGGACAAAACCAGAATATCAGCGTGCATCCTTGCGACCCAAGCCTTTTGATCGAGCCCTGGGCCATGACCAATAAATCCGGTGACCCTTATCGCGTGTTTACACCTTTCTGGAAGGCGTTCTTAGCGCAAGGGCGTGTGGCTGAGCCTCTCCCCGCCCCGAAAAGCCTGACAGCATTCCAGATATCTGCAGATCTCGGCGAATCTCTGGAGAGCTGGGACCTGTTGCCGACTCACCCCAATTGGGCACAGGAATTTGCGTTGTGGACGCCTGGTGAAGCTGGAGCATTAGCGCGCTTGCAGCAATTCTTTACGAGTGGTCTCGCAGAGTACCATAATCACCGCAATCGCCCGGATCTTGATGGCACATCGCGCTTATCGCCCCATTTGCGCTGGGGGGAAATCTCACCGCGCCAAATCTGGTTTAGCACGCAAAAATACGCCGCCTCCCAGGGTTTGGATTATGATCCCTTTAAATTTGGCAGCACTGGCCCTGAGGCATTCCTGCGCGAATTAGGCTGGCGCGAGTTTTCCTACAACCTTTTATATCATTTCCCCACACTCCCCTCCCTGCCCTTACAGCCGGCGTTTGCCCGCTTCCCCTGGCGTCAGGATCCGGAAGCCCTGCAGCGCTGGCAGCATGGTCTCACCGGCTATCCCATAGTTGATGCTGGGATGCGCCAACTGTGGCGCATTGGCTGGATGCACAATCGCGTACGGATGATTGTTGGCTCCTTCCTGGTGAAAGACCTGCAATTGCCGTGGACACTCGGAGAAGACTGGTTCTGGGACACGCTTGTTGATGCGGACCCCGCTAGCAATGCTGCCAGCTGGCAGTGGGTGGCCGGCTGTGGCGCCGATGCCGCGCCGTACTTTCGCGTGTTTAATCCCGTGTTACAGGGCCAGAAATTTGACTCCAACGGCGACTACGTGCGCCTATGGGTGCCAGAGCTGGCGCGCGTCCCAACGATGTACCTCCATGCGCCGTGGGAAGCGCCCGCCAGTGTGTTGCGCCAGGCCGGCGTTGAGCTCGGCACGACGTACCCCCATCCCATCGTTGACCATGCGCAAGCGCGGGATGTGGCCTTGGCGCTGTATGCCAGTCTTAAATCATGATCCCACGTCTCTACATCAACGCCCCGTTTTGTGCCGGACAACCGATCGCCGTCTCTCTTGAGCAGTCGCATTATTTGCGGCACGTGTTGCGACTTGAGAACGGCGCTGAAGTTATGGTGTTTAACGGCCATGATGGGGCGTGGCGCGGCACCCTCTTGGTGCATAAACGTTCCTGCGAGATTAGGCTCGACATCCAAGTGAACGAGCAGCCAGCAGCGAGCCCCTCCCCGGTGAGACTGATCGTCGCCCCATGCAAACGCCAAGATATGGTGATTGAGAAAGCCACCGAGCTCGGCGCCACCCAGATCTCCCCGGTGCTGACGCAGCGCACGACGGTGCGCGCCAGTACCGCCGATAAATGGCAACGCTGGGCCATCGAAGCCGCGGAACAATGTGAGCGCCTGGACATTCCCCAGATTGATCCCCTGCAGCCGCTCCCAGAGGTTATCACAGCCGCCTCCTCGCCGATTTACTGGGCGGCAGAACGCCAAGAGGCGCCGCCGCTGTGGTCGCAGCTGCGGGCAGACCAGGAGAAGCCGCTGACGCTACTGATCGGCCCTGAAGGCGGCTTTTCACCAGCAGAGGTTGACCTTCTCAGCGGCCATCCCCTCGTCATTCCCGTGAGCCTGGGCCCACGCATCCTCCGCACTGAAACTGCAGTAATTGTAGCGTTAACGTCTGTAATGATGTATATTCAATAGGTATGATTATCGCATGTCCTTCTTGTCAGAAGCGTTTCTTGGTTGATGACGCCGTATTGCCGGAAAGCGGGCGCAACGTCCGCTGTGCCGCGTGTGCTCACACGTGGCTGTGTATGCCCGAAGCGCCTCCCTCCCCCGAGCAGCCCACCCCCGCCGCACCTCGATACGGTCGGCATTGGTTAGTCTTCTTGATGGTCGCTAGTTTGATCGCGATTATCCTGTACGCTGCGCGTCAGCCGATTACCCACGCCTTCCCTGGAGCGCAGCAATTGTATGCATTGGTGGGGATAGCCGTCCATCCCCTTGGCTATGGATTGGAATTTGCTGACCTGCACGCTGAGCAGCACCGGCAGGGAGAAACGCCGCAATTTGTGATTCGCGGCCGGCTTGTGAATACGTCTCAAATGCTGCAAAAAATCCCCAAGATTAAGATTACCTATCAAACCCCCGGCTGCGAAACCAAGGAAAGCCCTTGCGAGGTCATGGAGTGGTCATTCCAGCTGCCGCGCGATTTTATTGCTGCCGGCGAAGAAATGCCGTTCGCCACCGATCCACGTGCCATGCCGCCGACGGATGCGCGGGGTACCATCACCTTTGCGTGAGGCCGCCACGGGATCAGTTTTGTACTCGCTGTCTTCAGGTGGCTACTCAAAGAAATATTTGACCGATATAAAAAATATATTATATTAAAAAATATATTATATTAATGTAACCGTATTTGAAGAAAGTCTATGCATGCGTTACGTGCTACTTTTATTGTTTGTATGCCTCAATTTACAGGCTGTGGCTGACCCTATGGGTGAAGAACCCGTTGCTTCTCCGTCTGTCTTGACGGCCGCGACTCCGGCAGCAATCCCAGACTCAGAGCCGCTTAGCCATACCGTTTCTTGGGATAATAAAATCGCTACAGTCATCCATGCAGCTACGGGCTTCTTAGGGCTAGGATTGGGCGCTTCAGCCCTACCTCCCCTAATGGTACTTTCAGATGAAGTGGGTTCTCGCCAATCATCGCGGTGGTTTTTAACTCGAATGGTTGGAAAATTCTTTTTATTGCAGGCCTACGTCATCTATTATCTTGCCCCATTAGTCGCTCTTTTTGAAGCATACAATTGTCTAAAATTTTCCCCCCATCACAAAGCCATTCGTTCCGCACAATCCGAGAAACCATCAGAAATTCAACAGCCCAATAAAAAATCGAGAAAGCTGTTTTGGGGCAGCCTGGCATTACTGTCAGTACCTCTCTTTGCGTATTGGATTCTACCCATGAGCTCAGAGCAGTTGATAGATTATGTTCGTGACAATCGATTACCCATAAATCCCAGCCAACAAGCCGAGATGTCTGAGCGTGACGCACTTTTGAGCTCTTACTGGTGGCGGTTAAAATGGGTTCCTCTCTCCTTAACCGTTTTATTCTCCCACTCCTATCTCGCCGTAGATTATCCCGGCTTCGAGGGTTTGTTAAATTTTTTGGACAAACCTTTTAACAACACCCCTCCAAAGTCAACCCCCGAGTTATAAAGTCATGTGTGCGTCGTAGGGTGTCACCCTGCGCATAAAATTTTTGTTGACTAAAGCGTGTCATCGTTTTATGGTGGCGTTCAGTGGGTCCTTAGCTCAATAGGTAGAGCATCTGACTTTTAATCAGAGGGTCGTAGGTTCGATTCCTACAGGACCCACCATCCATCTCCACGATCAATATTTTCTCTTAGAAGCCTGGTAGTTTTCCTGCGTGCGCCATAAGGATATGCACATGAAAATGCGGCACCTCCTGCCCCCCACCGGCACCATTATTTGTAATCAACCGAAATCCTGCCTCATCACCGCCAACATCAGTGGCAATCTTTGTGACGGTTTTTAAAAATTGCACAACTTCTCCAGGCGCTGCATGTGTGGTAAAATCACTAAAGCAGGTATAAGGCGCTTTTGGGATCACTAACACGTGCACATCCGCTTTCGGGAAGATATCATGGAAGGCCAACACCTGATCGTCTTCATAGACCTTTTTACACGGCACTTCGCCGCGTAAAATTTTTGCAAAAACGTTATTTGAATCGTAGGATACATTCATGGTAAAACCTCTAGGACTATATGACGCAATGGAGACGATTATGACACCTCAATGGCACGGTACCACAATTTTACTCGTCCGCAAAGCTGGACATGTTGTCATCGCCAGTGATGGCCAGGTGAGCATGGGGGCCTTGAAGATTAAAAATAATGCCCGCAAAGTGCGACGCCTTGCCCATGGCCAGGTTGTCGCTGGCTTTGCCGGCGCCACCGCCGACGCGCTGACGCTATTCGAGCGCTTAGAAGCGAAGCTCGAACAATATCCGGCGCAGCTGGCGCGCGCCTGCGTTGAGCTCGCCAAGGATTGGCGTACGGATAAATATCTGCGCCGACTTGAGGCGATGATGGCTGTGGCCGACCAAAATGTGTCGCTCATTCTCACTGGCACCGGTGATGTCCTGGAGCCTGAGGACGACATCATTGGTATTGGCTCTGGCGGCGCCTACGCGTTGGCGGCAGCACGGGCACTTGTCGAGGGCTCGACACTGCCGGCTCGCGAGATTGTCGAGCGTTCCATGAAGATTGCAGCAAGCTTGTGTGTCTACACCAACTCTCATCTTACCATCGAGGAACTATGACCATTACTTTCACTCCACGCGAAACCGTCCGCGAGTTAGATCGATTTATCATTGGCCAGAATAATGCGAAGCGCGCCGTTGCTGTGGCGCTCCGCAATCGCTGGCGTTGGTCACAACTGAGCTCAGAACTGCGTCAAGAAGTGATGCCCAAAAACATTCTGATGATTGGACCGACCGGCGTTGGTAAGACGGAAATCGCGCGCCGATTGGCACGCTTAGCTCAAGCGCCTTTCATCAAAGTCGAGGCGACAAAATTCACCGAGGTCGGATACGTTGGGCGCGATGTTGAGCAGATCATTCGTGATCTATTGGAGATCGAGATCATCAACACGCGAGAGCGCCGCCGCCGTGATGTGGTTGCCCGCGCTGAGCTCAAAGCCGAGGATCGCATTGTGGATGTGCTCGTTGGCAGTGATGCGTCACCAGACACGCGGCAGAAGTTTTTAAAGATGCTCCGCCAGGGTGATCTTGATGATCGTGAAATTGAGATCAGCCTGACCGATACCAGCGGTGCGGCCGCGCCGACGTTTGATATTCCCGGGATGCCTGGGGCTCAGATTGGCATGATGAACCTGGGCGATATGTTCAGCAAAGCTTTTGGGGGGCGCACAAAAACGCGCAAACTCTCTGTGAAAGCGGCCCTAGAAGCGCTCATCGCCGAAGAAGGCGATAAATTGCTTGATCAAGACACCGTCACCAGTGAAGCGATCGCCCGTGTTGAGGAAGGTGGTATTGTCTTTATCGACGAGATTGATAAGATTTGCGCGCGCGGTGAATTTAATCGCGGTGGTGGCGATGTTAGCCGCGAGGGCGTGCAACGCGATCTCCTGCCACTCATTGAAGGCACGACAGTGTCAACTAAGCATGGCCCCGTGCGGACAAACCATGTTTTATTTATTGCCTCTGGCGCTTTTCATATTGCGAAGCCTGCGGATTTACTCCCTGAACTTCAGGGACGACTGCCGATCCGCGTTGAGCTTGATGCGTTGAGCAAGGAAGATTTCGTGCGCATTCTCACGGAAACCGAAGCGAGTTTGATTAAACAATACCAGGCTTTACTCACCGCCGATGGTGTCGAGCTTGAGTTTACTGCTGATGGGATTGATAAAATCGCTGAGCTGGCGACGGAGGTCAATCAACAAGTCGAAAATATTGGCGCCCGCCGGCTGCACACGATTTTAGAGAAATTACTTGAAGAGGTCAGCTTCCAAGCTCCTGATCACGCGAACCATCTGCGTATTGACGCCGCTTATGTCACCAACCGCGTCGGCGCGTTAGCTAAAAACGCCGATTTATCCAAGTTTATTTTGTAGCATTACTTGGATTTAAACTGCGCTGTCGTTCAATGTAACCACGTAATAACAAAGACGCCGAAATTAAGAATGGTACAAATCTGTGAACATACAGATTCGGGCCTTTCAAGAAATAATACACCCCCCAAACCGACCCAATACCAAGACCTGCTGTTATAAATCCGGCAGCGCGCTTATTACTGGTGTTAGTTGTAGAAGTTGGTGGATTCTTGTACATCCACCGCATCACGACACTAGAGATAATTAGGATTAGGATACGTGACACAGCAGATGGTCTAGGGGGCTCGACCCTTTGTGTTATACCAAAATAAAGAGGATGCGTTTTTATGCTAAAGCTACCATTTTTCTTAAGGACATACGTATAAAGAATTTGGAAAATTGGTTTTTTATTGTCACGTTCATCTGCACCTATGAGCCATTCAACAGTACCGGATGTAGCTCCAATGACCTCTGAGTATCTTTGCAAAACTTCCATGATTTTATTAAATAGCATCATATTCACCCATTGACCAGGATAAGCTCGTCGAATTCTATGAGTAAAAGCCTCCATAAACGGCGTAAAATCATTGTTTGTAATATTAAATTTTGAATTATTAATATTTGGCACGACAAATCTAAAGTCATTTTGGGGCAGTTGCTCTGGTTTTAGCTCCATACAAACTATTTGAGGTATTATAGGGGGACGTGCGTTTAGTATTCTAAAAACCTCCCAACCACTCAGCAAGAAAGCTGTTCCCAGGCAGGTGACGCTGAGGATATTCGAAGCTTTGACCGCCCATGAGGGTGCCTTAGAAACTTGAGGCGAAGGAGTTTTTGAGGACTGAGTAATACTGGTATTGAGTTCTTTATTTAAATCCTCTTTTTGATTCTCTATATTAGATAATTTATTCTGTATATCTTGTATTGATTCATAATCATTACAAAAACCAGATATAATCCTAAATAATAATATTATAATAAAAAGTTTCTTTATCACTTTAACCTTTTAACCTGCTATACACCTCTAAAAAATTGCTACCTATTAAATAAAGATATTTTTCAATAATTCAATATTTTTTTATAATTCGGCAATATAAAATGTTTAGCAGATAAAATTTATAAAGGATTTCAATCACTTGGTCAACAATGGCGACCAAGCTGGATCCGAAGCCTCTAAAGGTGTGACAATTTCACGTTCATAGAAGCCTGTGAGATCAATCGAGTATAGCTTAGACAGCTTACGCCCATTTGACCCTATATACTCTTTCGTGAAAATAATGACACGACCATTTGGTGCCCATGTTGGACTTTCTACTAAGTAATCACCTTTTGTGAGAAGCCGTTCGCCTGTCCCATCAGGCCGCATCACGCCAATATAGAAGCTTCCTTCTAAGCAGCGTGTAAAGGCGATCAGATCTCCACGTGGCGACCACACTGGCGTCGCGTACCACCCTGACGATCCAAAACTAATGCGTTGTTGATCGGATCCATCGGCATTCATAATGTAGAGCTGTTGTGAACCACCGCGATCGGAGTTGAAGGTGATTTTACGCCCATCTGGTGAGAAGCTTGGGGATGTATCAATGAACGGCGTATTGGTGAGCTGCGAGACACGCCCTGTCCGCAAGTCCATACTATACAAACAGGTGCGACCCTCTTTCGCCAAACTCATGACAATGCGTTCACCATCGGGAGAGAATCGTGGGGCAAAAGTCATCCCATCAAAGTGGCCAACAATTTTGCGACGCCCTGTACGCAAATCGAGGATATAGACACGTGCACTCTTTTTCAAAAACGCCATATACGCCACAAGCTGTGTTGATGGTGAAAAGCGCGGCGTGATTACCATCTGCTTCCCGTCACTAATGAAGTGGTGGTTTTGACCATCGTAATCCATGATTGCTAAGCGCTTGACCCGCTTTGAAGCCGGGCCACTTTCGGAAATATACACAATGCGTGTATCGAAATATCCTTCTTCACCAGTGAGGTGACTATAAATCACATCAGCGGCCATATGCCCTAAGCGACGCCAATTTTTCAGAGTTGTTTTGAGAACTTTTCCATCAATTTGCTTACCCGAAAAGACATCAAAAACCCGGAATTCTACCTTAACTGTATCCCCTTCTGTCGTCACAACACCTGTGATCAATGCTTGGGCATTAATCATCCGCCAATCAGCGAAACGCGGATGACTGTGCGCAGAGAGGGAGTCTTGGATAAACGCACGCTGTTCAATTGGCCGAAACAAACCCGAGCTCTGCAAATCACTGGCGATGATCTTAGAAATTTGCGGCCCGAGTTCGTTAACACTTTGGAACGTCGTCACAGCAATTGGAATTGGGTCTGTCATGCCCTTCGTGACATCAATAACAAGCCGCTGGGCCTGAGCCGTCGTCACGACTGCAAAGATACCTAGCCATAGAAATTTACTTAACCAATTCATGACAAACTCCTTTTAAGCCAGCTAATTCTGAGCTATTTCTCAATATTTAGTCCATCTTAAAGGCTTCTTGATTACCCTTCAAGCTTTTTGTCGTGAGGCTTTCTGGTTTTTCTCGAGTATCGTATGGTTGAGTACGTTCTCAAAAATCTGCCTGGAAATGAGTTTATTTTTCTGCTTTAGAATTGCTTCTAGGACGTTTTGAACATACCTTTGCACATCGCCAACTGAGAAGCCATCCATACGCTTAGCTATTTGGCACTCTGCATGCGCTGCAAATCACGCGTCATTCATAGTCAACTTACATAGACTAGCCATAAATACTCAATAGCTGATTTATCAAGAAAATTTCTTCAGGCGCACATGGCTAACAACCTTAGTCACACCTGGAATATTGCGCGCATTCTCGGTGACTTTTTTAAGCTCTTCAGAGCTTTTCGCAACCCCAGTGAGGTAAACCACACCATTTTCTGTTTTAACATTGTAATTGATTGATTCAATATCTTCATCGAATGTGAGCACCGCATTGAGGTGGGTGGTAATCCAAGCATCTTTAGCGGCCTGAGTTACACCCGCTGAGCCAACTGTGATCTCGTCAATGACATCCTTAATGCCCCCGACACTGCGAACGATGCGTAACGCATCCTGATGCAGGCTTTCACTCTCAACAGTTCCCGTAAGCAGCGCTTTGCCTTCATACACTTTAACCGCGACGCCAGAAAATAAATCCACACTGTGCTTCATAAAACGAAACCGTATGCTGCTCGCTAAAGCACTATCACTAATCACCCCACTAACACCGCGGTCTTGTGCGGCTGCAGCCCCTAATTCCAAGCCACCACCCATAAATAAAACAGGGGCGCACCCTGATAACATAGCAGATACGGCAAGACTCACTGCTGGTAATACTAATTTTTTTTTCATGACAAACCTCCGAATGCATTTTGAATATGTTGTGGCCAGTGCCCTGGCGCGATAAGGATCGCATCCAAGCGACTTTGGTACTGTGAGAATTTTTGATGACGTCTGACGAATACCGCAGCTCCCCGCGCCAAACGCTGCTGCTGTCGCCGATGAATTGCTTCTGACGCCCACAGCAGTGTTGGTCGATGCTTCACCTCTATAAATACCAGGAAATGACGATGTCGCGCAATAATATCAATTTCGCCTCCGGGAAAGCGCCAACGGCGTTTTAAAATCTGATAGCCTTTGATCCACAACCAACCACAGGCGAACCACTCTGACCACCAACCAATACTATGGGCACTATTTTTGCGCATAAATTATCAACGCCAAATTATACACCTGCCGTTTTGACGCCGCATAAGTATGCATCACATACTCTATAGCTGTGCGTCGATCGAGACCTTGCGTTTTAGCTTTTTCTAAAGCGGCTCGCAATATTTCTTCCGTGGGCGGCTCTAGAGTGGGGCCTTCGATCACCACGACAATTTCGCCTTTGATCTCAGGATTTTCACTATAGTAATTCTGAAGCTCAGAAAGCGACGCCCGTCGCACCTCTTCATAAACTTTCGTCAGCTCTCGGCAAATAGCAGCTCTGCGGTTGCCTAAAACACTCAAACAATCCTGTAGCATTTCCTGCAGTCGACGTGGGGATTCGTAAAAAACGAGCGTCGCCGGCAAAGATTGGTACACTTGCAACTGACGCTGCCGTGCTGCTGCCTTTGGCGGCAAGAAGCCTCCAAAGAAAAATTTATCCGTGGGCAAGCCAGATATACTAAGAGCCATTATTCCTGCCATTGCCCCTGGCACTGCGCTTACCTTTATTCCGGCTTCGATGGTTTCTTCAACTAACTTGTATCCAGGATCAGCCATTGTTGGCGTCCCAGCATCACTTACAAGCGCAATTTTTGCGCCCTCGCTTAAACGACTTAAAATTTTTGGTCGCATTGCAGCTGCATTGTGATCATGATATGCCCAGAGAACTTTTTGCAAACCATAATGATTGAGCAGGCGGTTCGTGACGCGCGTATCCTCACACACAATTAAATCTACTTGTTCTAGAGTCCCCAACGCACGTACACTAATATCATTGAGATTACCTATAGGTGTTGCAATTAAGTGCAAGCCAGGATCAATAGAGAAAGGGGTTTTCGTGCGCATCATTAAATTTGTAATAAACTTCAAATTTTCCTCCCTTATTGTGCTGTTGTTATTGGCCGCATGTCAACAAAAAAACGTTGCCGCTACAGGGCAGTTGCCGGCGCAGCCACCATCAAAAAACTTGCAAGCTGCGGCTTTCCCACCGCCCAAACCTCCTGAGGCAATTACAGCTCCATCCCGACCACATATTGCTTTTCTAGTGCCACTTGAAGGGGAGTATGGAAGCGTCGGCCAGGGGCTCATTGAATCTGCTCATCTTGCGTATGATCAACTCAAAGATCCTCCTTTTGATATCCGGGTCTATAATGTTGGGACGACTTTAGTTTCCGTGACTTCAGCGTATAAAAAAGCATCAGCAGAACAACCCATCCTGATTTTTGGTCCGTTTTTTGCCGAGGAAGTTAAAGCCATTAAAGCGACTGGCCCCATGACAACACCTCTTATTAGCTTCTCAAATGATGATTCTGTCGCCGGTGCTGGTGTATATAATCTTGGACTCAGACCTGTAGATCAGATCAGTGCATTGCTTGATTACGTCTACACCAAAGGTGTAAAAAATAAAGATTTAGCGGCTATTCTCCCTTCAACGCCGTATGGGCATCATATTGATGACCTATTAGCGCGCCTCCAAAGCACGGCGGTGCCTGAGCGCATAAAAATTTATTGGTATGATCCTAAAGATGAACATTTACGCAAGTTTGCAAAAAGCATCCCGAAGATCAACGCCAAAGTTATTTTCCTACCCGAGGGCCAGCCAATGCTTTCAAAGATATTGAACGCGCTGGCTTACCATAATTTTGATTTTAAAAATGTCCGCTTTGTGGGTACAGCTTTATGGGACGCTGGCGGCTTTGGAAATCCCACGAATACACTAACATCAGCGGTAAACTCACATCTGAAAGGAGCTTGGTACACCAGTCCAGACCCTAATGATCGTCAGGCGTTTGAGCAGGAATATCTCCGGGTTTATAATAAAAAGCCTTTACGTTTTGCGGCTTTAGGATATGCGGCTATAGAAATTACCCGCGACTTATTTAATCGCAACCAACCCGGTCAGTCTTTTCATGACACATTATGTTTGCTCCCCTTCTCTGGAGTTGAAGGCACTTTGGTCTTTTATAATTCGGGACTTAATAAACGAGAGCTAGCCATTTTAGAGGTTAATGAACGCAGTAGTATCATCCTTGATAGTGGGGTCAAGGGTGTGGTATCACAGATGATAGTTGATCAGACACGCCCTGTCTCACAATCAAACGCATATACCCAATCCAAATGAAGAAGTGGTAAGGATAGTTATATGAAATATTTCGGTACAGACGGTATTAGAGGGCTCGCTAATACAGATCCTCTAACGCCAGCAACGATCACTCAAATTGCCGCGGCTGTAGCGTATCAGTTTAAACACTTAGATCGTCATCGTCTTGTGGTCATTGGGAAAGATACACGTCTTTCTGGATATATGATTGAGTCTGCTTTAGTAGCGGGATTTGCTGCTTCAGGTCTAGACGTTGTGCTCTTAGGTCCCGTACCTACCCCCGCTGTGGCCATGCTTACACGCTCCTTGCGCGCGGATCTTGGTGTAATGATTTCAGCTTCACATAACCCTTATATGGATAACGGCCTGAAGTTTTTTGGGCCTCACGGCGATAAATTATCAGACTTGATCGAAGCAAATATTGAGGAGATTTTATCGCAGTCCACCTCCTTACCTTATGCCAATGGTGATGACTTGGGTCGCGTAAGGCGCCTTGAAGATGCCCAAGGTCGCTATGTAGAGTTTGTGAAGAACACTTTCCCCCGAGGGCTACGGTTAGATGGACTTAAGATAGTGATTGATTGTGCCCATGGAGCTGCGTATAAGGTGGCGCCGCAGGTACTCTGGGAATTAGGGGCTGAGGTCATCTCTCTAGGCATTCAACCAAATGGACGAAATATCAATCATGACTGTGGCGCCCTACATCCTGGCTTACTTGCAAGGGCCGTCTTAGAGCATCAAGGTGACGTTGGTATTGCGTTAGATGGAGATGCGGATAGAGTCATTATGGTAGACGAAAAAGGCCAAATCTTGGACGGGGATAAGTTGATTGGCTTAATTGCTTCCTCATGGCACAAAAAAGGGTTACTCCGTGGTGAGGGCGTCGTCACGACAGTGATGTCAAACTTAGGCCTTGAGCGCTTTTTAGAAGGTCAGGGATTAAAACTTAGGCGCACTTCCGTAGGCGATCGCTATGTAAGTAGCCATATGACTACCCATGGATTTAACGTGGGGGGCGAGCAATCCGGTCATATAATCTTGAATGATTACAATACGACTGGCGACGGGATTATTGCAGCTCTACAAATTCTTGCTATACTGCAGACTCAAAATCAACCCTTAAGCTTATGTGCAAATATTTTTGCGACAGTACCACAAGTATTGCGCAATCTGCAGGTTGCGAATAGCGGGATTTTAAATGACGAACTCGTGCAAGAAATGCTGCAGCACTACCATACGCAACTCTCTGGGAAAGGACGCTTGTTGGTCCGAAAATCCGGCACAGAAGCCGGTGCAAATGGATGCTTGATCCGTATCATGGTTGAGTCTGAAGATGCAACACTTGTAGAAAATACTTTAAAGACTGTCATCAAGGAACTGGAAACTCATGATGCAAGAATTAGCCACGAAGCTGCCTAAACCTAGGCGGCCATTTTTCGGTGCAGGGCCGTGTGCAAAACCTCCTGGATGGTCTCTCGGTAGGCTTAACCCCATGCTTGGCCGATCGCATCGTTCTTTGGCTGCATTAGAGCGCATTCAAAAAACTCTTTCCCAAACCAAACAATTACTGCAAATCCCTGACTCTTACCATATTGGTATTATTCCGGGCTCTACCACCGGTGCGATGACCTCAGCTTTGTGGAACTTTTTAGGCAACCGTCCAGTTGATGTTTTTGCGTGGGATGTTTTTGGTTACTATTGGGCTGACGAAATTCGCTCGTGTTTTAACCTACCTTATGCAAATTTTTTTTCAGGCCCTATTGGCACTCTACCAGATCTCTCTGTCGCAGATCCTGATCACGATATTGTGTTTACCTGGAATGGCACCACCGCAGGGGTCTGTGTACCCAATGCTGATTGGTTGGCTGCCAAGCGTCAAGGTTTGGTTATCTGCGATGCAATTTCTGCTATAGGCGCTGTGGATTTGCCGTGGGACTTACTGGATGTTACAGCATTCTCTTGGCAGAAAGCTTTTGGGGGTGAAGCTGGATTTGGGATGCTTGTACTCAGCCCACGAGCTTATGAGGCTTTGAGTACGTATAAGCCTTCTTGGCCAGTACCGCGTCTTATTAGTTTGCGCAATCAATCTGGTCCTATTGATGGAATTTTTCGTGGCGAAAGTATCAATACTCTCTCATTACTTGCGATAGAAGATTATCAGTATGCTTTAAACTGGGCACACGACCTAGGTGGATTAAGTGCCCTTATCGACCGTACCAACCAAAATGCCCACAGTGTTTATACGTGGCTTGACGACCACCCTCACCTTTCCCCTTTAGCTTTAGAGGTATCAACACGTTCTCCTACTGCTGTGTGTTTTCGTTTGCACTCTCGTAAATTTTTATCGCTTTCTGAGGCTGATCAGTGGCGCGTGGTTACGCGCGTCACAGACCTTCTAGCGCAATACGAGGTTGGTTATGATTTAAAAAATCATGCACGATCTTTGCCTTCGTTCCGTATTTGGACAGGACCTACCGTCGAAACCCAAGATATTTGTGCGCTCCTGCCCTGGATTGATCATATTTTACTCCATATTTGCACAGATTATTTATGACCTGCTCTAATATAATCCTTCCTGGTATTACTCCAGACTTACTTTCGGCAATTGCCGGACACGTCACGTCTGCGCGCGTATGCAAAATGGTTTGGGGGGGTAAAACCGTGTGGGTAAAAAAAGCAATCCCTTCTAAGGTGCGTTGGCTACATCAGTTCCAAGGTATTTTGGGGTATTTTAACCCTATGTTGAAACCCACATTCTGCCAAGGTGGGGCTCAAGCGTTACGAGAAGAGGGGCATCGTCTGCAACAGTTTCTAGAAGCGGGTATCTTTGTTCCTCAAGTTGTTGGCATCAACGCTGATTACCTTGTCACAAGCGATATTGGCTCGAGTTTACGCCTGCTGATTGAAGCAGCCGATGATACAGCAAAAAAATACGCACTGGCACATCGTGGGCTACAGGCTCTGTTAACTCTCCATCAACAGCAAAAAGCACTTTCTACGGGGTTAATTCGTGACCTAACTTATAATGGGACGCAAATAGGCTATCTGGATTTTGAAGAGGATCCATTGCAAGTGATGCCTCTTGAAGCTGCTCAAGCTCGCAATATTATTTTGTTCTTGTTCTCGTTAATCCCTATGCTGCCGGAAAACGACATCAAGACACTATGGCAGCTTTATAAAAGTCAGTCTGAGCAGAAAATATTACGATACATCGATCAACTTAAAATTATGGGAATCCTTATTAACAAAATCACACCTGGACCTGATACATGGTATCCCCGCGACCTACGCTGGGGACGCAGCCTCTCCCGCATTATCCGAGGATAAGCTAAAGGTAGTTTGCGCACGGTCTCCCGTGGTTTCTATCCACCCGCCGCCCAGCACCCTTGTTCCTTCATAAACCACACATGCTTGACCAGGTGAAACGCCAAATTCAGGCGCTTTAAAAACAACTTTTGCGGTTTTATTGGCAGGATTATAATCGATAACTGCTGGGACGAGGTTTTGTGAGGAGCGATACCGCACATACGCGTCAACACATGTCCTATCACTTGCGAGCCAATTCACTTCTTTCAGATTCAGTACGTCTACCCCTAAAGCCTCCTTTGGGCCTACCACGACTTCATGGGTATTATGGCGAAGAGCAACAACGTAGAGTGGCTCCCCACCCCCTATATTCAACCCTCGTCTTTGTCCTATTGTATAATTAATGATCCCTGAGTGAGTCCCTAAAACGCGACCATCGAGATGAATAATGTTACCGCCCTCAAGACTACCAGGCCTTAATCTTTCAATGACTTGTGTGTATTTTCCTGTCGGCACGAAACAGATGTCTTGGCTATCCGGCTTTTTAGCAATGCTTAGACCTAAGCGCTCAGCATGAGCACGTGTCACAGTCTTGGGCATATTGGCCAGAGGAAAGCGAAGATAGTCGAGCTGATCTTGTGTCGTGGCAAAAAGAAAATAACTCTGATCACGTGATAAATCTTCTGCTTGATGCAATTGCGCGCCTGTTGCTCCACCCTCACGGCGAGCGTAATGCCCTGTCACTAATGCTTTGGCTCCAAGTTCTCGTGCCGTTTCAAGCAAATCTTTGAATTTCACCCTTTGATTACACCTGATACAAGGAACAGGTGTCTCACCACGCAGATAACTATCCGCAAAATCTTCCATCACCGCGCTTTTAAAACGAGTCTCATAATCTAAGACATAGTGAGGGATACCAAGCTTTTCTGATACCTGGCGCGCATCGTAAATATCAATACCTGCGCAGCAGGCGCCTTTTTTCTGTATTGCAGCACCATGATCATACAACTGCAGCGTTACCCCTACAACATTATACCCGGCTTCTACTAGCAATGCTGCTGTTGCGGAGCTATCAACGCCCCCTGACATGGCTACAACAACTCTGTCGCCTATACTTAACCCATCAAGTTCTAGTGTGTGCTTGTTCATAAATACCCCCTTTACGCTAATTAATGACAAAAATCAAGTAAAAGTGTGTATAGTTGACATTTTAGTAAACTTATTTTTAATCTTCTTTATGGAGGTATTTTATGCACAAGTCTTCTCTTACTAAAATTGATAAAACTATTTTACTTGTAAATGCTGTTGAGCACTTTGATACCGCTTTGTACGGCTTTCTCGTCCCTATATTATCGCCTATGTTTTTTCCCCATAATGACCCCCTAATTGCGTTAATCCTTGGCTATAGCGTTTTAGCTACATCACTCTTTACCCGTCCTGTAGGGGCTTTTATCTTTGGCATGGCTGCAAGAAGATATGGACCGTTAAGAAGCTTGTCTTACTCTGTTATTGGTGTTGGCATTACTACATTAATGATTGGGTGCATACCAACTTATGCGGCTTGGGGCAGCATGGCAGCTGTAGCTTTGTTTCTGATTCGTTTGCTGCGTGGAATATTTGCTGCTGGTGAGAGTGCCATTGCTAAAATATATATCATGGAAGGCAAAATTGAAACTGCTGCTTTCCGCACTTCATACTACTATCCCACGTCGTCTATGTTTGGCACCATTTGCGCCTCTGCTGCTGCCACATTTATAATATGGATTGATCCTGAAGGCAGTCTTTGGCGATATTTCTTTATTGGCGGCGGGCTCGTAAGTTTACTTGGATATTTTGCAAGACATCAAGGCTTGAAGCATGAGGCCTCAGATTCTCGTTTTAACGCCTATCAGCCTAAGTTTATTGGGCGCCTTTGGGAGCAAAAACTCATAGTTCTGAAAGTAGCTTTAACGACAGGCTTATCCCATGTTACATCCGTTTTTCCTTTTACTATTTTGAATAGTCTCGTTCCTTTGATAAGTGACATATCTTTAACTACTATGATGGCTTTTAATACCGCTTTATTAATTTTTGACTTGATTTTAATACCATTAATAGGGCGTTTTTTGGAGTCATTCCATACGTTAAAAGTTTTAAGGTTTTCAAGCTGTCTTTTGGTTATTACTTTACCTATTCTGTTTTTATATATGGATTATTGCATATCAATTTCTTATATAAGTATTGTTCGCGCAATAATCGTTATTTTAGGTGTAATATTTTTATGCCCTCAACACTTTTATTATAAAGAAATATGTAAAAACGCTTCTAATGATAGTTATTTGTTAGTCGGCATAGGCAATGCTCTAGGCGCCGCCATTATAGGAAAGCTTACGCCTGTGATTGTTTTATGGCTCTTTCATGTTACTCAAAAGCTTGTTGTCCTTGGAATTTATGGAAGTTTTATTGCTCTTCTAACTTTTTACACTATCTCAAGGAAGCCTTAAATTTTTCCTGAATTATTTTTGCGCAGGCGCCTGTTTCTTGCAAAGGAAGATACGACCACTTCTCCAATACCCCATTAAATGGTTTGATATAATTAGATTTTTCTAGAAATTCGTAGAAGTTTCTGATTTTTTTAGACGCTCTATCTGGTCTAGTTACATAGACTGGCTTTCCTGTGCTTAGGGCTTCAGTGATCATTGAAACTGAATCTGCAGTAACAACGATTAGATCGGCCAAAGCTAACATGCCCAGATATGGGTTAGCCCCCTCCTCATCCCAGTACCAGACATTAAAATCTTTTAAGCCCTGACGTATGCAAGCTTTTTGCTCGGGAGTAGTCCGACGCGAAAAAGTTATCCACAAATTAATACCTGTTACCAGCAGCCGTCTTAGGCTGATTAACATGTACTCTAATGAACCTTGTGAGATTTTATAATGTTTTGTGTCTCCACCAATTAGTACAGCAGCGTACTTAGTATCTAAGGTTTTTAAAAATGAAAAATCTACCGCTGCTTTTTGCAGAACATTTGGCGTAATATTATTGAGCGCCCCTAAAGTTTCTATAAGATTTTCTCCCTTGAGTTGATCATGTCTAGGAGCGATCACAACATCAAAATACTTTAAGGAGATTCTAGGATTAAGAATAAATATTACAAAAGCACCCTTCTGTCTTAATGTTGCAGCTGGGACAGCCGAAGCTCTCCCTCCAGCAATTACAATATTAGATATTGTTGTAGCTTGGGCATCAATAACGGGGAATGATTGCGGCCATAGCCTTGACGGGAGCCACTCCCACGGTATTTTTGAGTTAACTTTTACAGTAATTGTCTCGAACCCTAAGACCTCGGCAAGTGCAAGGCATTGCTTTTCGGTCCCTGTCTTTCCTGCATCAACTAAAATAGTAGCTTTTACCATATTTGTTTCACGTGAAACATTATAAACGCCATAGCTTCACGTCCCTCATTTCAGGCCATATGCCTTTCAAATCAACCACCACCCCTGAATCCGCGAGCAAATTATTAATCTTTACAGGATGCAAAGTTCGATAAACATCATGAGCCACAGCACCAACCAGACAATCATACTGCCCTAGCTCATCTAAATGTGGAGACAGCTCAATACCATAGAAAGCTTTCGCCTCTTGAGGATTTGCATACGGATCATGGACAACCACCGAGTGGCCATGCGACTGCAGCCTATTCACTAAGTCCACCACCTTGGTATTACGCAAATCCGGAACATTTTCTTTAAAAGTCATCCCTAATATCAAGATATTTTTACACACGCCGTATGCAGGTTCTAAAAGACGGTTAATCTCATCAGCCACAAAAATACCCATATAATCATTAATCCGCCTGCCAGCCAATATTATTTCAGGGTTGTGCCCTACATTACGCGCGCATGCAGCTAAATAGAAGGGATCCACTCCTATGCAATGTCCGCCAACTAACCCAGGTTGGAATGGTAAAAAATTCCACTTGGTTTGGGCGGCTTCTAGCACCTCATAAACAGAAATACCTATTTTATGAAATATCATGGTAATTTCGTTAATGAATGCAATATTGATATCTCTTTGTGTATTTTCTATCACTTTCGAAGCTTCAGCCACCCTTATTGAGGAAGCCACAAAAATATTGCCATTGTTAATAGATCCATAAAGATCAGTAAGCTTTTGAGTAACTTCAGGATTTTGCCCCGCAACTACTTTGGTTATCTTGTCGACCGTATGCACCTTATCACCTGGATTAATTCTTTCCGGAGAATATCCCAAAAAGAAGTCCGTACCAGCTTTTAATCCTGAATACTGTTCTAAGATGGCCCCACAAAAGTCTTCTGTAATCCCTGGATAAACGGTACTCTCAAAAATCACTATAGATCCTGGCGCCAAAGCCTCTCCTACAAGTTTGGATGCTTCTTTTAAAGCAGTTAAGTCAGGATTATTGTTTTTATCCACGGGTGTGGGCACAGTGATAATATATATCAAGGCTTTTGCAATATGCTCTTTAGTGGTAGTAAATAATATATCAGCACTTCTTAAAGCACTTGCTGAAATCTCAAAGGTTCTATCATTTCCTTGCTTAAGCTCTTCAATACGTTGTATGTCTATGTCAAAACCCACCACATAATGTTCCTGGTTTTTGGACAAAGCTACAGCTAAAGGCAAGCCAACATAACCGAGG
Organism: Alphaproteobacteria bacterium; assembly: GCA_044376435.1. Taxonomy (GTDB): domain Bacteria; phylum Pseudomonadota; class Alphaproteobacteria; order JBILKX01; family JBILKX01; genus JBILKX01. Next base: position 13,067 of record JBILKX010000012.1, on the reverse strand, counting down.
CCGACTATAACTACTTTCTCACGCATCAATTAAGACCTCTTGTTTATTTTAAATGCTTTGACATTATTAGAAGGGTATCTAGCATGCGGTTAGAAAATCCCCATTCATTATCATACCAAGCTACAACTCTACAAAAAGTGTCCTGTATAACTTGTGTCTGGGTTAGATCAAAGTTTGAGCTGTATGACGAGTGATTAAAGTCAATAGATACAAGGGGCTCATTAGTGTAGTTGATTATATTTCTGTAGCTTGTATCGGCGGCACGGATTATAAAAGTATTAATTTCCTCGGCTGTGACTTCTTTTTTACTAACAAATTTGAAGTCTATGAGCGAAACGTTAGCAGTAGGCACACGTATCGCAGTTCCATCTAACTTACCTGAAAGTTCAGGGATTACTAAGCCAACAGCTTTAGCAGCGCCTGTCGAGGTTGGAATCATTGAGAGCGCAGCTGCTCGAGAGCGCCTTGGGTCTTTGTGAATAGAGTCCACCAGGCTTTGATCCCCGGTATATGCGTGAATAGTAGTCATATATCCATGATGAATTCCTATAGCCTGGTGCAGAACGCTTGCTATTGGCGCTAGACAGTTAGTGGTACAAGACGCATTAGAGATCACTTGCTGCTCAGCGGTTATCTTGTTGTGATTCACCCCGTAAACCACTGTTAAGTCAGCATTTTCGGCAGGAGCTGATATTAAAACTTTTTTAGCACCAGCAGCAATATGCTTCATGGCTGAATCTTTAGTTGTAAATCTTCCTGAGCACTCTAAAACCACGTCTATCTGCATGTCTCTCCATGGTAGTTTCTCAGGATTTGGCTCAACCGTCATGATTATATTTTGGTTTGCGACGGCCATACCTTGAGGGCTTGAATGAATATTGAAATTTAACCTTCCATGCACAGAGTCATATTTTAAAAGATGAATATTGCTCTCTTGTGACCCTAAGTCATTTATTGCAACCACCTGAAAATCATACTTATTATGATTTTCAATCAAAGCGCGCAATACTAATCTTCCAATTCTACCGAATCCATTAATTGCTATCCTAACCACTTTTCCCTCCATTGGTTTAAAATTAGCCTATTATGTTATAAATTTATTTATACGACAATATAAATTTTTAAAAAAATTCAATATTTTTTATAAATTTTTTATTTTTAGACAATTAAAAAATTTTTTTAATTCTAAAGGCAAATTTTATTTGACATAAGGTTTATGTGTGTGCTACAAACTAGTCAAAATTGCAATGGGGAAACACTATGTTAAATATTTATGATTCAAATGAAGTTTTTAATATTGTATCAAAGTTTTCGAACTCTGATTCAAAAAATCTAAAATTAGATTATTGGACCGCCCTAGATCGGGCGCAACCAGCAGCAAAATACGAAAGGTCTGTCAATTTTTTTGTGCACGACCTCAACATAGAAAAATTCTTAGCCCAATTCTTTTGCACCGTTTCAATTGAAAAGGATCGTGGAAAAGAGTTCACTGCTGTGGGAATTTTACCAGAAAGTGAGAAAATAGCCTGTCAAACAGCTATTAGTATGGCTTTATTCTATATGTATAGCAAGCGACCTATCGTACATGAAATATTTACATTAATATTCCATGCTATATTTTTTCGATATGCATCAAAATCTAATGGTGGCTCGGTATCAACAGCTATTGGGGTTTTATGGGCTAATAACAATCCTTCGTGGTCTCCACATGATACAACAGAATTTTTAATCCATGAACTTACGCACCAATTGATGTTTATTGATGATTTATGTCATCCTCACTATGTAGATCGCGATAATTTGAAGTTACCTTACAATCTTTCAAGATCAGCTATTTTAAATCAAGCTAGATCAATAGATAAAGTGCTTCACAGTATTGTAGTGCTAACAGAAATTGTCGTGTGCAGACGTACTTGGTTAGGAGAACCAAACATTCCTAGACTACATGAGTCTACAGAAACTTTGTGTATAAGAGTACGCGAATCTATCCAAGATATTTATAATTTCTCAGAGCATCTTTTAACAAAAAGAGGGAAAGAAATTCTTAGAAAGTGTGCTCAAATTGTATCCTTGGACCCGTTTGCATCTTACAATAATAATAGGTAATTTATAAAGAAATCACTGAACCCATATTAGATTGGTCCAGTGATTTCTTTATATTAAATTTGGTGTGCTTAATGAAGATAGCTAGTAGTTCTTGAAGATTGCAAAAAATGTTTTAGCTTATCCTACTAAGAAGAGTTTCTAACTGCTCTACTTTTTCAAACTGAATAATCATTCTCCCTCTCCCTCCACTAGCTTGAATAACCACCGGCATATCAAGTAAGTCCGACATTTGACGGGCTACAATTTGCATATCGTAATTAATCGGATCAATGCTTGGCACCTCTTTTATAGTAGTGGTACGGCGTACTAAATCTTCAGTTTCTCGCACATTGTACTGATTATTTATTACTTCCTCTAAGATACGATCTGCATTAGGATGATTCAATAACGCTCTGGCATGGCCAGCAGAAATCTTATTATCCCGCACGTATGTTTTGACTTTATTGCTCAAATTATTTAAGCGCAGTGTATTAGCAATATGGCTTCTGCTTTTACCTATAATTTTTGCTAACTTTTCCTGAGTGTACCCATGCTCCAATATTAATTTTTGATATCCTTCTGCTTCCTCTATAGCGTTCAAATCTTGACGCTGTACATTTTCAATCAAAGCAAGCTCTAACCGCTCTTGTACATTCACCTGCTTTATCATTGCTGGAATCTCAGCTAAACCTAATTTTACACAGGCGCGCCATCGTCTCTCTCCAGCTATGATTTCATACCCGTTTTCTCTGGAAGAGTGCTTACAAACTAATATCGGTTGTAAAACGCCTTTTTCCTTAATAGACATCATTAGCGAATCTAAATCAACCTCATCAAATGACTTGCGGGGCTGATCTTTGCAGGGAAAAATATCTTGAATATCTAAGTTTTTAACTTGGACTCCTGATTCTTCATCCTCGCCCAATAAAGCAGCCAATCCCTTACCCAGTGGCTTTGTCATATATTACCTCCTTGTGGTACATAATTATCTCCCTAGAAAGCTTTAAATACGCTTGCGAAGCTGGACTTTTAAAATCGTAAAAAATCAATGGCTTGCCGTGTGAAGTAGATTCTGAAACCTTTACATTACGCGGTATAACAGTACCAAACACACGATCTTTCAAATAAGAACGAACATCTTGTTCTACCATAACACTTAAATTATTACGTTTATCATACATCGTTAAAACCACACCCATTAGCCTTAATTCATTATTAAAATTCCTACGAATTCGCTCAATATTTCTCAATAAATAAGCTAGCCCCTGAAGTGCAAAAAATTCACACTGCATAGGAACAATCACAAATTGAGAACAGCACAAGCTATTTATTGTTAGCATATTTAGCGCTGGCGGGCAATCTATAAAAATGTAATCAAACTTTTTATTTAATGTTTGAAGCATATGTCGCATTTTATATTCTCTTTGTAATTGCGAAAATGACTCCATATCAAAAGCTATTAAATCCTCATTAGCTGGCATAAGGTAAAGGTTTGGCAGACTTGTATTGATGATATCGTCATGGCCAATCAACTCCCTACCCAATGCTTTATACAGTCCATTGCTTTTAGAATTTATGCCTAGTCCAGCTGTTGTATTTGCTTGAGGGTCCCCATCAATAAGTAATACAGATTTACCTGCGGCTGCAATTGTCGCAGCCACATTAATTGCAGTTGCTGTTTTTCCAACCCCCCCTTTCTGGTTAGCTATTGTGATTATCTTTACCATTTTGCTTTATTACCTTTATAATTACACCGTTACTGCATTTGCTAGAGAATATTTGTACACTTTCTGAGTTACAGTTTTTCAACTCCTCTAAATAATTTTGACCTTTTAAAAATAGACCAAAACCACCGGGCTTCACAAGACGCAAAAGCGGGATTAAATTTGTTAACTTATCATAGCCACGTGCCGTTAATATGTCTGACTGAGGACCTTCATAATGCCTTACGTCACAGTTATACACCTGAGAATCTAAATTAAACACCCTTATCATCTCACGTAAAAATACTGCTTTTCTTTGATCAATCTCTATTAAATGCACATTGTAGCCTAAAATTCCCAGCACCAGCCCAGGGAATCCCCCTCCAGAACCTACATCAATAATCGTACTATTTTGGGGAATATATTCAGATAACTGCAAACTATCTTCAATATGTCTTTCCCATATAGAAGATTCGTCTTTTACAGAAATGAGGTTTATTGCTTTATTCCATTTAAGCAGTTGTTTTGCAAACTCTTTTAATGTTTCACGTGAAACATGCATCCTTAAGCAGCCTCTTCCATAAGGATTTTGATTTTATTGTTGTCGCCTTTTATCATTGCCTGATACAATTCTCGTACAACCTCGTCGGCATTGCTTAGATTGAAGTAAGGTTTTTTTAGTTTAAGCCCATCATAAATAGCGAAAGGCAGACCTGAGCGCACCAAAAGAAACAAATCCTGCATCGAAGCTATCGTCTCCACATACTTTATGGACACCTTCACATGAGTATTTTCGTTGAATAGAAGCCATATAAGAATTTGCTCAAATAATGGGTGATATAATTTTTTAGGAATAAATAAATTGACAGAAGGTGTATTGCGATCAATGGCTTCCCTAAGGATACGCAACGGCTCAAAAAAACCTTCTTTAACCATTTCTACAAAATTATTAAAATTATCTGGCACAATATACAAAATAGCGTCTATATCTTCTAAGATTTGCTCATCTTGTACAACTTTGGCAGATAAATCTTTATCAGTCAGATTATGCGCTTCTTGGGGGAGAATTTTTAAATTATGCAAAGGAACCTTCCTTAACAAAGGCACAAGAGAAGCGCCATAACCTGTGTGAAGATTGAGTATACTAATGTTCTTCTCATAGAAATACGCCGCTTCTACTAAGTGTTTACCCCACCACTGATAGGTAACCCCAAGGCTTAATAAAATAACTCCATATGTTAAAGAAAATACATAAAAAACATGGGGGGGTAAAAACTCTCCAGCCCATAGCCAAAGAATTGTTAGTAGCATTGGGATATATAGCTTTTTAACCCCTTGCATTAGCAGAGCACCATGGAGAGCAAGATTCATAAAGAATGCTTTTATCCAGAAAAGCCAAGATCCAACCGGCTCATCGCAACACACTGCAGCTACGCTAAGGGCACCTAAAAAAGCAAGGATATTTGTAAAAAAATGTAGCATACACGGATTATACTAACTTTAGTCATCCTATGCAGCTAGTTTTTTGAAGAGTTGCTTATTTTTTCCAAAATCTCGTCAAATTTTAATTCAGCTTTTTTGAATATAGGTGCCGCCTTAGGGAATTTTTTAGGAATAGCATCTAATAATTTTTCTGCCCAACGCACGTGAGGACGCAGCAACATTAGACCTAAGATTATAAACAGCCATCCTTGAATAACGGGTATAAAGCCACCCAATATACCAAATATTAAACATCCATAACCCACTATTACGCGACGATTAAACATGAATAGCCCGCCCCATTACAGCGAGAGCAGCCTCCTTAACAGCCTCCCCATATGTGGGGTGGGCATGACAGGTTAACGCTATATCTTCTGCTGAGGCTTTGTATTCCATAGCCAAAGCTAGTTCACTAATCATTGTGCCAGCGTCTGGAGCCACAATATGTGCACCAAGAATTCTATAGGTTTTTGGAGTGGCCAGAATTTTTACAAAACCTTTATTAATACCAACGGATTTAGCACGGCTGTTAGCTGATAATGGAAATTTACCCACAACATACGCAATATTAGCCGCTTTCAGGGCTTCCTCCGTAGCGCCGACAGATGCTACCTCAGGAGAAGTATAGACCACTGCAGGGATTGCCTCATAATTCACATGACTTTTAAATCCTGCTAATTGCTCTACTACGACAACACCCTCCTCTTCAGCTTTATGCGCAAGCATCGGACCCGGAATAACATCACCAATTGCATAAATACCTGTTACACTAGTTTGGTAGTGCTCATCTACACTGATAAAGCCGCGCTCATTAGTTTGTACCCCCAGCTCTGCAAGACCTAAACCTTCTGTACATGGACGACGCCCAACCGCAATTAATACTGCATCAACCTCTAGCGTAGATTGACTGTCCCCTTTTACAGAGTGCAAAGCTATACTTCTACGCCCACTATCCGTTATAGCTGCGCCAGAGAACTTATGCCCTAAAACAAACTTTATCCCTTGTTCACTCAATTCTTTTTGTAATAGCAATGCAGCTTCATTATCCATTGTTGGCAAGAGTCGCTCGCCGTATTCTACCACAGTTACGTTAGAACCCAATCGGCACCAAATAGATGCCATTTCAAGGCCAATGTACCCTCCCCCAACCACCAATAAATCTTTTGGAACTATCTGAAAATCTAAAGCCCCTGTTGAGGTAACAATTTGCGTTTCGTCTACAGCTATTCCTGGAATCTCAGATGCGACTGACCCACTTGCGATAATGATATGCTTGGTTTCTACGAGCTCAATCTGTCCGCTGGGTTTTGTAATAACAACATTACCAGCACTTTTGATTTGCGCTACGCCTTGAATAAAACTTATTTGATTTTTTTTAAATAAGAATTGAATCCCATTAACTAAGTCTTTAATTACCTTGTCTTTAAATCTTAGCACCTCAGCAAGATTAATGCGCGGATTGTCAGCGTAAATACCCCATTCAGCGGCATTCTTAATATCTGAATATTTTTTTGACAGCGCTAATAGTGTTTTAGAAGGTATGCACCCTACATTTAAGCAAGTACCCCCTAATGTTGCTCTTTTATCAACACAAATTACCTTAAATCCGAGTTGCGCAGCACGTATCGCTGCAACATATCCCCCTGGCCCCGCCCCAATAATAACGATATCTGCTTGAGTGGTCATATTATATCCCCATCAATAGCCGTTGTGGATCTTCTATACACTCTTTTATACGAACCAAAAAAGTCACCGCTTCACGACCGTCAATGATTCGATGGTCATAAGATAAAGCAAGGTACATCATCGGACGAATCTCAATTTTATCGTTAATAACCACTGCTCGTTTTTGAATTTTATGCATACCCAAAATCGCTGATTGAGGAGGATTTAAGATAGGAGTAGACATTAAAGAACCATAGACACCACCATTAGAGATTGTAAAAGTTCCCCCGCTTAGCTCATCAACTGTCAGTTTTCCTTCACGGGCTTTAGTCCCAAGCTGGTTTATTTCTTTTTCTATTGCTGCAAAATCTTTATTCTCAGCGTCGCGTAAGACCGGCACGACTAGACCCATTGGCGTTCCAACAGCCACGCCTATATCATAATAGTGCTTGTAAATAACATCCGCGCCACTAATCTCAGCATTCACAGCTGGAAGCTCTTTAAGGGCATTAACACATGCCTTCACAAAAAAGGACATAAACCCAAGCTTAACGCCATATTTTTTTTCAAAAGCATCTTTGTACTGATCTCGTAAGGTCATTACTGCCGTCATATCAACTTCATTGAAAGTTGTAAGAATAGCCGCCGTATTTTGTGCTTGCTTCAGACGCTCAGCAATACGTTGCCGCAATCTAGACATCGGTTGGCGTGTCTCCCTACCACCACTAGCCGGGGCAGCACCCACAGAGTGAGGGCTCCCAGCACTTTGAAACGCGACAACGTCATCTTTAATAATCATTCCAGATTTACCAGTGCCAGTAATGTTTTCAGGGGTCAAACCAGCCTCTGCCATTAATTTTCGTGCAGCTGGCGAAGCTGGCAGAGTCGCGTCACTGACAGGGGTGCTTTTAACATCAGAAACCCCAGGTGTTTGGTCATTCCGTGATGACTCAACAGTTCCCCCTACTTTTTCCCCAATTCTTCCTACTAGATTGCCAACCTTCACAAGGGTACCTTGGGCGACTATGATCTCAGATAACACGCCATCAGCCGGAGCATTAACCTCCAGTGTCACCTTATCTGTTTCAAGCTCAACCACCGGCTCATCCCGCTTCACGGCTTCACCTAGCTGCTTTAACCAGCGCGCCACTGTTGCTTCTGTAACAGATTCTCCTAAAGCAGGTACTTTAATATCCATGTTATCATCCTTTAAACCATTGTTTCTGCCAGTCTATACCAATCTTAAACTAAACAAAACCGGATATTTTTAATGATAAAATTTTATTAATAAATAAAGCTTTACACTTTCTGACTATAAGGCATAAAAATATAGCAATACTCTGATATTTATCATAAATGACTTACTATTTGCTTAAAGGATTTATGGTTTCACTTCCTGCTTGCCCTCCATAAATATTTTTATAAGGCTGTGTTCAAATGGGAAAAGTGTGTCTTTAAGAATTGCTGTGCGAAAGCTCATTACTTTCGTAAATTCTTCGTGTTCTTCTTTGGTATAATACGGCTCAAAATAAAATACTTTTAAGACGAAATCCTTTCCCAACTGCTGACGTGCCAGATAAGATTCATGCAACCCACTTAGAACACTTAACAGTCTATCCTTTGTTAAGCCGTCTGTGTTATTGAATAAGGACTTAATTTCAGCACCCTCCCAGCTGGACGCCCCTTGATTTGTAAATTTATAAGCTTCGATTCTACTTTTTAAATCCCCTAAGTAAGTGAGCATGTTCCTAACTTCTTGTTGGCAGCTGACCCGGTGACGCTCCGCTTTATGTAGGTCTTGCCTATCGCCTATAAGCTCTATAATCCGTGTCATTTGTATTGAAGGTTTATTCCATCCAAAAAGCTTATATAAATAGTTTAGTAAAAAATGTGCATCCTCACGCTTTAAAACTATGGGTTTCTCAGCAATTTGCCTGCCACGAACATCAAAAAACTTCCATAAAGCAAATAACATGTCTTTGGCAGTTAAGGTTGTATCCAGTTTTAACTCAGAGTTGAAACTAACATTAAATTTAAGCAGCGCTTTCTTTGCTTCTGAGAGTGTCGAAGCACGCTGAATCTTAGAGTTAACATGGCCAATAATCAACTCTAGAGCCAACATATTGTGCCTATTCATGAAAAAAGTATGATTCCAAAATCGATTTAAATCTGTACATTGCCGTAGTGTCGGTTTAGGACTGTCTCTCGCTTCAATGAGAATATACAGCAAATTCTCAATAGGATTTTTTACATATTTTTCATAGCCGCACTCATCTTTTTCAAACTCTAAATCAAAAATGGTCATCATAGATAATGGGGTAAAGATGCATGAGAATATGGCAGCTTGATAAGGATTCTTATTACTAGTTTGAGACCTGTTTGTATACCACGACAAAGGTACTGGTGGAACACCTTTGCGCATCTTCTCTCTTACCCCTTTAACGTTCCTCTCAAGGGCTTCTAAACCCTTAGAATGCTCTAGTAAATTCAGTTTATTATTGATGCTCTTTTGTGGATTGACTACTCCACCACGCCTAGATTTTGAGGTGATGTCTAAAATTATCCTACATATTTCACTATGAATCTGATAATCACTCCACCCTACTAAGAGCGATGGAGCGGGCGCCTCGTCGTCTAAAGACGAAGATCCAAAAACCAGCCGGAATTCTTCAGAAGCGTACCGATCTCGAAGATAAGTCATCTGTGATTCTTCAATTGGCGCTTTTCGGTAAACACCTTCTTGCAGCACCCTATTTCTAGGGGGGATCTTAAAAGTCCTACACTCATCGGGATCAACGACCGCGCCTAACCATTCACGCTCCATTTGATGTATAACCATCAATAAAACCACCCCCAATGCCTGCATTCCATTTAGGTCGCGAAACCCTTTGTCAAAAGCCTTTTTTATTTCTTCATTATTTATCAATTCATTCCAAAATTTTGTTTTCCCCAGTACAAAGTAATCAGGCTTTGTCGTCTTGTCTGATAGCATTTCCTGTAGAGTGAGTTTTAGCAGAATAGGGTTAAAGAGCGTTTTATATTGATTATAAAAACCCTTACTGTACGGGTAAATACATACACGACTATGCGCTGATGGGATCGGAATTTTTTCATCATAATAAAAATTTTCAGGCAAAAGCTTAACGGGAATTTTCTCAAATAGGGGATCACACTGCGGCTCGACAGGCATGACGATTGGGGTAGAAGTGGGGGGATACAGGTAACTCAGCATCTCCATCGCACTAGCCTGCGAAGCCAAGATTAGTACAACCGTGGTCACCTTAATAAAAAGTGATATACTTAATTTCAACATTTCTCTCTTCGAAACCTTGTTATGATAGAAATTTTCTTATTGATCGCCCCCCCTAGCTGAAACTGGGGGTTCATTCTAGGAGGGACTTTTTAAATTTTACTAAAATGATTTACACAATGTCAACCTTATTATTCGCCACACCGGCAGGGCCTTTGCTCTGGTTTTTATTTTCACTCAAAAATCTACTTTTTCATTTGCATTAGGTACATTAATAAAAAAGATTGAAAATAATTATCTGATTCTTGTACTGTAATAAGAAAATTTAGATGGATTCATGGACTATAGAAGTTTTTTCTCAGATAAACTAATTGAGCTCAAGCACGATGGTCGTTATCGTTACTTTACGAATATAATACGGACTTGTGGCGCGTTTCCACATGCGAAGCTCAAAAATGGCCTAGAAGAAAAGCCTATCATTGTCTGGTGCAGTAATGATTACCTTAGTATGGGGCAAGACCCAGAGGTTATTGCAGCAATTAGTCAGGCGATGAGTGAGTGTGGGGCTGGGGCTGGCGGCACGCGTAACATTTCGGGCACTTCTTACCATCATCTACGCCTTGAGCAAGCCCTTGCCGAATTCCACACCACAGAGGCAGCGTTGGTTTTTACTTCTGGTTATGTCGCTAATGAAGCAGCTCTTTGCGCTCTAGCTACCCATCTACCAAGGTGTGTCGTTTTTTCAGACGCCCATAATCATGCATCGCTTATTCACGGTATTCGTTACAGCCGAGCAAAAAAACATGTCTTCCGGCATAATGACCTTGCTCACCTTGAATCGCTTCTCGCGCAAGAAGATGTGAACCAAGCTAAAATCATCGTGTTTGAGTCGGTGTATTCTATGGGCGGCGATATTGCCCCCATCAATGATATTGTTGCGCTTGCTAAAAAATACAATGCCCTGACTTATCTGGATGAAGTACATGCCGTAGGTCTCTACGGAGCTGATGGCGCTGGTGTTGCGCAAGCAATGGGCGTTGCAGATCAGGTCGATATCATTCAAGGAACATTGGGTAAAAGCTTTGGCTTGATCGGCGGATATGTTGCTGGCAGCGCTGCAATCGTTGATTTTATTCGCAGTTACGCTTCGCCTTTCATCTTTACAACTGCCTTACCGCCTGCGCTTATGGTCGGAGCGCTGACCAGTCTTAACAAGATTAAACACCATCATCAATTCCGTTTTCAGCTTTTTGAGCGTGTCAACCTTCTGAAAGAACATCTTAAAATCGCGCAAATACCCTATACCCCCAGTGCAAGCCATATTGTGCCTATTATCATTGGTGAAGCACATCTCTGCCGAGAAGTAGCGAATCTCTTGTTGCATGACCACGGTATGTACGTACAGCCCATCAACTATCCAACCGTACCCTTAGGCACTGAAAGATTGCGGCTCACGGTGTCACCAGCTCATACACCTCAGATGATTGAGGCGTTTGTCGCAGCTTTAAAATGTGTATGGACTCAGTTAAATTTGCCTTTTAGCACAGCAATCGCCTTAAAAGCCAGCTGAATCTAGGGTTGTTACGCCGTGCTGCAATGGTAAAAACGACTCTGTGGAGAGCACTTAAAATTAAAGATACTATCTTTCAAAATCTTAACTTTGAAAAAATAAAACTATAAATGCTTGCATTTTACTAAAATTGAAGATAAAAGGTTTGTAATTTCCGTGTTATTAATAAAACACACTATGAGGTTACCTCCCGTTAAGGTAAATATCTCATAAACTAAAAAGGGGGCCATTGACCCCCTTATTTTTATTCCCCATATTCTCAACTTAATGTGTCTCTACGGTAACAGGATAAAAAAACTTTTACTTTTTTATAAAAACAGAACTTGATTATCCATTTTTACCAATTTATAACATAATTTAGCTAATCTAGCTAACATGGTCCAAAAACGTGTGTTGTTTAACTTAACCATTATGTTACAATCTTTAAGGGGCCTCTCGAGCATTAGGTGGCTTCGATGTCTTTTTTTAAAAAGGGGAACTTTGTATGAACAAGAATTATTATCTAGCTTTGATGGCAGCAGCAACGTTGCTGAGCGCTTGCGGCGATAAAACATCAGAATACGGTATGAGCACATCTGGTGCTGATATGAACGGCGAAAATTGTGCTGTACCAGGATCAAATGCTGATCTACAGCAAAATATTGGTGATCGTGTACACTTTGATTTCGATAAGTCTCACTTATCTGAAGTAGCTAAAGAAACACTCCACAAGCAAGCTGCTTGGTTACAAACAAACAATGGTGTTAAGGTTGTAATTAACGGACATTGTGATACTCGTGGTACCCGTGAGTACAACTTGGGTCTTGGTGATCGCCGTGCGAACGCTTCTCGCAACTACCTGGTTGCCTTGGGCGTTGATGGTGGACGCATTAGAACACACAGCTGGGGTAAAGATCATCCTCTCGCATTTGGTGACACCAGTGAAGTGCATGTTCAGAATCGTGCTGCTGTTACAACAGTGGATGATTCTGCTGCTTAATAGTAATTTTTACTATAGCATTCTTGAAAAAGCGCTTAGAAGTTTTTCTAAGCGCTTTTTCTATGCTCACAGACACATGCTAAATTATTTAACTTCGTGCCCAGCGTACCCATATCTTTGATTCTTGTAACCCCCCGTTAACGCTTTAGGTATACCCTAGAAAGGTTATGAAGTTATCGAGGTTCTATGTTGTATAAAAAATTTAACCTTTGGTTAGGATGTGTCGACATATTATCTGAGCCATAGGAAGATTCCAGCAAGGAGGACAAAAGCAAGATAAGCCGAAGCAGTTTTGTCATAACGGGTTGCAACGCGTCGGAAATGCTTGAGTTT
>JBILKX010000011.1:0-34799 GCA_044376435.1 Alphaproteobacteria bacterium | reverse complement strand
TACCTTTACCTGTGGTGCTTCTACTACCTTTACCTGTGGTGCTTCTACTACCTTTACCTGTGGTGCTTCTACTACCTTTACCTGTGGTGCTTCTACTACCTTTACCTGTGGTGCTTCTACTACCTTTGGCTGTCCCTGTGGTGCTCCTACTACCTTTACCGGTGGCTGTCCCTGTCCCTGTGGATTTGACAACGTTCCCGTTCCCCCTGGCTGTGGATTTCTTCTTGTCTCCAATACAGTTGGCGTCTTCTGGTGATTTGATGAATTCATTCTTTTTATACCTTGATATATACCAAATGTTGTCAAACCCGTAGCGGCGGCTGAGCCCACAACCACAGCTGCTTGGCCCTCGGTTGTGCTTAAGAATCCAGGTTGTTGTGCGGCATTATTCTGATCTGCAGAATTGTTATTATCTGACGATTGTGGTGTCGTGCCAGGCGTCGGGCTAGAGGGATTTGTGTTGGGTGTATTAGCAGGAGCCGGCTGCTGCTGCGCCGGGCTAGATGGTCTGCCAGCATAGGCATACGGGACACTGCTCATCAAGGCGGCGATGAGCCAAAGGCTTGTTTTTTTAGACATAGAAACCTCCATAAATTTATAACATTTCTAGAATACTGTTACATGGTTAATGGTCAGTTAAAATTCTACAATCGGTCAGAAAAAATCAATAAGGCAACATCAGCCTCACAACGCCAACACCAACAAGAACCCCAGAGACAGCGCACGCCTTTCTCTGGGGTTCTAAAGTTATTTATCACTTAGCTGATTTTAGAGCTTCATAGTGGTTATGCAGCGCTTTGAGATGGGCTTCATGTGCAGAATGGTTCGTAAAATCACCATGCTTTTTATATTGCTGTGGAGTTGTCCATTGTATTCCGCAGGGCTTATTGGGCTGGCGGCCATATTTTTTATAGGGAGTGTTCAATTAACTGTGTCAAATAAGAAAGATGCTGTTTCTGGGGCTGTTAAATTGTGTGATAACTTGGAAAAGTTATCCACATTTTAATAGCCCGGGCCGCGCAAAGAGGAACTCCTGGTTCCCGAAGGTGACCTGCGTAAAGTCCATGCTCTGCGTCGCGTCGTGATTCCGATGGAAACTGTCGATGCGATGGAGTTTGTGATCGAAAAACTGAGCGGCACTAAGAGTAACGCGGACTTCTTTAATTCAATGAATAGTTAGTCTATGAGTATGTAGTTTTAGATACCGATAGAGACGCTTTGGTTGTGTAATGCTTTTGTAATTTTTCCACCCGATCTTTCGTAAACTCGCCATTGGTGATGTGTTTGTTGGAGACATGTAGCTCGAGTTGCGAGAAACCCGCGGCTAATTTGGTATGATCAGCTGTTTGCTCGATCTCGCCCACGACATCAAGATCGGTTGCTTTTGCTAAAACATTCAGGTGAGTCATGGCATACATTGCATTCTCCTTATGAGTCGTGTTGAAAGAGCCGCCTGAATTTGTTAGTGGATACTGGTTAAAGTGCTCCAATACAATCTGAGCTTCCGTTTGTAAATCTTTTAAACCTAGAAGGGCCGTTGTCAGTGGCTTTGCCGGTGGCTGTGGATTGCTTGGTGTCACCGCTACTGACGACGGTGCCGGTATATCTGCCGTTGGCGCGTTCTGGTTATTTGATGAATTCCTTGTTTTTACACCTTTATATATACTATATCCACCGAGTGATAGCAAACCCGCTCCACCGATTGCCCCCACACCCACAGCTGCTTGGCCAGTCGTTGTGCTCAAGAATCCAGATTGTGGGGTGTTTGCGGGGTCTGTAGGATTGTTGGTATCTGAACCTTGGGGTGCATTAGCCGGTGGAGGGTTAGAAGGATTCGTGTCCGGTGTATTAGCAGGAGCCGGCTGCTGCTGCGGCTGTGGTGTCGGTGCAGGTGTCGGTGCGGGTGAAGATGGCCGGCCAGCATGGGCTTGCAGGATGCTGCTCATCAGGGCAGCGATCAGCCAAAGGCTTGTTTTTTTAGACATAGAGACCTACATAAGTTTATAATGTTTCTAGAATACTGTTACATGGTTAATGGTTAGTTAAAGTCCTACAATCGGTCAGAAAAAATCAATAAGGCAACATCAGCCTCACAACGTTCATCCAACCAAAAACCCCAGAGAAAAGCTGGACTTGTCTCTGGGGTTCTATTGTTGTGCTTTTAGTGGGTTGAGCCTCTTAGGGTTTTTTTTAGCTTTTGTAGGGCACTATAGTGCTGGTTAAGTTTCTCAAAATGTTGTTTCTCGTGTGGATTATTAAAATGTCCCAACTCAAGGATTGTCTCTAAATGCTCGTGTATCACACGGTTATATTCGGTATGATTCGCTGATTTGAGAGCAGTTGAAAGGCCACTTTTTGCTTCGGAAAATTTTTCATTTTTTTGCAATTCCTGATTAGGCTGAAGTGTATCAAGAGATCCTAACAAGGCGTCTTTTGTCGTGTGGAAGTTTTGACTATCTAGATGGAAGGCCACTGCCTCTGTCTCGATTGAGGGGGTCTCCAAACTTTCTACCTCAGGCACCTCCTTACGCGCCTGCTTCTTACGATTTTGGTTTATAGCATACTGTCCGACTTTAACGCCGCCAATAGCTAATAAACCCGCTGCACCGAGTGCGCCCACAGTCGCAGCTGCCTGCCTACCGGTAGTGCTCAAGAAGTTAGATTGTTGGGTGTTGGTGTTGTCTGTGGTGGGAGTAGTGTCTGAACCTTGGGGTGCATTAGCCGGTGGAGGGTTAGAAGGATTCGTGTCCGGTGTATTAGCAGGAGCCGGCTGCTGCTGCGGCTGTGGTGTCGGTGTAGGTGTAGGTGCGGGTGAAGATGGCCGGCCAGCATGGGCTTGCAGGATGCTGCTCATCAGGGCAGCAATGACCCAAAGACTCCTTGTTTTATTCATAAAAACCTCCATTAAGTTGAGAACGTTTTCAGAATAGCACGCATGGATTAAGGGGGCGTTAAAGGGTCAGAGTGTGTTAAGAAATACCTTGTGTTGAGAAATACCTAGGGCAATATTTACCTAGAAACGCTCAATGGCGCCCAAACCCCAGAGACATTCGGGTGGCACCTCTGGAATTTTAAGGGAGTTGGTTTGGTTATTCTGATTTTGGAGGTAGTGGGTGTGCTGTGTGTGTCTCCGCTCTTTGATTTAGGTGCTCTATGATTTTTTTGAGATGATTGTGAGTCGTAGAATCTGAAGAGTGGATTTTTTCGACGAGGGTCTGTGCATAATTCTTTGCTGCCACGAGATTCTCTGGCTTCTTAAAGTGATCGTAATAGAAAACATCCTGACCGAGATGCCATAATAACTGCCGTCGTGCTTCTTGAGCCTTTGTCACGTCCGGGTTTTTTGAGAGATCCAAATTCTCTAAGTGCTGCTTCGAAGGATATATGTTTTCCTTCACTAACCAAGCTATGTGCTTCTTCTGCAGTTTCTCCTGCGCCTCCGCTTCTGCCGCCTTCACCAGCCTCCCCTGCTTCTCCTGCTTCTCCTTCTTCTCTTGCTTCTCCTGCTTCTGCTTCTTCTGGTCCTTAGTCTCAGATGGGACGGGGTGAGGAGCGCTGTGATGAGGAGAAAGAGGAAGTAGCTTATCTATCTCCTTCTGCAGCTTCTCCTTCTCCTGCTCCTTCGCTACCTCCTCCTTCTGCAGTTTCTCCTGCGCCTCCGCTTCTGCCGCCTTCACCAGCCTCCCCTGCTCCTCCGCTAACCAAGCTATGTGCTTCTCCTGCTTCTTCGCTGCCGCCTGCGCCTGCAGTTTCTCCTGCTCCTTCGCTGCCTCCTGCTGCTTCTGCTTGTTCGTCTCCTTCTCTCTCAACCGCTGATCCAGCTCCTGCTCCTGCTGCACCTTCCGCCCCTTATAATTCTTCACGCCTGCCTCAAATCCCTTCTTTGCGGCGACAGCACCAACGCCGAGGGTGGCGAGCCCGCCTATAGCGGCGGTTGCTTGGCCAGTGGGTGTGCTTAAGAATCCAGGTTGTGGGGTGGTGCTGGTATCTGCAGGAGTGGCGTTCCCCGAAGATGGGGGCGTATTTGTCGGGCTGGTCGTCGGCGTGGCAGGGTCAGGGCTAGCCGGCGATTGCTGCGGCTGTGGCGGCGGCGGTGCGGATGTTGATGGCTGGCCGGCATGGGCTTGCAGGATGCTTCTCATCAGGGCGGCAATGACCCAAAGACTGGTGTACCTGTACATAAAAACCTTCAGAAGTTGAGAATATTTTCAGAATAGTGTCCAAGGATTAATGGGGCGTTAAAGGGTCAGGAGGTGTTTCGACCCCCCGTTGTCCCAAGGTAGTCTCTTGACACAGTTCTTTGAACACTCTCCTTTTGCAGCAAAATCGTGCTTGGGCAAGAAAAACCAAGTGACAATGATTAGATGCCGGAGTTTTTACGAATCTTACGCAAAGCTTCTCCAATATTTTTAGTTTGAACCTTAGAAACACCAGCTTCACCGGCAAAAGCATCCCATTTCTCAGTTGCCGCTAGAACCTGATGGATAATCTCTAACGCCTTATCTTGCTTGATATTGCAGGTGCCTGCAAGTTTTAACAAATGTGCTTTATTTGGATTTTTCCCTTCGCTCATAATCATCGTCGAATGTTCACCCGAAGGGCCTGAGGAAAAAGTTAAGTCGTAAGCTGGCGATACGGTCCAATTACAGTGCTGGTCCATTAAAAACGAAAAGTTTTTTGAATGATCGTCCCGATTATGACTTAAAACATTAAAAACCGCATTTCTAAATTGGGTTTCACATTGCCTGATATCTTTTGTTAAATATAGGGTTGCTTTCATGATGCTTTCATAATCAAGGGAAGGTTCCCTGTGATCGGCATGGAGGAGACCTGCAATTGTATGCATATGAATACGGCTATCACCGTTTCTATCAAACCGTTTAACACCAAAAAACCCCAAGCCTGTTCTTGAAGGAAAGCGCTTTGCTTCGGGCACAATGAGTCCAGCATCGATGGCCATGAGGTGATAGGCATATTCAATAGCGCTGATATCTTTGGGATCGAGCTGAGATCTAAACTTAATCAACCAATCCGCGCCCTCAATATGGAGTAAAACTTTAGGACGCGCCCCTGCTGAAGATCCTCCTAAAACAAGCAAATCATCCACATAAGTATCATTTTCATCTAAGGTTGCTTGTATTTCGCTATCAATTTCATCTAAGTCATTGGTGATATGAGAGATGGTGCTTGGATTTTCAGGTTCATAAGATAAAGCTCCCATACCGTTTGTTCCTACAAAACAAAGACGATCAAGCGGTGAAAGGCTGCCTGGATTTAGCCCTGCATTCATCAATTTTCGGTCTAGAAGTAATCGCCCCCAACCATCGGGCACGCTGTCATTAAACACGCCAAACAAGCCTTCAAAGGTACGATCAGTAGATTCTATCACGCCGGCTTTAAGAGGGAGTTTGAAAGGCGATAACTCAAGACTTGTTTTAATAAAAGCCGTATCATATTCAAAAAAGATCTGCCTGTTTTTCAGCAATAATCTTCCCATGAGTATCTTATGCGGAGAGCCATGATAATACACATAAACAAGATTTTGAGTTGAGAAGCTCATTTTCTACCCCGTTTTCTTTTGCCATCATCAATCAGCTCATCAAGCGATAAAGCTTTCTCGGCGCTCTTATGCACAAACAGGGCATTAAAATCATCCATACACCCAAGTATCACAGCCAGTTTAAGCAGCGATTCCAAAGATATTTGTCCGGTTTGCTCAAACTTTTTTAACGAGCCATAACTGACCCCCGACTTTTTTGATAAGGTTTGCTGGCTTAAATTGAGTTCAAGCCGCAGTTCACGCGCTCTGCTTGCTAACTGCTTTTGCATTTCACTGGGCGTTATCATATTAATTGATACCATAATATCCCTTATATGTATAATATTTATATAATAGATATTATAATATCCATTAAATTAAAAGTCAAGCAGTTCTTATGATGCCACCCGGACACATCCCTCATCTTGCCTGAATACGACACTTAAATAGCAACCTAAAACGTCACAGATGGCTGGGTTGTGTCTCGGAGCTTTTGCGGGGGAGTGCGCTTTGAGCTGGGATAGGAATCTTTTCGAGCGCATCTCATAGGTTGTCAGCATTCTTGTCGAATGCTTGATTGTTACGCAGCAGCTCCTTGAGCTCTTGCTTTTGGCACTCTATATTTTGCTTTTTAGGTAAGTTATGATATTTCTGAGATGGGTTTTGGTTTTAGGTTTGAAATCTTGACGTTGTAAGAGGGTTGTGGCAAGGTCATGCGCCTCTCTTGCCTTCTCTCGATCGTCAAAGTAATCGTCATTTTCGTTATGCTGATTGAAATGCTCAGATAACGCCTCTGCAGTGCTTATGATATGCGTCCATTTCGATGGAAACCTCAATCCCTGGAAATACGATATCCCAGCCTCAAAATTGTCAAGTGCTTCCCACTGCTGCTTCCGCTTCTTCTGTTGATAATAATTATATCCCTTCTTTGCGGCGACAGCACCAACGCCGAGCGTGGCGAGCCCGCCTATAACGGCGGTTGTTTTGCCATCGGTAGTGTCCAAGAATCCTGGTTGTGCGGTGGTATTCTGATCTGCAGGAGGGGTGTTCCCCGAAGATGGGGGTGTGGTCGGCGGTGTCGCAGAGCCAGGGTCTGCTGTGGGTGTTTGTTGCGGCTCTGGTGTCGGTGATGCCGGTGAAGATGGCCGGCCAGCATGGGCTTGCAGGATGCTGCTCATCAGGGCAGAGATCAGCCAAAGACTTGTTGTTTTATTCATAAAACCCTCCAGAAGTTGAAACCCTCTCTAGACTAGCGCTGAAAGGTTTAAAAGCTCAGAATCTCTCGAAAACCGGCGATGGCCCTTGTCACCTCAAAACGCCCCATCATCCCAGAACCCCCCAGCGACACGCTTATGTTATTGCAAGGATTTGAAGTGCACGAATACTTTGCTCTCTAGGTGAGCTATGATAGGTTCGAGATGTTCTTTGATCCCTTTTGGTGTTTGCTCATGATTAAGCAGGTCCTCGGCAATTTTGTGTGCTGCGGTTGCGTTGGGTATGTCGTTAAAGTAAGCCCCATCTTGAGCACCCTTCTGCAAGTGATCTACTAACTTGGCGAGATTTGCTTTCATAGGATGGCTCTCGTCCAACGTCACTGCACTTAAGTAGTTTACCCTGGCCTTGAACGCCTCCTGCTGCGCCTTCTCCGCCTTCCACCCCTTATATTTCTTCACGCCTGCCTCAATTCCCTTTTTCGCGGCGACAGCACCAACGCCGAGCGTGGCGAGCCCGCCTACAATCGCGGTTGCTTGGCCAGTGGATGTGCTTAAGAATCCAGGTTGTGGGGTGGTGCTGGTGTTGTCTGTGACGGTAGTCGGGCCTGAACCTTGAGGTGTGGTGGCCGGCGTGGGGCTAGAGGGATTCGTGTCGGGTGTATTAGCGGGAGCCGGCGATTGTTGCGGCTCTGGTGTCGGTGCGGGTGCGGGTGAAGATGGCCGGCCAGCATGGGCTTGCAGGATGCTGCTCATCAGGGCAGAGATCAGCCAAAGACTTGTTGTTTTATTCATAAAACCCTCCAGAAGTTGAAAACGTTTTCAGAATAGCGCTGAAGGATTAATGGGGCGTTAAAGGGGCGGAGTGCACTCACAATATTAGCTGCTAAGCCGACCGATGAACGCGTTTACCGAGTCTGCGCAAGCCTGCAGCGCGTCACGGTTTCGGCTCCGTAGGAGGAGGCGTGTGTGATGCTTGCCTTGAAATACAGAAGGGTAGCTGCCGATGCTGACCTCTGGGTATTGATCTTGCACAGCGCTTAGATCTGACGCAATGAGTCCTTCTGGCAAAAAACTGTCAATGACTACGGTCTGTTGGGGGGTGCCGGGCTCGATGTGTGTCATGACATCATCCATCATCGCCTGCATGATTGTCGGCACGCCCGCCAAACAAAAGAGGTTCTCGAGCTTAAACCCCGGGGCTTGGCTCACCGGGTTGCGAATTAAGCTGGCGCCAACGGGGATATGCGCCATACGCAGTCGCGCGGGATTGAGCTGCTCAGCGCTGTAATAGGCTTCAAGCAGCTTAACGGCCTCAGGATTCAGGGCAAAGGGGGTATTAAACGCGGCGGCAATCGCTTCGGCGGTGATGTCATCATGGGTTGGGCCAATGCCCCCTGTGGTCACGATGTAGGTGTGAGGGCGCAGGCGGTGCACGGTATTAATGATTGTCTGTCTGTCATCAGGAATGGTGGCACCTTCGCGCACGTCAATGCCGGCACTTTCCAGTCGCTCGGCAATAAACGCAAAGTTCTTATCTTGGGTGCGCCCAGACAGGACTTCGTTGCCGATAATAATAATAGCCGCTGTTCTTACAATCATAAGAGTTGACAAATCGTCCTAATTAGGTCACAAAATGGGGTATGCAATTACCACCTCTTATTGAAGCACGTTTAGTGCAACGCTACAAACGCTTTTTTGTGGATGCCCAGCTTGAAGACGGTCAGATCGTGACCGCGCACTGCCCAAACCCCGGCCGCATGAGCTCAGTTCTTGCGGAGGGGCAGCGTATTTGGCTGAGTAAGTCGCCCAGTTTAACGCGGCGATTAGCTTGGACCTGGGAGTTAGCAGAGGCGCCAGAGGGGGGCTTCGTTGGTGTGAATACGACCCGCCCTAATAAGCTGGTGGCAGAAGCGCTCCTAGCTCGGGCTTTGCCTGAGGTTGCGGAGTATACCACTGTGGTGCCAGAAGTGGGGATTGCGCCGGGTGTGCGCGTCGATTTTTGTTTAACCCATGCCGATGGAAGCGTCACGTATCTGGAAGTAAAGAATGTGCATCTGCGTGAAGGAGAAACGGCCTTATTTCCTGATTGTGTGACGGCGCGTGGCACGAAACACTTGTATACCTTAACTAAATTCGCTATGTTGGGAACGAAGACAGCCGTAATTTATGTGGTGCAGCGGTCAGATTGTCGCAGCTTTGGTGTGGCGAGTCATCTAGACCCTATCTACGCGGCCGCGGCCAAGGCGGCAGACGAGGCGGGCGTAAAATTCTTCGCATATCAGTGTGAGGTATCACGTGATGAGATTCGGTTGCAGCAACCGCTGCCAATAGAGGAATATAGATTGTGATGTATCAGATAGACGCTGACCTTGACCTTGAAGACAAGATCCCCATCCATGAAGCTTCTGCGTTTGCAGGCATGCGGGCAGCTGGGCGATTGGCTGCGCAAGTCCTTGAGTATATTGCGCCATTTGTCGCCGCCGGGGTTACAACCGAGCGGTTAGATGCGTTATGCCATGCCTATATCCTTGACCATGGGGCCACGCCGGCGCCGTTAGGATATCGGGGATATCCTAAATCTATCTGTACCTCGATTAATGAAGTTGTCTGCCACGGTATTCCTGGAGAGCAGACCTTGAAAGATGGCGACATTGTTAATATTGATGTGACGGTTATCTTGAACGGCTGGTATGGGGATACCAGCCGCATGTTTACTATTGGTAAAATTAAGCCGTATGCGCAAAAACTTATCCAGGTGACCTATGAGGCCATGATGCGCGGGATTGAAGTTGTCAGGCCAGGCGGGCACTTTGGGGATATTGGCCAAGCTATACAAACTCATGCTGAGCGCCACGGGTTTTCTGTTGTGCGTGATTTTTGTGGCCATGGCATTGGGCGTGTGTTTCATGATGCGCCGAATGTTCTGCATTATGGTCGAGCCGGTACAGGGCCACGCTTTGAGCCGGGCATGTTTTTCACAATTGAGCCAATGATTAATACCGGCAAGTATGCTGTAAAAATCTTAAAAGATGGCTGGACAGCGGTGACAAAGGACGGATCACTATCAGCGCAGTTTGAGCATACTCTAGCAGTTACCGAAACAGGTTATGAAATTTTTACAGTCTCTGAGTCGTCAACTCAAAGTGTTAAGGAGGGCTAAATGGGAATATTTTGTCGTCGGCCCGTCTATGAGGGGCCAGAAAAAATTGTTTATGAAGGTCCGGAACCAGGAACAGCGGTGCACCACTTTAAAGACTTTGTGGCCGCCAACCCAGACTTAAAAGTTACTAATGGCCATGGTATTATTAATGGACGGATTTCACAAAAGTTGCTGACGCATCTCAATGAGATTGGCTTGCCCACCTACTTTCTCCGCACCTTAAATATGCGTGAGCAACTCGTGCGCATCACAGAGCCGCTAGGATTACAAGTAAACGTGTATAATATGGTTGATGATGCGTTGACTCCCATCCTAGGCCTGCCGGTGGGGACAAGATTGCCGCGCGCCTTGCTAGAGCTTGCCAGCGTCCGCTATACTGATACGCCTAAGGTCCTGAGCCCCGAAAGTATTAGCTTGCTGGAATGGGCTGATGAGAATGAGGTCGAGTCAATGCAGGCGATCGCTTTACGTGCGAATGATTTCTTGTGCGGATACTTCGCTGCCATAGGGTTATTACTCGTTAATTTTACATTGCACTTTGGTCGCTTTTATCATGGGGGCGAAGAAGATCAGGTTATTATCTGTGAAGGATTAACGCCGGATACGCTCCAAGTTTGGGATGCGCAAACTCACGTAAACTTGTCTGCTACGGGGGAGCAAGGGTACTACGAAATCGCCCACCGACTGCAGGTTTTACCTAATGGTCCAGTCAAGCAACAGGAGGGTGCGTAAAATGCCTATGGCAGCCAACGATATTATTGCCTTGATAGAGTCTGGCATTCCTGGGGCGCGTGTCACCATCCAAGATCTGCGCGGTGATGGAGACCATTATGCGGTGCGCGTGATGGCGCAGGCCTTTCAGGGGCTGCCGAAAATCCGCCAACATATGATGGTGTATCAGGCGTTAGGAACACGCATGGGCAACGAGCTACATGCATTATCAATTGAGACAAGTGTTGAGGAAAACGTATGACTGAACCAAATATTTTTGCACAAATTCGCGAATTAATTGAGCAAAATCCAGTGATTCTATTTATGAAAGGCACGCCAGACATGCCGATGTGTGGATTCTCAGCAACGGTGGCAGTGATCCTCCAGCGGTTGGGCGTGGAATTTAAAGGCGTCAATGTGCTGGCAGATCAAGATATGCGTCAGGGCATTAAGGAGTACACGCAATGGCCGACCATCCCGCAGTTGTATATAAAAGGTGAATTTATTGGTGGATGTGATATCGTAAAAGAGATGTACCAGAACGGTGAGTTGCAGGCTCTCCTGTCACCTAAGGAATAGAGTTCTTCGTCTTGATCCTCGCTTGCCCTTTGTCGCAGCGCAGCGAGCGAAGCCTCAGAGCGTCTTTTTAATGGGGTATTAAAATGGCTAAAATCCTTGTTGCTGAAGATGATGAAAGCTTACGAAGCTTTGTCTGTCATGCGTTGGTGAGGGCGGGTCATGTCGTGCAATCAGTTGATAATGGCCAAGCGGGTTTAGAGTCTTTACAGCAGCACGCTGTTGATATCCTGATTACAGACATCCATATGCCCATTGTTGATGGGATTACGCTGGCAACAGAGGCTAAGAAGATAATACCGAATTTGCACGTTGTGTTTATTACCGGTTTTTCGGCAATGATTACAAAATGCCGCCAGCAAGTCAGTCCACATGTCACGCTGCTCTCAAAACCATTCCATCTTAAAGAACTGATTCATGAGATTGATCAGGTGTTAGCGACAGCACGCTGAAATATCCCAGGAAACCAAGATAATTCTTGGTTTTTTGAGAAGAAGATAATGCACAAAGAATATGTTTGAAATAGAATCTACATTTAATCCCTCGGGTGATCAGCCGCAAGCGATCAAAGCGCTTGTCAAGGGCATCGCGGCAGGGGACCGCAATCAAGTGTTGCTCGGCGTCACAGGATCGGGCAAGACATTTACAATGGCGCATGTGATTGCGAGTGTCCAGCGGCCCGCGATTATTATTGCTCCCAATAAGACCTTAGCAGCACAGTTATATGGCGAGATGAAAAGCTTTTTCCCAAATAACGCTGTTGAGTATTTTGTCTCTTACTACGATTACTATCAGCCAGAAGCTTATGTGCCACGTACAGACACATTCATTGAGAAACAGGCGACAATCAATGATCAGATTGACCGGTTGCGCCATGCGGCGACCCAGGCTTTGCTTGAGAGAACAGATGCTATTATCGTGGCGAGCGTGTCATGTATTTACGGTATTGGGTCTGTGGAAACCTATAGTCAGATGGTGATCACCCTGACTAGGGGCGGCCGGATTGATCAGCGGGAATTATTGCAACGGCTCGTGGCCTTACAGTATAAGCGCAATGATATGATGCTCAGTCGAGGTACTTTCCGAGTGCGTGGGGACAGCTTGTACATTTTTCCGGCGCATTATGAAGACAGGGCTTGGCATATTTCATTGTTTGGGGACGAGATCGAGGCGATCACAGAAATTGATGCACTCACCGGTGAATCGGTGATGACTTTAGACGCCGTGAAGATCTATGCCAACAGCCATTATGTGACGCCTGGACCGACGATGCAACAAGCCTTAAAGCAAATCAAAATTGACCTTGATCAGAGGCTGAAGCAATTCGAAGCAGAAGGTAAACTGCTAGAATCGCAGCGACTCTTGCAACGGACTACCTTTGATTTAGAGATGATGGCGGCAACAGGGTCATGTGCTGGCATTGAGAATTATTCGCGCTATCTCTCAGGGCGGGCGCCAGGTGAGCCGCCACCGACGTTGTTTGAATATTTACCAAAGAACGGGATGGTCATTGTTGATGAAAGCCATGTGGCCATCCCACAGCTGGGCGGCATGTATCGTGGTGATGCGGTGCGCAAAGCCACGCTGTCGGCTCACGGCTTTCGCTTGCCGTCATGCGCAGACAATCGTCCTTTGAAGTTTGAAGAATGGGATGCGCTGCGGCAAACAACCGTCTTTGTCTCAGCAACCCCTGGGCCGTGGGAATTGCAGCAGACACAGGGAGTCTTTGTCGAACAAGTCATTCGCCCGACAGGCTTAGTTGACCCCATGTGCGAAGTGCGTCCGACTAAAGGGCAGATCGATGATTTGATTGACGAATGTCGTCAACGCGCTGCCAAGCAGCAGCGTGTGCTGGTGACAACGCTAACGAAGAAAATGGCTGAAGCGTTATCAGAATACTTTTTTGAATCGGGCGTAAAAGCCAAATATATGCACTCCGATATCGATACACTAGAGCGTATCCAAATCATCCAGGACTTACGCGCAGGAGGGTTCGACGTTTTGATCGGGATTAACCTCCTGCGCGAGGGATTGGATATCCCAGAATGTGCCTTAGTCGCGATTTTAGATGCGGACAAAGAGGGGTTTTTGCGTTCTAAAACTTCATTGATTCAGACGATTGGGCGGGCGGCACGCCATGTGGAAGGCCGAGTGATTCTTTATGCTGACCATATAACGCCGTCAATGGCGGGGGCTTTGGAAGAAACAGAGCGACGACGCCATAAACAACAGGCCTATAACGAGGCGCATGGCATTACACCCATGGGTGTGCAAAAGGCATTAGCGCAGATTCTGCCCATTGAGGCGCCGTCCGCCCATGCGGCGATTCCTGACGGTGCGCCAATGCTCCCCCCAGCCGAGCTGCGCAGCTTAATTATGAAAACCGAAAAACAGATGCGCGCCGCGGCTGAGACTCTCGATTTTGAGGAAGCAGCGCGCTTGCGTGACGAATTGCGTCGGTTGCAAGCTCAGGAGCTAAAGCTTTAGATATCCCCAGCAATAAAGGATTTTATTTGGTAGAATTGGAGAGACGTGTATAATACAGGGACGGATATACCCAGTTCAAATACAAAAAGGTAAAGGGCGTAGGCGAAAACAATTAAATAATTCAATGTGAAAAAGTCTTACTTAGTTGATGTTTGAGCTATAAATTGAAGATTGCGGTCTTACAGATACACAAGATTTTGAACATTGAACTTACAGAATATTGCATATATATAACGCAAGGTTCTGTGGGGGACTAAATAATAAGGAAGACTAAAGTGTTGAAGTGCACAACGACACCCATATTAACTTTCATAATTCTCCTAAGCTGGGGTAATTTAGTTGGGGCTGTTGAGTATAATGATGTGCCGGATGGTGCCGCTTCTCCAGAGGAAGTAGCGCAGGATGCACAGACCTCAGCTGATATCTACACACGTCGCTCTGGTGGGCGGCCGTTGGCCCCTAAGCTTGTGAGCCGGATTGAACAATTAGAGCAATCTCTGCAAGCGGTTAACAATCAGATGGAGCAGTTGAATCACCGGTGTTTGGTGTTGCAGCAAAATTATGATCGCTTAGTAAATGATTTAGAGGTGCGTTTTCGTGAGGTAACAACGACGTTAACCGCAGTTCCCCCCAGCGCAACTCCGACCACAAGTCCTGCAGACGGGGTCGTTGCCGCCGCAGCAACCAAAGGGCCAAGTAGTGCAGACATGGGGAATGACGCAGAAGCGTTGACGCCGCCCTCCGCAGATGCGGATAACAAAGAGAAGTACGCGTATGCGAAAAATCTTTTTAACAATGGCGATTATACAGCTGCAGAAAAAGCTTTTAAGGACTTTATCAAAGAGTATCCCAAAGATGTATTTGGCGCCAGTGCACACTACTGGCTTGGCGAGAGTCAGCTATTGTTGACGCAACCGAAAAAAGCGGCAGTTACCTTTATGAATGGGTACAAAAAATTTCCTAAAAGCAAGAAATGCCCGGACAATTTGCTCGGCTTAGCCAAAGCTCTAGAAAAAATGGGAGACAAGACAAAAGCTTGTACCACCCTTGAGAAGATCAAAAATGATTACCCCGATTTAAGCGCCGAATTGAAGAAAAGCGTACGCCAACATCAAAAGAGTTTAAAGTGTGGGGATTAAAACACTGGTTTCAACCTAAGACCGTCTTGCGATGGGTATGTCAGGTGCAGCCTTGGGTAGGGTGGTTGGCGCTTGTGACGTTGGCGATTGGCGTTGGCGATGCGTTGCTGATCTCGCCACCGGATTATCAGCAGGGGGAGTTGGTGCGCATCATGTATGTGCATGTGCCGGCGGCTTGGTGGGCATTGGCGTTATATGCTTTGATGGCGCTCATGAGCCTAATCTATGTTTTGGCAAGACTTCCACTTGCGAGCGCTTGGGCAGAAGCTATGGCGCCAATTGGGATGGGCTTGTGCGCCGCAAGCTTAATAACCGGTGCGATCTGGGGGAAGCCGACGTGGGGCACCTGGTGGGTGTGGGACGCGCGCCTCACGTCAATGTTGCTGCTCTTTGTTTTGTACGTTGGCTATGTGAGCCTCGGGCAAAGCGGGCAGTTTGATGAGCAGCGTCGACGCATGGCCAGCGTTGCTGCCATCGTCGGTGCCATTAATTTGCCGATCATTAAGTTCTCAGTCAATTGGTGGCATACCCTGCATCAGCCGGCAAGTGTGTGGCGGTTAGCCTCACCAGCCATTGACAGTAGCTTACTTCGGCCATTGCTGATTATGGCCCTAGGCTACGGGTTGCTCGCCGGTTGGTTGATCCTATGGCGACTGCCGCGTGTGTGGCGTCAGTATCAGACGTGGGTCGCGCTTATGTCAGAGGTGGCCCAATGATGGTGTCAGGACAATGGGGATATATCATCGCTGCTTATGGGATCACAGCAGCAATTATAGCATGGATGATTATTAGTGCGTGGCGACTGAATAAAGAGCAGGGGGACGTATGAGTCCAAAAGTGTGGCAGCGGTTGAAAATTGTACTCTTAGTGGCGGTGGCGCTCAGTGCTGGTGTTGGTTTGATTTTATATGGACTACGCCAAGGGATTGTGTTTTTCCAAACCCCTTCAGAGTTGATTAAAGACACGGCATCTGCAAAGATTCAGGTGCTGCGTCTTGGAGGGCTCGTCGCAAAAAATAGTATACGTTTTAGTGGAGATGACGTTTACTTTACGATTGTGGATACCGATGCAGCGATTCCTGTTGTGTATCGGGGCGCGTTGCCGGCATTATTTCGAGCCGGCCAAGGCGTCGTTGCCGAGGGCCACTGGCACCCACAAACAGGCGTCTTCAAAGCGACTAAGCTTTTAGTCAAACATGATGAAAACTATCGCCCCCCGAAACCCGGGGAGAAGGCTCCGGTTGCGAGCGTCATTGAATGATTCCCGCGCTTTGTGATGTAATCCTATGGACAATGCTAGCCCTATCCCTGTGTTGCGGGGTGTTAATGCCGTGGATATATTATCGGCGTGCCGCGCTGAATGCAGCCATAATGATGCGGCGCGCAGGGGTGACGTTGGCGATGCTTGCAAGTGCGGCATTTGCGGGCTTGGTATGGAGTTATGTTACCCATGATTTCTCTCTCACAAATGTAGCTTACAATGTCTCAACCACACAGCCGCTCATCTATAAGATTGCAGGTGTATGGAGTAACCATGAAGGTTCAATGCTGTTGTGGTTACTGGTCTTGTGTTTAAGCGCGGGCGTGATGGTTTTGAGTCGCGTCTGGGATTATAAGACACAAGCTTGGGCATTGTGGGCCCAAAACAATATGATCGCTCTATTTGTGGGATTTATTTTAATCGCCGCCAATCCGTTTAACCGCTTCTGGCCCGTACCTAGAGAAGGATTAGGGATTAATCCCTTACTACAGGATCCAAGTTTGCTCATCCATCCTCCGATGTTGTATGCGGGTTTGGTAGGCTCAGCTGTGCTTTTATCTTGGGCATGGGGGGCTGTCATGACGGGTGAAAAGTTGTCGACCTGGGCGCAGGCGATACAATCATGGGTGCGCTGGATTTGGGTATTTACGACAGGGGGAATTGCGCTCGGTAGTTTGTGGGCCTACAATGAACTCGGTTGGGGAGGTTGGTGGTTTTGGGACCCGGTCGAGAATGCGTCGCTGTTGCCGTGGCTTGTCCTGACAGCCTTGATGCATAGCGTGCAAGCTGTAAGGAATAAACAGCCTTTAACAAAGATCAGTGTCTGGCTTGCCGCACTTGTTTTTCCTTTAAGCACGTTAGGGACGGTCCTCACTCGTTCTGGAGCTGTAACGTCTGTACATGCTTTTGCGCAAGATGCGACACGTGGTCAGCTCTTGGGGTTAATCCTAGGGGCGATCATGATACTCATCTTAGGTGTGGGTTGGCGCACATGGGTGATGCCATCTGAAAAGTGGGCGTGGTTACGTCACCGTGGTATTGCGGCGCATGTAGCGATTATGCTCATAAGTGCGTTATTAGTGGCTATTGGGACACTCGCGCCAGTTGTGGCGGCGTGGTTTGATCTACATATTAATATTACGCCCGACTTTTATGTGGTGACATTTGTGCCATTGATGTTGTTAATGCTGGTGATTTTAGGGGTGTCCGTAAGCCAGTCATGGGCCGCGACTATCGGCGCTAACGCATTATCTGGTTTGATTGCAGCTTTGACGCTTTTGGTAGTTGGCATAGCACTTGTGTACACTAAAGTTCTGGTCGCTCTTGGTTATGGTATGGCAGTATGGGTCGCAGGGTACAGTGTGAGGGCATGGCGTCGTCAGCGCTTTCAGCCATGGGGAATGATGCTTGGTCATGTGGGTTTGGCCGTTGCGATCGTCGGGATGGCAGCACAGACAGCGGGTCAGCGCGAGTATCTAGCTGTGCTGCCAGTAGGAGGCAGCGTCACTGTCCTAGGTCATCACCTTGAGCTTAAGAAGATTGAGTTTGACCAGGGACCTAATTATGGGATTCGTCGGGCCTACCTTGAGGTGCATCAAGGCCATAACCGCTGGGTGCTGACACCAGAGCAATGGTTTTTTCCAGTCCACGAAACCTATACCACGGAAACGGCCATTCATCGTGGCTTCAAAGGTGATTTATATACCGCTCTGGGCCAGCAGCGTGATCAACGTTGGGAAATACGTATTTACTGGAATCCGTTAATGTGGTGTATCTGGCTGGGGGCCTTGCTCATGGCGTTAGGGGGAGTTGTGTCAGCATTGAGCACGCGGCGCGCAACTTTGACGATGTAGAATCTCGGACGTCTTTTTAACGGGGATTACTTAAACAAAGCATCAATATCCGACTGACTCGGCTCATTACCAGGCAGTTGAGGGCCTTTTAAAGCGCTGTTCGTGGTGCTCGTTGGGGCAGTATTTGTAGGCTCTTTGCCAGCGAGCAAGGGCGCGATTTGCTCAATAATATGAATGACTTTCGCAATGCGTTGACCGTTGAGGTCCTGAAAATTACTGGATTCATAGATGCGTGTTACGACGTCCTGGAGGTAGTCAGCAGCGCCTGTGGGAATTTGGTCATAGATCTGCTCAATTTGCTCAGCAGACTGGATAATTTTCATGACCGATTCCTCGGTTGTATGCACGATAGCGGTCAGCTGATCAATAGCGGGAACAATATATTGCTCATGAACAATGCCAGGATATTGCGTGGCGAGATGAGTCTTTAAACGATTAATCGTACTAATTAACTGCTTGAGCTTATTGAGAACTGCAGGATCGACTTGTGGTTTAGACATATTAAAACTCTCCTAATACAGTGACAAGCTTCGCTTTAAGGGTATTCGCTGTGAAGGGCTTGACGATATAGTTTGTGACCCCAGCATTTTTCGCTTCCATGATATTATCAGTGGTGCTTTCGGCGGTAATCATAACAAACGGAGTGCTTTTATACGCATCCAAAGCACGGGTGGACTTAAGAAACTCGATCCCTGAGACCGGTTGCATATTCCAATCAGAAAAAATTAATTTATATTCTTTGCCTTTAATTTTTTCTAAAGCGGAGCTGCCGTCTTCAGCTTCATCAATGTTTGTAAATCCTATTTGGGATAGGAGATTAATTACAATGCGCCGCATGGTTTTATAGTCATCTACAACTAAAATTGGCATGTTTCTATCTACAGACATTCATCTCCTCCAAGGATCAATATTGCCATTAAAACAAAAAAAAGTTACGAGACCCTTAAGAATGCAAAGAATAGATCTTTAAGCGGTTTTTAATTTTTTTGCCTTTTAATAGAAAAATATCCTGACCTTAGTGGGTGACCCCATCAAGATGCAGGTTGGTGAAAACGATAGTGTATTAGGTAATAGTAGCATGGATGATCTATTAGGCGAGTTTTTAACGGAGTCAACTGAAAATCTAGCACAGCTTGATAATGAGTTAGTCAATCTTGAAAAGAACCCCAATAATCCTGAATTATTGCGCAGTATTTTTAGAACTATTCATACCATTAAAGGGACGTGTGGTTTTATTGGGTTGCCACGGCTCGAGAAAGTAGCTCACGCTGGAGAAAATGTATTAGGCAAGATTCGTGATAATGTTATTGAGGTCACGCCTGATGTCATTACCATTGTGTTAGAATGTATAGATGCTGTCAAAATGATCTTGGTCTCTTTAGCAGAGACAGGAGCTGAGCCGGAAGGCGATGATACAGACCTGATTAACCGGTTAAACGCAATGGCGAACCAGCAGGGCGATGCGGGAGCCCATGCAGCGACAGAAGAGAGTATCACAACACCAGACATTATCCAGGAAGCCCCACCAGCGGCTGCAGAAGTACAACAAGTAGTAGAATCAGCAGAAACGCAGGTAACGTCACCCCCTGCGGCAGAGCCACCGGCAGAGCCTGCCACGCCCGAAGCGCCAAAAGAAGAGGTGCAGGCGGTAAAAGAACCCATCCCTACTCCCGCTAGCGCTGCTACAGAAGAGGCCAAAGCGGCGGACAAAGCTGCACAGAAGATCCCCATCAAAGCTGATGCGGATGCCTCCTTAAGTACACAAACAATTCGTGTGAACGTTGCACTGTTAGAAAATCTTATGACCATGGTGAGTGAGTTGGTGCTCACCCGTAACCAACTTATGCAAATGATTCGCGAGAATGGTGAGACAGCTTTTTCTGTGCCATTGCAGCGGTTAAACCACATTACATCAGAGCTGCAAGAAAGTGTTATGAAGACGCGTATGCAGCCAATCGGCAATGCGTGGACCAAAATGCCACGATTGGTACGCGATTTAGCCCATGAGCTTGGTAAGAAGGTTGAGCTTGAAATGATTGGTGCAGAAACTGAACTCGATCGCCAAGTTATTGAACTTATCAAAGATCCGCTCACCCATATGGTGCGTAACTCTGCAGATCACGGTCTCGAAACGATCGAAGGACGGATTCAGGCGGGTAAGTCAGAAACCGGCAAAATTGTTCTAAATGCGTATCACGCTGGGGGCCATATCATCATTGAGATTGCTGACGACGGGCGTGGTCTACCTATCGATAAAATCAAAGCAAAAGCTATTGCCAACAAGCTGGCAACGGCTGAGCAGCTTGAAGGTATGTCTGATAGCCAGATCTATCAGTTTATTTTTAAATCAGGCTTTTCGACCGCTGAGAAGATTACAAACATTTCCGGCCGCGGTGTCGGCATGGATGTAGTGCGCAGCAATGTGGAAAAAATTGGTGGGACCATTGATGTGAAATCAAACTTTGGCCAAGGTTCCGTTTTTACAATCAAAATCCCCTTAACACTGGCCATAGTTTCCGCCCTTATTGCCGAAACTAAAGGCTATAAATTTGCCGTTCCTCAGCTCAGTGTGTTGGAGTTGGTGCGTGTCGCCAATGATTCAGAAAATGAGATTGAATATGTTAATGATCAGCCAGTACTAAGACTGCGCAATCGCCTGTTGCCACTGATTTCATTGGAGCGATTACTTAAGATCGATGCTGCACCTGTTGAGGCGGGTGCACAAAATTCCTATCAAGATCAGTATATTGTGGTCCTCCAGGTGGGGATGGATATTTTTGGCCTAATTGTTGATCAAGTATTTGATACCCAAGAAATCGTTGTGAAGCCAGTCTCTATGTTGCTGAAGGATTTAAACATTTTTGCAGGGAACACGATTCTTGGTGACGGGAGTGTCATTATGATTCTTGATCCAAACGGTATCGCTTCAGCGCTGGGAGATGGGAGTATCAGTAAGGATAACCATGAAGCTGCCTCTAATGATAAAACACGCCGCGGCACGAGCGATAAAGAAAGCTTCCTGATTTTTGATGCAGGTGACACAGCACCTAAGGCAGTGCCTTTAGCACAGATTGCGCGTCTTGAAAAAATTGATCTCAGTAACGTTGAGTTTTCTCACGATGAGGCACGTATCCAATATCGCGGCGCGCTCATGCCGCTGGTGTCGCTTAATCCGCAATCCAATTTGAAGGATGACGGTCATCGCCATGTCTTAGTCTTTTCAAATCAGCATAATTCATTAGGACTCGTCGTCGATCGTATTGTTGATGTGATCGAAGAGCGAATGGAGCTCAAACTTAAATCGGATGATCCAGGGTGTTTGGGAACCTTCGTGATTAATGGTAAGGCGACAGATATTATTGATACAGACCACTATATTCGTCAAGTTTTCCCAGAGTGGTATAGTCAGCAAGATATCAGTGAGCATACAAACAAGACCATTCTATGTATTGGTGATTATGCTTTTGGTAAGAATCTGTTGGTACCATTACTACAGTTTGAAGGATATCATGTTGAAAATTTGGTGAATACAGATGAATTTTTAGCGCGCGTGGAAAATGGGGAGGCCTTTGATATTGTTGTGTGTGATTTAGAGACAGGTCAGTTTGAAAGTGAGACTTTCGTGAAAAAGTTGCGCCAAAACAAGAATTGGGGAGACAAACCTATCATTGCGATCACCTCAAATTTAAGCCCTGCCAAACGTCAGAGTGCGCAGACCATTGGTTTCACAGATTGTTTTGATAAGTTTGACAGACAAGCTCTGATTGAGCGTATTGCGCAACATTTTGATCTTTCACTAACAGAATTTATTGATCTATCAAGGACACTGCAACCATGAGTAATCTGCTAGAAAAACAAGTCTTGCCCCAAGGCGACGAAATACAGTATTTGACGATTTTTATTGCTGATCAAATGTTTGGTATTCCTGTAACGCAGGTGCGAGATATCTTTCGATTGCAGCAAATTACGACTATTCCCTTAACCGATGATGATATTGCGGGTGCAATTAATTTGCGTGGACGCATTGTGACGGCGATTGATTTACGCAAGCGCTTAGGGGTAGATGCGACAGTCCCGGTGAACCAGTGTATGAATGTTGCAGTTGAGTATAAAGACGAACTGTATAGCTTGATTGTTGATCGTGTTGGCGAAGTCATTTTGCTCGGGAATGATTCGTTTGAACAAAGCCCCGCGACACTCAATCAGAAGTGGAAGAAAATGTCTTCGGGAATTCATAAATTAGAAGAACGACTCCTTATTGTGTTAAATGTTGGTCAGATACTAGGGATGGAAGGGTGAGATTATGAGTTTATGTTTAGTTGTTGATGACTCTGGCACCATCCGCAAAGCTATTATGACCATTCTAAAAAAGTTCTCTTTTTCTTTTGCGGAAGCAGAGAATGGCCAAGTAGCCCTTGATGCCTGTATTGCAGAAATGCCAACCCTCATCATGCTAGATTGGAATATGCCAGTGATGTCTGGTATAGAATTTCTGATTGCCTTACGTAAACTTCCGGATGGTGACTTGCCAAAGGTTATCTTTTGTACAACCGAAAACGATATCGGGCGTATTCAAGAAGCCATACAAAATGGGGCAGATGAGTATATTATGAAGCCTTTTACAGAGAGCATCATTCGTGAAAAGCTTGAAATATTGGGCCTGATTGAATGTCAATAATCTCTCCTAAAAAATACCGTGTTATGATCGTTGATGACTCTTTGGTTATCCGCAAGGCGATCCGTATGGTCATTGAAAAAGACCCAGTGTTTGAAGTCGTCGCAGTGGCGGGCAATGGCCAGAGTGCAATCGATGAAGCGCAACGAACCGCCATTGATATTGTCATTCTCGATATCGAGATGCCAATTATGGACGGGCTGACAGCGCTGCCTAAGCTTCTTGAGAAACAGCCGCAACTCATTGTCATTGTAGCCTCTACACTTACGATGCGGAATGCAGATATTAGCATCAAGACGTTGATTTTAGGCGCAAAAGATTATATCCATAAACCCAGCGATAGTGTGGACGCCGATGCCGTGGCGCATTTTAGTGCGGACCTGATCAACAAAATGAAGGCCTTGCTGGCGGCAAGAGAGCGGCGTCAACAGATTAGTCATGACAGCAGCAAAGATACTGTACATACCGCTGACCAAAGCCGTATTCAGTGTCGCCCATTAGCTCTATTCCAGCCGCGCGCTTTAGTGATCGGGTCCTCAACTGGGGGGCCAAATGCGTTGTCGGAAGTGTTGCGTGATCTCAAAGGTAAGATACGGCAACCAATATTTATTACCCAGCACATGCC
The DNA here is from genome assembly GCA_044376435.1 of Alphaproteobacteria bacterium. GTDB lineage: Bacteria > Pseudomonadota > Alphaproteobacteria > JBILKX01 > JBILKX01 > JBILKX01. Next base: position 11,560 of record JBILKX010000011.1, on the reverse strand, counting down.
ACCCAATTTTACAACGATGCTCGCGAAAAACATTGAGAAGTTGACGGGGATTCCTACCCTGGAAGCAACACATAATCTCGTTGTCCAAGAAGAGCATATTTATATTGCCCCAGGGGACTATCATATGACGGTAGTCCGTCAAGACGGTGTCTTTAAAGTACAGATTGATCAAGACCCCCATGAGTCCTACTCCCGTCCCTCAGTCAGTAAGCTCTTTCGCAGTGCGGCGCAAGCTTATGAAGGAAAAGTGCTCGCAACCATGCTGACAGGCCTCGGTAGCGATGGCTTAGAGGGGTCTAAGCTATTAATAGAAGCCGGCGGGATGATGGTTGCCCAAGATGAGGCAACCTCTGTGGTATGGGGGATGCCAAAAGCGGTGGCTGAGGCAGGGCTATGTAGTGCCGTGTTACCCTTGCCTAAGATAGGCCCGTTGCTACAACGTATTGCCAATAGCATTAATCCTAAGTTGGAGGTCAGGTTATGACAGCCAATGTAAATATGACAGCCCGGCGCGATAATTTAGAGTTTCTTTTTGAGTTGCTCAAGAAAGAATCAGGTCTGACGTTAAATGATAATAAAGATTATTTATTGCGTACACGTCTGGAGCCCGTGGTGATTGCCCATGGCTACCACTCATTAGATCAGTTAATAGACGGATTACGTACGGCGCCCAATAGCGCCCTAAAAAAAGAAATTATTGAATCTCTAGCGACCCATGAATCGTTCTTCTTTCGGGATAAAAAGCCATTTGATTATCTTAAAGCCACCGTTATTCCGGCGCTTCTAGAAAAAAATAAAGGTATACAAAAAATACGCATTTGGTCTGCGGCCTGTTCGAGTGGCCAAGAGCCCTACTCTTTGGCGATGTTGATTGCAGAAATGGGGGCTAAACTACAGGGGTGGACCATCGAGATTGTTGCGACCGATATGTCAGAGGCAATTTTAGCAAAAGCTGCACAAGGACAATACTCGCAGTTTGAGGTGCAACGTGGTATGCCAATTCAGTACCTTATGAAGTACTTTAAGCAAGATGGGCAAAACTGGCCCGTCACTGATAAAATTAAAAACATGCTGCAATTTAAAAAACATAACATCTTACATAGTGCACAATCGTTAGGGCGCTTTGATGTGATATTCTGTCGCAATGTGTTGATATATTTTGAAAATGAAGTTAAAAAACAGGCGCTGCAGCATATAGCGCAAGTGCTTAATCCCGGTGGAACATTAGTATTAGGGGCCTCAGAAATGCTTTTTCAAATCACAGATGCTTTTGAAAACATTAAAGAGTATAGCGGGATTTATATCTTACGTTAACGATCAAAGTTTAAGGATATACCCAATCCAGAGCGGCAGTGTAAGACAAAAATAAAAATTAAATAAAAAATTTACAAATACCGATAACAATAAAATAACTATGAGTGACGAACAAAACATCGAGAAAACTGAAGAAGAGCTGATGGCAGAGTGGGCTGCCATGGCCGAATCTGCTGAAGGGGGCGATAGTAGTCGCCTTCTAGAACAGACAGAAATTGATGACTTTTTTGGTGGCACTCAAGATAAAAAGCCTGCTTCTGGGCTGGAAGCATTAGTTAATGCGAATATGATCACCTATCGGCGCTTGCCGATGCTTGAGGTTGTGTTCGATAAACTTTCAAGATTTCTCACAACTACACTGCGTAATTTTACCAATGTGAATGTGGAAGTCACCTTGAAAGAAATGTCATCAATCCGTTTTGGGGAGTATGTAGACTCCATTCCGCTGCCGGCCTTGATTAATATTTTTGAAATTCCTGAATGGGAAGCTTCAGGGATTATGACGGTGGATAGTCAGCTTTTTTATTCTTTAGTGAATATCCTTTTAGGCGGGCGTAAGTCCGGGAAAAGCCTTGGCGGGCGCATTGAAGGCAAGCCGTATACGGCAATTGAACGTCGATTAGTGCAACGATTTGTGCAAGTGGTGTTAACTGATTTTGGTCAGTCCTTTGAAGGGATTACACCGGTCAGTTTTCGCTTCGAACGTCAAGAAACGATTCCCAGGCTGGCGGCAATTGTTCCTGATAACAATGCCTCATTAATTGCCCGAGTCAATATTGACATGGATGGCAATTATGGTGGTGTATTTGAGTTTGTCTTACCATATTCCGCTTTGGAACCGGCGCGAGATCAATTGCTGCAAATGTTTATGGGCGAAAAGTTGGGGCATGATTCAATTTGGGAAACGCACCTAAGTCAGGAATTATGGGACGCTAATATTGAGATCGAGGCACTGTTAGCGGAGATGAAATTAAAATTGGGCGAAGTATTGAGTTGGAAGCCCGGGGCGTTTCTCAATTTGCACTTACCAAAACACACGAATGTCTATCTCAAAGCTGGTGGAACGCGCTTATTCCGTGGGCATTTGACCCAGGCCCGGCGTTGGGTAGGGGTGCAAATTGATCATACCTTTATCCAGCGTGTCGAAGAGTGAGACGCAATGTGGCTTTTTCAAAGTGAATGAGAATCCTGGCGTTTCCAGGTCGTCCCGGTTGGTCCATCTTCAAGGATAATGCCTTGTGACTCAAGAGTTTTGCGAATTTCATCGGCGCGTGCAAAATTACGCGCGGCACGGGCAGCCTGACGCTCAGCAATCAGCGACTCAATCTGTTCACCATCGGCGGTGTTGCCGTGAAACCACTCTGTCGGCGTATGCGATAAAAGCCCTAAGAGCTGGCCACACCCCAAGAGGTCAGTTGCGGCGACATGGGTTTGATAAGGATCTTTGCTTTTATGAATGCACCCAACAAGCTCGTGAAGAATTCGCAGGGCATTAGGCGTGTTGAGATCATCCCCTAAAGCTTCTAGAAAAGGACGCGGCGGGAGCTCCGGCAGAGTTGGTTGCCACCCTAAAGCCATGGCGTGATGGAGGGCGTTATAAAATTTATCGAGGGTGATTTGTGCTTGTTGTACACTTGGGCGCGACCAATCGAGCGGTTGGCGATAGTGGGTTTGCAGCAGGGCAAGACGAATGACCTCGCCTTTTAAAGTCTCACGAAGCTGGCGCACAGTGATGAAATTCCCTAGCGATTTGGACATTTTTTCGCCATCCACAGTCACCCAGCCATTGTGTACCCAGTAGTGGGCCATGATAGGCGTATTAAGGGCGCAACGGCTTTGGGCGATTTCATTTTCATGGTGAGGAAAGATCAAGTCTAAGCCACCGCCATGAATATCAAACTCTGACCCCAGGTGTTTGTAACTCATGGCTGAGCATTCGATATGCCATCCTGGGCGGCCACGCCCCCACGGACTCTCCCAACCTGGAAGCTCAGCACTGGATGGCTTCCACAGCACAAAGTCAGCGGCGTGACGCTTATAAGGCGCAACCTCCACGCGCGCGCCAGCGATCATTTCTTCGGGGCTGCGATTGGAGAAAGCTCCGTAATCTGTGAAGGTACTGACGTCAAACAGCACATGATCGGCGGCAACATAGGCATGTCCCCGCTCAATTAAGCGCTGAATCATGTCAATCATATCTGTAATATGGTGTGTGGCACGTGGTTCAATATCTGGGGGCAGGGCATTAAGCGCCCGCATATCTTCATGGAAAGCTGCCGTCGTTGCCGCGGTAATGGTTTCAATGGCCTGACCGGTTGTAACAGCAGCGGCATTAATTTTATCGTCAACGTCAGTTATATTCCGCACATAAGTGACCTGAGGATAATATAATCGCAACAGTCGGGTTAGCACATCGAAGACGACAACAGGGCGAGCATTCCCGATATGGGCAAAGTCATACACAGTGGGGCCGCACACATAAAGACGGACATGGTGGGGATCTTGGGGCGTGAATTCTTCAAGCTGGCGTGTGCGCGTATTATAAAGATGAAGCGTTGTCATGACAGTGTCTCGTGGATCCATTGCGTGTAGTTACCTAGGACTTGATCTGGGGTAATCGTAAGTTCAATGTGAAAAAGTCTACTGACACGATGTTTGAGCCATAGATTTAAGATTTTAGCCTTATAGATACCCAGTCTTTTGAACATTGAACTTAGAGAGTTTTGCTTCAAGCAAGATTCTTCGGGGGCCCCGGAAAAAAGGCGATATGTGAGCCATATATTAGGAACGGCGGCGCGCAGAACCGAAAGTGGATTCGATATCCATGCGGATTCGAGCACCGCCGTGACGCCATAGATGGCCTCAGAGCGTCTTTTTAACGGGGGACTGAATTGTCGAGCACATTCTATAGATGGCACCGTAATGTACACAAGGCGCACATTGGTCATGATAGCTGGGACTCAATCGTCGCACACAGTGTTTGATCAAGCTCTGGAAGCCGGTTGACATCGGTACCGCCGGCCTGGGCCATGTCTACACGCCCGCCGCCGCCTTTGCCACCAAGCAACGTTGCGGCAGCTTGTGCCACAGGCACAGCGCTTATGCGCGGCGTAAGATCAGCGCTCACACTTACCACCAAAGATATTTTATCCTCAACTTGAGTGGTCAGCACAATCACGCCGTTGCCCAGTTTCTGGCGGAGCTCATCGGCAAGACTCTTGAGGTCTTTCGGCGCAACGTCCGTATAATGTTTGAGATACAGCTTGGTATGATTCGCTAAGGTGTGGGTGTGTAGGTCAGCAGTATCATTTTTTGAGCCCCGGTTTTTCTCCAGTTTCTTTTTTTCCTGGATCAAAGTTTGAAGTCGGACGGGCAGATCCGGGACTGAGGCTTTCATGAGGTCAGCGAGCTGTGCTAGGATAGTTTCCTGCTGTCGTACATAAGATTCTGCAGCTTCTCCCGTCATCGCTTCAATACGGCGTACCCCAGAGGCAACACTGCTCTCGCCAACAATTTTGAAATATCCAATGTCACCCGTATGGCTGACATGCGTGCCCCCACATAGCTCTGTGGATACACTTCCCATGGAAACAACACGCACCTCTGTGCCATATTTTTCGCCAAATAACGCTAACGCGCCTGCGGCGATGGCTTCCTCAGGTGTTTGTAATTGTGTGCTCACGGCAAAGTTTGCACGAATGCGGCGATTCATTTCTGCTTCAATCATAGAAAGGTCTTGTGCAGTTAAAGCCTTAGGGTGGCTGAAATCAAAACGAAAACGGTCAGGACGCACGAGAGAGCCTTTCTGGCTCACATGGTTGCCAAGGTGCTCGCGCAGAACAGCATGTAAGAGGTGAGTCGCTGAGTGATTGGCGCGGATCTGCAGGCGGCGCGCTTCATCAATGACAGCATCGACAACATCGCCAACTTTCAGTGTCCCAGAGATCACCTTGCCCACATGTACGAAAACCTTCTCAGCACGCTTGATCGTATCCGTAACTACAATCTCTGCGCCTGCAGCTTTAAGATGTCCCGTGTCGCCAATTTGTCCGCCGGATTCAGCATAGAAAGGTGTTTGGTTAAGAATGATTTGCACATCTGCCCCAGCAGCAACCTCAGGCACCTCAAGATTATCGCGAATCAAGGCGAGTACTTTGGCCTGACCACTGGTGTTTTGGTACCCGAGAAATTCTGTGCCCCCCAGACGATCGCGTAGATTGAGCCAAATCGTATCAGTCAGGCTTTCTCCTGAACCAGACCACGCGGCGCGCGCCTCAGCCTGGCGCTGGGCCATGCATTTTTGGAAGCTGTCCATATCAACACTAATTTGGCGAGATTTAAGGATATCCTGGGTTAAATCAACAGGAAAACCGTAAGTGTCATAAAGTTTGAACGCAACGTCTCCCGGGAATGATGGGCAAGAGCCGAGGCGATTTACTTCGTCATCCAAAAGTTTTAAGCCGCGCCCAAGCGTTGCACGGAATCGCTCCTCTTCAAGGCGTAACGTTTCGCTAATCAAGGGCTGAGCGCGATCGAGTTCTGGATAGGCGGTGCCCATTAAATTTACTAAAACAGGCACGAGCTGATGGAGCATAGGGTCTTTTAAGCCAAATCCATGGGCATGGCGCATGGCGCGACGCATGATGCGTCTTAAGACATAGCCGCGACCTTCATTGCTGGGCAGGACACCATCGGCAATCAGGAAAGCAGAGGCACGCAAATGATCGGCAATAATACGATGTGAAAATCTTAAGGGGCCGCGAGTGTCAGTTTTTGAGATTTCCGCAGACGCTTTGATAATGGTTTGGAACAAATCAATATCAAAATTATCATGAACACCTTGGAGGACAGTCGTAATCCGTTCCAGCCCCATTCCCGTATCAATAGATGGCCGTGGCAGATTAACGCGTCGGGTGGTGCCATCAGGCATAGCCTGTTGCTCAAACTGCATGAAGACCAGATTCCATACTTCTACAAACCGATCGCCATCGGCATCAGCACTACCTGGAGGACCGCCAGCCACATGTTCCCCGTGATCATAGAATATCTCTGAGCATGGGCCACAAGGTCCGGTGTCGCCCATGGACCAAAAGTTGTCGCTTGTGGCGATGCGGATAATTTTTTCATCTGAAAAACCAGCAATCTTTCGCCATAAAAGCGCCGCTTCTTCATCGTCAGCATACACGGTAATCAGGAGGCGCGCTGGATTGATTTGGAGTGTTTTTGTCAGGAAGTTCCAGGCTGACTCAATGGCGCCAGCTTTAAAATAGTCGCCAAAAGAAAAGTTGCCGAGCATCTCGAAAAAAGTATGATGCCGCGCGGTATACCCCACATTTTCTAAATCATTATGTTTGCCACCTGCACGCACGCATTTCTGGCTGGTCGCGACGCGCGGATGTGGAGGGGTTTCGCGTCCCGTAAAAATATCTTTAAACTGCACCATGCCGGCAGTTGTGAACATGAGCGTTGGATCATTGCGTGGAACTAGCGGGCTCGAGCTCATAACATGATGAGACATATCTCCCGGTAGATCACGAAAATACCCTAGAAACGCATTACGAATATCAGAGGTTTTCATATAAAATCACGCGCGTACTCTAAGCTGCATCAGAAGCCGAAGACTCGGACGTGTACGTCATGCTATCAATCACTAAGCCAGCATCAGAGCGAATGGCATTTTCAATCTGTGTCATGATTTCAGGGTGCTCCCGCAAGAAATTCTTGGCTGATTCACGCCCCTGAGCCAGGCGTTGAGTTTGATAAGAATACCAGGCACCTGATTTCTCGATAATACCGGCTTGCGATCCTAGATCAACAATCTCGCCAGTTTTGGAAATGCCTTCACCGTACATGATATCAAAGTCAACCACACGAAATGGGGGCGCCACCTTGTTTTTAACAACTTTAACACGTGTTTGGTTGCCGACAACGTTCTCTTTATCCTTAATCGCACCAATGCGGCGAATATCGAGGCGAACGGAGGCATAGAACTTAAGCGCATTACCACCTGTAGTGGTTTCTGGGTTCCCAAACATGATCCCAATCTTCTGACGGATCTGGTTAATAAAAATGACAACACAGCGTGATTTGGAAATAGAGCCAGTGAGTTTACGGAGGGCCTGGCTCATGAGACGAGCTTGGAGGCCAACGTGGGAGTCACCCATGTCGCCTTCTAGCTCTGCCTTGGGGACGAGTGCAGCCACGCTGTCAACCACAAGCACGTCCAAGGCATTACTGCGAACTAATGTATCGGCAATTTCTAAAGCTTGCTCACCAGAATCAGGTTGAGCAATATAAAGGTTAGCAACATCCACGCCGAGCTTTTTAGCATAATTTGGATCAAGCGCATGCTCAGCATCAATGTAGGCGCACAAGCCGCCTTGCTTCTGAGCCTCGGCGACGACATGTAAAGCCAGAGTGGTTTTTCCTGAGCTCTCTGGGCCATAAACCTCGCTAATGCGTCCGCGCGGAAGCCCGCCAATACCAAGGGCCATATCTAATCCCAAAGATCCAGTGGAAATTGCTTCAATAGGTAGGGCATTTTGCTGCCCTAGGCACATGACTGCACCCTTGCCAAAGGTGCGCTCAACTTGTCCAAGGGCGGCTTCAAGAGCTTTTAATTTATCCATGATGTACTCCTCAAAATTCTAAGGAATAGCATACCGCTCTTATTTACTGAACGCAACAAGAAATTGGCAAATTTATATTTTTTTATAATCTTAGAGTGTGATTATAACGGGACCGAGAATCACAATAAATAGGCAAGGTAAAATCAGGACAATTAAAGGTATTGTGAGAGTCGCGGGTAAGCGTGCGGCCCTCGCTTCAGCTGCAAGAATCCGATGGTGGCGTGTTTCAGTTGCAAGAGTGCTCAAAGCTTGGCTAAGAGCAGTGCCGTAACGCTCGGATTGAATGAAAGTTGTGGCTAGGACGTGTAGCGCTTTTATCTGTGTGCGATTGTACAAATTAAGCAAAGCCTGGCGTCGATCTGCTGTAAACATTAATTCGATAATTAACAGATTTAAATGCTCAGCAATCGGGGGGTTGAGCGTGGCGATACTGCGGGCAACTCTGCTTAAAGTGGTGTCGAGGCCGAGGCCCGCTTCGGTGCAGATAACCATCATGTCCAGCAAATCAGGGATACCTTTTTCAATGGTTTGTTGACGTTTCTTCGCAACGATTTCGACAAAGATATTTGGCAATCGAAAGCCCACGAAACCGGATAGAATCAAGAGTAAAGAGGAGAGCTCTGGATCATGGCGTAATAAGCTTGTTAAAATCGAGGACACAAAATTAATGAACACTAAGCCAGCGGCGCATAAAACTTTGGTGGTCAGGAAGATCGCAAAACTGCGCTTACTGCGCCACCCAGCTAGGGCTAAAAAGTTTTTCCACTTTGTAATTTCTAGGCTATTAAGATTACGAAACAAGGCAAGAATCCGAATGAAAAACTGTTCAAGCCAGAGGGGATCTTTGTCTTTCTCCTCCTGCCATTCCAGAAGCGTTTTATCGCGCAATGTAAAAAGGCGCCGTTGCAGCCAACCTTTCTCGGACATTTTAGGCCAATATATCAAAACAGCACAGCTAACCAAGAAACTAAAACAGAAGGTCAATAGGTCACTCATCGCTTACATCCTAAACTGAATCATCCGCCGAATCACAACAATGCCAAGTGACATCATGAAAGCAGCAATTATTAAAAGGGTATGACCTTTACTATGGGTAATAAAAGGCTGTAAGTGTTCAGGGTTTAAAATACTAAGTCCCAAAGATGCCAAGAATGGTAACGATCCGACGATTAGAGCAGAAGCACGGGCTTCTGAGGATAACGCCTTAATTTTCAAGCGCAATTCGTGACGGCGTCGAATCAAGTTAGAGAGATTCGTCAGTGTCTCTGATAAGCTGCCACCGGTCTCATGCTGAATAACGATCGCCATAGCAAAAAAGTAAAAATCATCAATATCAATATGCGCTGCGACTTCCTCAAAAACACTGGGTAATGATTGTCCGACATTAAGCCGGTCGGCAATAAATCGGAATTCTAGGCGTAGGGGGTCTTCAATCTCTGCAGCGGCTACCTCGATGGCACGCGTTACCCCTAAGCCTGAGCGGATGCTACGATTCATCGCATCCAGAACATCGGGCATTTGATGTAAAATTTTGGCCTTGCGTTTATATTCAAACTGATTACAAGTGATCCATACAATTCCGCCTGGTAAAAGACCACCAAAAATACCTGCAAGAATAGGAAAATCTGACTTGAAAATTAGGTAAAACAGTAATGCCATAATTAAAGAAATTAAAACAGTAATTGTCATTAATTGATAAGGGTTGACAGTAATAAATCCAGAGCGACGTAATTTTTGTTCAAAGAGGTGCATGAAAGATTTCTGGCTGTGATGATCTGTGATAGCTATTTTTCGCGTGAGCTCAACCTTGCGAGGCGCTTTGCTGGGAGGCATCTGGTCGCGAAAAGAGAGATATTTGAGACGATCTTGCAGCTGAGACAGCTCAATATCCCGCTGACGCCAAATACGATATCCCACCAATGTAACGAACAAAAATCCGAAGAATAATGCCATTGAGCCTAATATAAGATTCATAGTGGAACTGCCTGACCCAAAATTGTCAATAACTCTTTATCTAATCCATAGTATTTGGCGCGATTTAAAAAATGGGGCGCTTTGTCGGTACGTTCAAAATGACCGATCAAGTTGCCGTCAGCGTCTTCTGACTCGTAAACGTACCAGAATAATTTGTGGGTTATAAACGTACCTCCTGGATCTACGCCGGCAAGCTCTACAATTTCTGTAATGCGCCGCACGCCATCACGCATACGTTCTGTTTGCACGATTAAGTTAATGGCGGTAGTAATCTGTTGACGCACAACCGGACCTGGGAGAGATACACCCGACATTGCAACAAGGTTCTCAAGTCTGCCGAGCGCTTCACTAGCGCTATTGGCGTGGACAGTGGCCATAGAGCCGTCATGGCCAGTATTCATTGCTTGCAGCATGTCGAGACATTCTGGACCGCGGACCTCGCCAATGATGATACGTTCTGGACGCATACGTAACGCATTGCGTACAAGGTCGCGGATGGTGATTTGTCCCTCGCCCTCAATATTGGCGGGGCGACTTTCTAAACGCACGACATGCGGTTGTTGCAGTTTAAGTTCGGCAGCATCCTCAACTGTTACAATACGCTCTCCAGGATCGATCATGCTAGAAAGTGCATTTAAGAGAGTGGTTTTACCAGAGCCAGTGCCTCCAGAAATTAAAATATTGAGCCGGCAGACAGAAGCAATTTCAAGGAGTCGAGCGGCACGTAGATCGAGGGTATTATTGTTAACCATTTTACGAAATGAAATGCTAACCTTAGCAAACTTACGAATAGAAATAGAGGCACCGTCTAGAGCAACGGGAGGTAAGACTATATTGACGCGGCTGCCATCTTTTAAGCGGGCATCAACCATAGGGCTAGACTCATCAACACGACGGCCAACTTGGACAGCGATACGTTGGGCAACTTGGATAAGATGCGCCTGATCCCGAAATTTAATGTTTGTTAACAGCAATTTGCCTTGGCGCTCAACATAGACTTGAGCTGGCCCATTGACCATAATGTCACTAATTGCCTCATCACGTAGTAGGGGTTCCAGTGGCCCTAACCCTACCATATCATTAACAATTTCTTCAGCAATTTGCCGCTGCTCACGTTCATTAAGCAAGCTGCGGTATTCATTCGCGTATTCCAAGACAAACGACTCAACCTGAAGGAGCAGCTCCGCAGGTGAGAGCCGAACAGCAGTCTCTAAATCAATGCGACGGATTAAGTTTGCGTGCACATCGGTGCGAAATTTTTCAACCTCGGCTGTCGGCTCTTCAGCATGAACCTTGAGGACACCATTAACAACAGGGACAAAATTGGCTTTCTCAGAAGGTGTAGCCTCTGCCGTATCTGGTTTTTTATTTACTGGTGTCGTTATGCCTTTGCGCCCAAAAAGCTTCATGGAGTGTCCTTATGAATTTTTTCTTAAAGGATAGCGCTGAAGCTTTAATAAACCGTTGATTTGATAGTTCAATGTGAAAAAGGCGCCCTGAGGCCATTTAATGCCTAATTGAGGTAAAAAAGTAGATTTTTGATTGAAAATATGTAAATGATGCCCATATTGGTTATATATACCCAATCCAAGTGAAAAAGCGGAGAATTTGAGAGAGGGAATTTGGCTCAATAGTAAGCTTGA
>JBILKX010000080.1:0-4014 GCA_044376435.1 Alphaproteobacteria bacterium | reverse complement strand
AGCGCGGCAATCGCTTCTTGGAGCGGATCTTGTCTCTGTTCCTCTCATGCCGGCAACAGCAGCTCAATCCCTTCCAGCTCCTCTCCCAAATCGCTGCTTCTTAATCTACCCCCGTGAACGGTTACCAAGGGCTCAATAATAATTTTGAGCCCAATGTGACAAACCGGCTCTAAGGCTAGACTTAAGCTATACTTTCAAGGATTTCACTTCTTAACCGTGGTTAGTCACCATCATAACGATTTTTGGGTTGATGCTTATTATAAGCCTGGACAATTTTAGCCACAAGCGGATGTCGCACGACGTCCTCTTCAGTAAAATGGACAAAGGCAATTTCTGGAATCGTCGATAGATAATCCAAAGCGTCACGCAATCCAGAACGCACACCACTGGGTAAATCAACTTGCGATAGATCGCCATTAATCGTTACTTTAGAATTTGACCCTAAACGTGTGAGAAACATTTTCATCTGTACTGAGGTGGTATTTTGCGCCTCATCCAGGATCACAAACGCATTCTCTAACGTACGGCCGCGCATAAACGCCAAAGGCGCCACCTCGATTTCTCCATTAGACAAACGCCTGACCACTTGATCTGCCGGCAGCATATCATGCATAGCATCATACAAAGGCCGCAAAAATGGATCAATTTTCTCTTTTAAATCGCCAGGCAAAAATCCCAACCGCTCGCCTGCCTCAACTGCTGGACGCGTTAAAATCAAGCGCTCCACCTGCCCGGAAAGCAACATCGAAATCCCCATGGCTGCCGCAAGATAGGTTTTTCCAGTCCCCGCCGGCCCTAAAGCAAACACCATATCATACTTTTGCATCGACTCTATAAATCGCGCCTGATTCGGAGAGCGTGGATTCACCACCCGCCGGCGAGTCGCAATGCTTTTTGATTCACTAGGCGATAGATCCCCATCATTGGTTATGGACTCTGTCGCAAACCGTACAGCTGCATCGACATCATCCAAGGAAATATTTTTACCTTTTTTTACCTTTTTGTATAAATGCTCCAAAACCCGGCGCGCAATTGTCAGTGCGTCTGGCTCCCCCACTAGCGTCACTTCATTGCCACGTGATTTAATCGTAATCTGTAAGTTTTTTTCTAAATGCGTTAAATGCCGATGGTGTTCGCCGAATAAAGACTGCGCCAAGCCATTATCTTCAAATTCTAGAGTTTTGGAAACTTTTACAATACGTGTCATTAAGTTTGGGCCTCTGTATAAGCTTGTGGTGCAGTTAAAACAGCTTCATGTAAAACAATATTTCCCGTTAAGCTATTTGCAGTCGCTTTAGTAACTTCTACCTCTAGTATAGCACCAAAAAGCCTTTCAGAAGCATTAACATACACAGACTGAAAATACTCGCTGCGCCCTAAAAGCTGCCCAGGCTTACGTCCTCGTCGATCAAATAAGACAGGTACCGTCGTTCCCACCATACTTTCATTAAAGTGGCGCTGCTGCTGCATAATGAAAGATTGTAGCTCTTGCAGCCGGGCTTCTTTAACGTGTTCAGGAACCGGGTCATGGGCCACCGCTGCCGGCGTGCCGGGGCGTGGGCTATACTGGAAAGAGTATGCCTGAATGTACCCCACTTCACGCACGAGACTCATTGTTGCCTCAAAATCAGCATCCGTTTCGCCAGGATAACCGACAATAAAGTCAGATGAAAACTGCAGCTGTGGCTGGGCAGTTCGCAGCGCCTCGATTACTTTCAGGTAATCTGCCCGCGTGTGTTTACGATTCATGGCGGTTAATATCCGGTCTGACCCAGATTGGACCGGTAGATGCAATAATGGCATAAGTTTATCGCAACGACCATGGACCGCAATCAGATCGGGCGTCATGTCATGAGGATGGGAGGTGGTATAGCGTAAGCGATCGATCCCACTAATATTTGCCATTTCTTCTAAAAGCTGCGCCAATTTCCACACCCGCCCATCAGGCCCCTCCCCGTGATAGGCATTAACGTTTTGCCCAAGCAATGTAATTTCACGCGCCCCCACTGTTGCAAGGCGCCTTGCTTCTGCCAGAATATCCGCTGCAGGTCGACTATATTCTGCCCCACGTGTGTACGGGACAGAACAGAAATGACAGAACTTGTCACAGCCCTCCTGGATTGTTAAGAACGCACTTATAGGCGATTGCTCAACCGTTGGCAAGGTATCAAACTTGCGGTCGACCTCAAAATCAACCCGCACAACGCCCAAGCCGGGCCCAACTTTACCCCGATAGTGATCAAGCTTGGCCTCGGCATCACGGATAATCTTAGGCAGATCATGATACGCTTGCGGCCCCACAACTGCATCCACATAAGGCGCGCGTTGAAACACTGTCTCGCCGTGGGCCTGCGCCGTACATCCTGCGACAATCAGTATCGTATAGGCATCTTCTGCAGCGCGACGCTGTTTGTGAGCTCTTAATCTTCCCAGATCAGAATACAGCTTTTCTTCAGCCTTCTCGCGAACATGGCATGTGTTGACAATCGCAATATCCGCATTATCAGGACTTTCAGTGAGCTGATAACCTAATGGTTTGATGAGGTCAACCATACGATCTGAATCATAAAAGTTCATCTGACACCCATAAGTTTTAATATACAACTGCTTCATCACAAACTCCTATATAAGTATACACACAATATGCTGAGGATTTACCTTGCGCTAATGCTTTCCGTTCATAGCGTGTTGACGGCCATGTCTCTACGTCTGGACGCTCGATCAGACCACCGAGAAACCGTTTATCTTGGGCTAGTAATGCGATCACTTCCTGCGCATACTGGTCATGATCACTTGCAAATTTCAAGACGGCGCCTGCCACCAATAGCGGACATACTATATTGATAAAGTCCTCAGATATCAGCCGACGACGGTGATGGCGCTCTTTTGGCCACGGATCTGGAAATAAGATTGTAACCTCGGACAAACACTGCGGTGGCAATATTGTTAATAATTGTCGAACATCTTGCGGCCACAGGCGAATATTCTCTAGATTATGCTTGACCATCTCACCGATAATAGCGATCACCCCAGTGAGAAAGGCTTCAGCGCCAATAAAGAGACGTTGTGGATGCTGTACTGCCTGAGCGAGCAAATGCTCCCCGCGACCAAACCCTATCTCTAAAGCCCAAGGGCTCGGCGGCAATTGGGCAACATCAAGAACATATTGCGGCATCACGTCATTAAGAATATGGCGCTGATGCTGGCTTAACGGGCGACCAAGACGACGTCCATAGAAACGAGGCTGAAAATTTGTTATTGGCATAGAGTATTTTTTAACGTAAATAAAATAATATAAGATAATATAATGCCTTATAGCGGGATCGGTGAATATGTCAACTAAATTTACTACTTCTCAACAAACTCCGAACGACCTCCCCCCCCTGTCAGACCTCGCTTTACGCACGACTGCCATGCCTAAAGATACGAATGCCAACGGCGATATGTTTGGGGGATGGATCCTAAGCCAGATGGATATGGCCGGGGGAATCGTTGCCGCCCAATACGCCCGCAACCGCATTGCCACTGTTGCGATCGAAGCGATGACTTTTTTAACCCCCGTCTTTGTTGGCGATGAGGTAAGTTGCTATGTCCATATTCTCAAGGTAGGACGTACTTCCCTAACCCTCAAGGTACAGGCCTGGGCGCGGAGTCGCTATGGCGAAGACGTGCGCAAAGTCACCGAAGGGGTGTTTACATTTGTGGCCATTGATAGCAATCGTCGTCCTACCCCATTACCCCAGCATTCATAGTCGATCCCAAAAATTCCCCGCGCCCACAAAATAGGCTTGACATTTATTCGCACTCCGGATATTACTGTATGAAAATATATTTTCCAAGAAGACACATCTTTGTAGCAGGTGGAGAAGCTTCATAATATATACCCAATCCAAATGAAAAAGCGGATTGGGTATGGACCAACAGGATGAGAGAAATGTTTAACCAACCACTTTTACGGGCCCTCTGTCTAGCCCTAGTTTTTGCCGCCCCCTTTGCCTCCCGAGCTCAGGAGGT
>JBILKX010000049.1:0-12422 GCA_044376435.1 Alphaproteobacteria bacterium | reverse complement strand
ACATGATTCGCATGCCCCACAAGGATTGGGGGTTGCAGAACCGTTCCCATCGGCACCAACACAGTTGAGCGCCTTTGCAAGAATGCGTGCGATACTGGTTTTGCCAATACCGCGAATCCCTGTAAACACAAACGCGTGTGGTAGACGATTCGCTTCAATTGCATACGTCAGAGCCTGGACAGCGACATCTTGACCAACAATCTCTGATAAGGTCCCGGAACGATATTTACGGGCAAGAACAATGTGTGACATAGCGACCTGGTCGGGAAAAATTATAAGAAAGCAGATGGAAGGTAGATTGACCTAAGCGATAACACGACGGTTGCTCCCTTCCGGGCCTGGCCGGGTTTGTGCCTCTGCATACCCAATCTCCTTCCAACTCTGTTGTATCAAAACAACCGCAATCACTCAAGATCTTTTACGATGACAAATGCTCGTCCAACTGATTTTGCCACATTCCAACTTGTTGGCAGACCGCTTACGTGAGTTAACATTCTCTTATCGTACTGCCCATCTAGAACGCCTAAATCAATCAAAAGCGCCAAGAGCTTTTCCATCGATTCACCCATATTAACGCAGCCAGCTGTGGGGTGAAACCACCGCCCAGTTTCCGGCTCTTGATAGAAAGAAACGGTGTGTGCAGCGCGTGAATTATCGTGGATACGCATTGCCGAGCGGCCCATGGCATAGGCGAGCGGCAGCTCATGGACCCAACCATCCTGCCATGCAGACTCGGGAAGGATTTGTTGCAATACATATGCGAAGAATTCGTATGGATAGCCATTAATTGGTGGCATGAACATATCCAAATCGATACGCGGCACCCCCGCAAACAACGGATCACTCGAGAGCATCGTGCCCCACAGACCGTAGATACCTTGCGGTGTATCATTGCTCGGCACCAGTCGATTCGACATTTCCTCAGGACGCTTTTGTTCGCGCCGCGACCGCACCAGGACTTTAAACGCAATAATCTCCCCATCCTCTCCACGCACCCACTCGCCATCATGTTTGATGCGCAGTGTGGCGATCGTGTTGCGGTCCTTAGGACAGACAATATACAGCAACGTTAACCCTTTGCCACCTCGATACGCCAATAATTCATCCACGGATAAATCACGCCGACCCTGGTCACGTTGCAATGCCGCAACATTCTGCGCCGGCATCAATCCAAACCATTTTTCTTGGCTTTTATCACGAAAAGCGACAAATGGCACCCACAGATCGGTTGTCGTTTCGAGTGTTGTCGGCTTTTTTTCTGGAGAAACGCCTTCTCCCTTGTAGCTTGTCACCTGCATTTTAATAGCGTTTGCGGGATCGAGCAACACACGATCGCCCGGCTGCAAGTTTGCCGGTATATAAAAGATTCCCGGATGCGTATTTGCCGGATAAACCTCAATCTGGCGATTGCTCACGGCCTTGTTGACATCCTGCACCCAGCCAGTACGCACATTGACCCGCTCAATCACAGGAATTGACGCTACCTGCGATGGGAGCATATAGTGACACATGCCAAAGGCCACGCTAATATCTAACATCATATTAACCATCGTATTGAGTATAAACTTAATCATGCCTCACCTGCCATAATTGATTGAGTCTCGCCATCGAAGCCTCAACTTTACGCGCCTTTAAAGTTTGCCACGCGACTGCAAGCTTATCCAGATCCAACTTAGAAAACAAGAGTATATCAGTGCCAGCATCAAACGCTTTCTGTACATAATTTTCTACTGTATACTGCTGTGTAATCGCCCCCATCAACAGATCATCACTAATGATCAATCCGTTATACTTCAGGTCATCTCGTAGGAGTTTATGCATGAACGCAGAAAGCGAGGCGGGATGATCCGGATCAATTGTACGATTTATGATATGCGACATCATAATCATTGGCGCCTTGCCATCCTTAATCAAGGACTCGTAAGGGATTAATTCACGCTTCAAGTCCGCATGATTGGTCGCATCAACCAACCCGTTATGGGTATCGTCTTGGGCCAGCCCATGCCCCGGGAAGTGCTTCAGGCACGTGAAGACGCCTAACGCGCGGTGCTGTTGTATAAACTCTGACGCAAACGGCACAATCTCTTGCGGATCCGCACTAAAACTACGACCAAATTTACCAATCGCTTGAGAGGCAGGACTGTGCAAATCGACAACCGGCGCAAAGTTTACATTGATCTCATACTCTGCCAAACACTGGGCAAGATTTTTAAAAATCTCCCCAGCTTTTTCTAAACCACGCTGCGCGATGTCGAGCGCGGTTGGCACATCAAACTCAAAACCTTTTTCCTTTGTAAGGCGCCGAACCCTCCCACCTTCACCATCTATGCAGATTAAAACCTTCTCAGCCGCGGCCTTGAGATATGTTGTCAGCGCCTTCAGTTGCGGGGGACTCTCAATGTTACGGCTATAGAGAATCACCCCGCCAATCAGCTTGCGCTTCAGCAATTCTCCAACCGTTTTTACTTCTGGGTCTGTGGGTTGTGTCCCATTGAAGCCTGTAATGATTAAGCGCCCCGCCTCGGAATCACATGCCGGCAGCACGAGGGCATCTGAGACTGCCTCGCCTTTGCTCCATACGACTTGATCGCCCTCAACTGCCCATGCCCCGCAGGCTGACACCACTAATGTAAATATCCAGTACATCATTTTTTCCCTCCAAGATGTAATTTTTAGCCAAAGCTCTTGACAAGACTCCCGCAAATTAACTGCCACCCATCTACGAGTACAAAGAAAATGAGTTTAAACGGCATCGCGATCATCACGGGTGGCAGCATCATCATCCCCATGGACATTAAAATCGATGCCACCACCATATCAATAATTAAAAACGGTAAGAAGATCAAAAATCCAATCTCAAAAGCACGTTTAAGTTCACTAATCATAAAGGCGGGAACCAAGACGCGCAATGGCACATCTTCTGGCTTGTCTGCAGCCTTACCACGAGATAAATCTGTGAACAACGCGATGTCCTGGGGACGCGCACAGCGGCTCATGAATTCGTGAAACGGCTCAACACCTTTTGACCATGCCTCTTCTTCGGAAATGCGCTCCTCCATCAAAGGTTTAACCGCTTCATCATAGGTGCGCTCTAGAGTTGGGCTCATGACAAAGCCCGTGAGAAACACTGCTAAGCTTATGAGCACTGCATTCGGGGGCGACTGCTGCACACCTAAGGCGCTGCGTAAAAATGAGAGCACAACAACAATACGCGTGAATGACGTCACCATAATCAAAATTGACGGCGCCAAGGCCACAATAGTCAAGGCAGCCATAAGCTGCAACAACCGTCCAGTGGCTGAGCCTGTTAAATTCCCTAAGTCCAAGGTGACGGTTTGCGCCCACACAGGTGCGACCCACAACCACACAATCCAGCTAATTTTATTGAGATGACGATACATGAGTTTCCGGTAAATGTAGTAAACAATGATTGGTTGCACCAAGTAACAAAACCACGCGTTCGCCATCAACCTTCGCTAACACAAGGCGTGTTTTTTGATCAACCATGCGGGTTTCGATGACGTGGATTTGTTGCTCACCAAATAAATTTCTAGACAGCGTTAGTTTTGAGAGCAAGAATTTCAACCCAATAAGCAAAGCCGCAACGACAGCGGCAGCCGCAATAAGCTGAAGAGTAGGCCAAAATTCATGCAATATTGTTGCCATAATTTATGACGATTTCTCATCGTTCCCGTAGCGTAAATAGCTCGTAATTGCACCCTGCACTGTGGCGACTTGTGTTGTATCGTGACTTAAGGTATTTTGCACCGCGTCTAAGCCTGTCATGATACTCATCAGATTTTCTAAGACGAGGTTCAACTCCTGCTGTGGTGGAATTTCAGCACGCTGCACCTGAGCCAATAAATGGGTAACATTCGCCTGGATCGCCCCTAAACCCTCGAGTTGCCCCGCATACTCCGAGGCCGCAACCGCCTCCAAAGTTGTCTGGACACGCCCTAATAAAACTTCTAAAGGCGCAAGCTCAGCACTCATGAGCGTGACTTCCGTCGCAGTAAGGTGGGTTCTTTGTTTGCTTGCACGTACACAAATAAACTGCACCGGTGGTTTCGGCTTTAAACATAAGCGACTTCTTGCCACTACCTTTGTGAGCCCCATCACAAAATGGCTGCGTCGCCGCTAGCCCACATGTACACCAGTAATATGTTTCACCAGCCACGACATCAATTTTTTCCGGTTGAACTGTTGTCATAATGCGCCCTCCTCTAGCCTTTGAGCAACTTTATCGAATGCAGATTTCAGCAAACGATCTTGAATATCTTGATGCACCGCTATTTCCAGTTTATGAACGCGCTCTTCCGCAAGCTCGCGCTGTTGCACCTCGAAAGCCCGCAAATCTTGCTCAAATTCTACAGCCATCTGCTGGGCTCGCCCATGAGCTTGCTCGATAATTTTCTCGGCTTTGATCGTTGCCTCCATGTGCTTGCGCTTACAAGAATTTAAAAACGCTAAAGCATCTTCGCGATATCGGCTGGCCTCATGAATTTTGTGTTGCACACCCATGATATACTCATCTAATGCCTGAGCAACTTGTGGCCACACGGCATACCATACAATGGCAATAAAAACTAAAAATGTTAAGGCATAGACGGCGCTTGCATCCAACATCCTACCCCCCTAGCTGCCGCTGCCAAGGCGATTGTTGCACTTGCCCGACAATATGATCTGCGAGCTCGTCGGTTAGGGCCGTAATTTCTTGTGCAATGACCTGACGTTCTTTATCGATGCGACGACGTTCAGCATTGAGCTTAAAGTTAATCTGCGTGGTGATTTTCTCACGCTCGCGCAACATCTTATAATAGTACTTCTCTTGTGCAGCGCGGCGAATTTCTTCAGCCTTTTCCTGGGCTGCATTGATGACCTCTTCGTAAGATCGCCCTAAGGCATCAGCTTCAAGCATCAAGTCTTCACTTTTTTTCAAATGACCCTCGGTATTTTCCCAACGCTCTGACATTGTTGCATCAAGCCATCTGACCACCCAAAAATGCATGATGATAAAAAGCATTGCAAAGGTAATAACGAGCCAAAAAAGCTGAGGACCGAAAGTTTCAACGTCAAACTGTGGCATCAATTTTATCCAAGCAATTACTTATACAAAATTAAAATAGCGATTAACAAAGCAAATAGCGCGATCGCTTCTGTAAACGCAACACCAAGAATCCCGATACGGAACAAATCATCTTTAGCCGAAGGATTCCGAGCAATCCCACTAATCAATGTTGAAATAATATTTCCAAGACCTAAACCCACACCCCATAACGCAAGTACTGCGATACCGGCGCCAATCATCTTCGTCGCTGCTGCATCCATAGTTTTATTTTTCCTTTCTTTACCTTTACCATTACCAGAAGATCAATACTTCTAATTATGCCTTGAATCGATGCTTCAATGCAATGACAATACATCTTTTAAGTAGATACATGAAAGAATAGTGAAGATATACGCCTGCACCACCGCCACAAGCACTTCAAAGCCTATAAAACCTATATTAAGAATAAAGGGTATGACCCCGAGCCCCCCAGCCATCACCGCAAAGCTTGCAAAAATTTTCAGGATGCAGTGTCCCGCCACCATATTCACAAACAAACGCAGCGATAGGCTAATTGGACGCGCAATAAAAGAGATAATCTCGATAGGGATCAGCAGTGGCGCCAAAAATATTGGCACCCCACTGGGGAAGAAAACACGAAAGAAGCCTAAACCATGGTGCATAAATCCCGTGAGAATAACCACAGCGATCACAACTAGAGCTAAGGTGCCATTAACAATTATTTGGCTGGTAACTGTGTAGGCGTAGGGCATCAGCCCTATCAGATTTCCCATTAAAATAAATACAAATATTGAAAATAATAAAGGAATATATGCGCGGCCCGCACTTCCTAAAGTGTCTTCAACCATCGACAAAACAAATTGATAGGTTTTCTCAGCTAAAGCCTGTAACCGTGTGGGCACCACAGAGCGTCGACGCACAGAGTAGAGCAGCAACATCAAACTAAGCGCAACGAGAATGACCATAAATAGAGATACATTCGTAAACGATATATCAAATCCACCCAAAGATAGGGGGATCAATACCTTCACTTTAAATTGCGCTAAAGGTTCAATCATCGTGCAATCCTTGCTGCCATACGTGCCAAATTAGTCGCGCTGCCGCCATCATCCCGAACGTGAAACCGACTAACACACCCACCGGTTGACTCTCTAACCATACATCCACCAAAATTCCTATCGCCATCCCAACAAGCACGCGAAGCGCAAAGTCTAAGCCTACCTGAATAAAACGGTTCTTCACTGTGTGCCCCCAGAGGCGCCCGCGTCTAACAGCTGACATAATATTATCTCCAGTTCTTTAGGTGTCATCGCCCCTGGATAAGATTTACCATTAATGACCATCCAAGGGGTCCGATCAATTTTATAGACTTTTGCACCATCAATTCGCCACTGCAGAATCCCATTCAATAACGCTTCATCGGCTAAACATGCGTTCACCGCCGTCCGCTTCAACCCCAGCGGCTTCACAACCGTGGCCATCGCGCCGACATAATCTTTGGCATAAATCCAGTCTTTTTGAGTTGCGAAAAATGCTTGAAGCCCCTCCAAGTATTTCGCTGGCGGCAAACAATGACACAACGCGGCAGCTCGCAGTGCCCAACCATCTGAAACATAGTCGCGCATAATTAAACGCACCTGGCCATTTTTAATGTATTTCTCACGCAATAGCCCAAATACTTCAAGATGAAACTGGGCACAATGATCACAAGTCAGAGAGGTGTAGAGAACGATTGTTACCGGAGCTTTTTCATCACCGAGTGTTTTCTCACGCAGCTGATGTGTTGGCGTGCCTTTCGATGTTGCCACGGTGCCTGGGTCCTTTTCAGGAGCCGCCCAGGCACCCCCACTCCCGAGCAAGACACTCACAAGTATAGCTTTTACATTCATCATGGCCAAGGCAAACCTCTTTAATGTGTCTTTTAGATCTGGCGTTGAATTAAATTCTTCAGATTCTAACATGGATACATCAACAACCATAGATTTTTTTGGGGGCGACTTCTGTGGGACTGCCGCTGCGGATTTAAGATTTGCTTGCTGCCGTATTTTAATTTCAGCCACAGCTTGATAGCCTAAAAAGCTATTGACGCGCTCACGGATCTGGTGACTTCCGGCTTGCACTAAAAGCGCCGCCCCTGGCACAACGTCAATCAATAGCACACCATGCACGCGCTGCTGCGGGCGGCATTGCAAGCGCGCTGGTTGACACAATTGCGCAATCTGCCCGCCTACAATTTCCGACCAGTTGAGAATCACTTGCGCCTGTGCAAAACCAGCCTGTTTTAACACAGGGCTGATAACCGAGCGCGCCGCGTCTTTTACAGATCGCATCCCCAGACGACGTGCGGTTTCTTTTACGCGGGGGGAATCCATACGGCCTCAATTGCTTTCGCTAAGTGCGTGTTAGAATCCAGCGTAATAAGCGTCGCCGAAAGCGTCCCTGGCCCTTCAGAAACCACCATTTTAGGTCCTGGATACTTGCGCAAAAACCGATGCAGGACAGATGGCGGCTGCATCCCAATAATCGAGTTATAGTCGCCACACATTCCCGTATCCGTACGAAATGCCGTCTGCTTTGGCAGCACCCGTGCATCAGCTGTTGGCACATGGGTATGCGTCCCCACCACGGCACTCACTCGACCATCTAGCATATATGCCATAGCTGCTTTCTCACTCGTTGCCTCGGCATGAATATCAACAAAAATCGCCTCTCCTGCCAAAGAGGTTTTCGTAAGCGCCGCCTCTATAGCTGCAAACGGATCATCCAGCACATCCATAAACACGCGCCCCATGACATTCACCACCGTTAAGCGTTTTCCCGCCTGATTCGTGACAGTCACCATCCCGTGCCCGGGCGTCCCAGCTGGGTAGTTAATTGGGCGCAGTAAGCGCTCATGTTGATCTATGGTCAGCAACAAGTCTCTTTGTCCCCAAATATGATTGCCAGAGGTAATGACATCCACGCCGGCATCATGAAGTTCCTGACAGATTTTGGCGTTAATCCCAAACCCTGCCGCCGCATTCTCCCCATTAGCGATGACAAAATCTAACCCATGACTTTGCCGCAACTTTGGCACATGCTGAACAACCGCGTCACGCCCTGAACGTCCGACAATATCTCCACAAAACAAAATTTTCAAATTGGTATCCTTTTACTTATCTCTTCAATGCCATGACATAGCGAATCACTTCAGCAACCGCTTTATAGTGTGATTGCGGAATCGACTCATTGAGTTCCACGTCATCATAGAGCTTCCGCGCTAACGCCGGATTCCGCACAATCGGCACTTTGTGCTTTGTCGCTAATTCTCGAATCGTTTGCGCCATAAACTCAACCCCTTTTGCCACAACCTCTGGCGCGTCCATTGTAGCCGGATCATAGAACAATGCAACGGCATAATGCGTCGGGTTCGTGAGCACAACCGTAGCACTAGGCACTGCAGCCAACATCTTCTGACGGCTACGATCGCGCCGCATTTGCTTCAATCGACCCTTAATCATCGGGTCGCCTTCTGTGTTCTTGATTTCTTGTTTTAACTCCTCACGTGTCATACGCAATTCTTGCGTAAACTTAAAGCGTTCATAAATATAATCTAAAGCCGCAATAATCGTCATGATCACAAAAACCGCAATCACAGACTTACCCATCAAGCCCTGGAGTTTCACCAAAACCTGACTCGGGCTGAGTTGCGAATATACACTCAACCCGCCAAGCTGAGGATACAACACCATAAATAATACGCCTGCAATCAGGCTGATTTTTAAAATACCTTTGACTAGATCTATAACCGCTCGTATGGAAAACAAACGCTTCAATCCTTGAAGCGGTGAGATCTTGCTGAATTTAGGCCGGATACTTTCGCTTGATGTCTTGAAGCGAGTTTGCAAGCCACCCGCACTCAACCCCGTGATTACCAAAACCCCTAACGCCAAGCCAAGCACGCCCCATACAACACCAGATACTTCACGCAAAAAGCCGGTGACAGCGCCATCACTTAAGCGGACCTGATGCGGCATCTCAAGAAAGAAACGCAACGAATGCGCAAGCGTCTCTGCGAGCGGCGGCCCAATCACAATAATAATGAACATGCCTCCAAGCAGTACGAACCAATGATTTAACTCTCGCGAAACTGCAACGCGACCTTCACGGTCAGCTTCTTCCAACCGTCGCTGCGTCGGCTCTTCTGTTTTTTGGCTATCGTCTTCTGGGCCTTCACTAGCCATGATCGCTTACTTTCTCGCTGGCATCACCAGCGGCGTGAACTGTGTCTCAACAAAATAGGCAAAGGCTTTGAGTCCGGGAACAGCGGTTAACCCAAACAACAATAAACCTAGCCCTACCTGCACGGACTGTGAGATAAAGAAGATCTGCACCACAGGTAATAAGCGGTTCAATAATCCTAAGCCCACAAAGAATATGGTGATACACACCAAGAGTGGCGCAGCAATTTGTACGGCCACAACAAGACCCGCCTGGATATACCGCAGCAGCAGCTCCACCCAATCTCCCGTCCAGTGCAATTCAAACGGCGGCATCTGGTGGTAGCTACTCACGAGCGCTCGCAAGATTAAGTGATCTAAGTCCGTTACGAAGAGCAGCGTCACGCCAGCCATACTTAAGAATGTACTTGTGAGGTTTGATTGATGACCGATCGCGGGGTTAAACAGCGCCGCATTCGATAACCCAAGCTGCTGAGAGATCAAATCACCCGCCAAATCAAGAGCCGACATAACTACACCTAGGCAAGTCCCCAACAATAATCCCATTAACACCTCACAGATAGCCGCCCCTAAAACCTGATATGTCACCACAGATGCAGACGGAAGTACCTCCGTTACTAATGGCGCCACAACAAGTGTCAGCACCATCCCGAGCAACAAACGAACCCTCATAGGGACTGTGGCTTGACCTAAACCTGGTATAAGAGACAAGGCCGCACTGAGGCGACAGAATACCAAAAGATGGTGAATGACTTCTTGGGTAAGAATCTGGTACATAGACGATTAATGCATCCCTTAGGTAATTTGCACAATTTTATTAAAAATTTCTTGTGTAAACCCTTGGAGCATTGAGGCCATAAACGGACCAAACACGAGCAAAGCTCCAAACACGGCAAGAATTTTGGGCACGAAAGATAATGTCATTTCCTGAATTTGGGTCAGCGCTTGCAGAAGAGAGATGATCAAGCCCACCACCATTCCGACTAAAAGGACCGGCGCCACGACTTTTAAGGTTACGATCAGGGATTCACGGATTATGTCGTAAAACTCAGCAACTTGCATGGGAATTCCCTTCTCGGTAATATTTTCAGTGGTGTTATTGTGAAAAAAAGGTTGACGGCTGACTCATAAGAAGATAATAGCTTATAGTGCCTTCATATGGAATAGGTTGTTTTAGTTTTTAGCAAAGGGTTGAAACTATGTTTGCAGTAATAAAGACAGGTGGGAAGCAGTATAAAGTAACCCCCGGTGATGTTTTAATGGTGGAAAAGCTCTCAGCGAAAGCCGGCGATAAGATTGCTTTTGATGAAGTCCTGATGGTTTCAACAGGGTCTGATATCGTCACTGGTCAGCCGTTGGTGGCAAACGCAAAGGTCGAAGCTCAAGTACTAGAACCCATTCGTGGCGAAAAAGTCATTATTTTCAAAAAGCGTCGTCGGCATACCTATCGGCGCAAGCGTGGGCATCGTCAAGATTTACTGGTTGTCCGTATCTTGGGCATTCATCATGGTGGTAGTGAACTTAAGGCAGCGAAGCCTGCCAAAGCGAAAGCTGCACCTAAAGCTCCTGAAAGCGCCCCAAAAGCTGAAAAAGCTGCAGCGCCTAAAAAAGCATCCCCAAAGCAGCCAAAAGCTGACGCGTAAACGAGTTGACCTTGAAGTATAGTATTAAGGATTTAAAGACAAGGAGTAAGTAACATGGCACAGAAAAAAGCAGGTGGTAGCTCGAGAAACGGACGTGACTCTGCAGGGCGTCGTTTGGGCGTCAAGCGTTCCGGCGGTCAAGAGGTTGTGGCTGGTAACATTTTGGTCCGTCAACGCGGCACCCAGTTTTATCCTGGTGTGAACGTTGGCATGGGCCGCGATCATACCCTATTTGCCCTCACCGATGGCTTTGTATCTTTTGGTCTTGGCCATAACGGCCGCCCCCGGATCTCGGTGACAAAAGCCTAAGTTTAATGGTTTCAATGTGAAAAAGAGGGGGAACATATCCCCCTTTTTTTTAGGCCTAATTTATTGATTATTTGACAATAGTTATTATTTTCAACAGGTTGCATAAAATCTCTATTGAGGTTAAAAAAATCTCTTTGACTTATTTGTTGCTATCCTTATACAAACATTATTAGATTTAAATCCTTGGAGATATTATGAAGTTTTTATATGCTTTCCTGGCTGTTCTCAGCCTGGCCACCGCGGTGCTAGCTTCTGAGATGCCGGAAGTAACTTCAGAGTCTGAGCAACCATCCGCACGCCTCGTCCAGGGTATTCGCCTCGCCAAGACCACAAGTCTTTATCTCGCCGCGGGATTAAATGTTCCCTACAGTTTAAAATCAGTACATGCTATGGCCCGCAATGCTGATTTGATCAGCCGTACGACGTGGCACAATGCGCTTGAATGGTTAAACTCCTCATTATATGCCTCAAAGCGTTCGATCAGACACAAAATAGCTCAAGGTAGTGCCTATGCAGCGCTAGCTCTAACTCTTGCTGAAAACTGTCTCACCCCACAAGGTACATTTGAGATCCCCAGCGGCCAGGATGTTGTCTCGCGTCTCAAAGCTATTTCGGTCAAGGATATCCTGCTCTATGCTTCAGTCTTGTATATTGCAGGCCAACCCCACCTCGAGAAACCCATACCGCTCCTCACCATGAAACATGCTGCCACTACCGCTTTTGGCCTCAGCTTCTTAGCCCACCTGTTGCTTGTTGGCTATGATTGGGTCAAGACCAACGCAAAGCCGGAATGACGGCACTGTCGGAGACATTTATACTAAAAGAGGGGGAGCATATCCCCCTCTTTTTTGTGCCCAGCCGATTGATCCCTCATCAATGTTTAGCTTTTCGTAATACGTCAACGCGGTGTAAAAAGTCTATTTCTTTGTCAAGTAAGTTCATGCAAATGTTTTTTCAAATCCTCTATAGACACTTGAGTCAGTGCCGCAATCGTTTCTAAAGGCATCCCCTGCTGGAACATCGTGCGAGCAATATCTAGCCTCGCGTTCAAGTCACCTTTCTCAATGCCCTGGTCCCGGGCACTCTCAAGCTGCCCCTCATAGACCTTGCGCCGGTCAACCTCATAGTCATAGCGATCGATCTCTCGTTGGTCCCATGTGTACATCGCCACCTCTAGGTACG
>JBILKX010000079.1:0-4054 GCA_044376435.1 Alphaproteobacteria bacterium | reverse complement strand
GTGGTCATCGAAGGCCCTGTCCATGAGAAGCTGCTAGATAATTTGTACGGGGGTACGACGTCTCCAGCATTGGTGTTTGCGTCACCCATCTATGATAGTCAGAAAAAGCCTATTGGGATTTGGGTAAATTTTGCTGACATGGGGTTTGTCGGGGAGATGATTGCCGACTTTTATCAAGTGCTCAAAAATGAAAGATTGACTAGTAGCGGTATCGAGCTATTGAGTAAGTCAGGAGATTTACTTGCTGTACACGACCAAAATTCTCACCGCCTTTTAGAGATTGGCGCTGAGAATTTAAGTGGCAAAAATTTAACAGAAGTTAAGTCAGTTCTAGCGCATAAGTCCGGTTTCCACAGGTCAAACAGTGCTTCTCAAGATATAATGGCTGGGTATGATCACTCAGAAGGATTTAAAAATTACCCTGGACTTGATTGGTCGATTATTGTGCGCGTCCCCACAGTAGAACTAACTCAAGATTTAGGCAGTGTCTTTAGCCAAATCTTTTTCTCAATGACCTTGGTTTTACTAGCTCTACTGGCAATTGCTTGGGTAATTGGTGGGCGCATGAGCAGTATTATTACCACTCTTGATGAAGTTATGATTGCCTTAACCCGGAATAAGCTTGATGTTCATATCCCGCTTCAAAACCGGACCGATGAGATTGGTGATATTGCGCGTACCCTGACTATATTTCAGGAAAATGCAGCGCAGATTGAGCGATTAAAGCAGGAGAAAGCAGCAGAAGTCGCTAGTTTTAAGGAAACCTTGAGTAATATCCTTGAACGTGGTCATGCTGTGCTTGACGCTTCTAAAGTCATGAACGGTAATACAGAGAAAATGCGCGATCGTAGTGTCAAGGTAGACGAATCGACCCAGCACACAACCCACAATGTGCAAAGCGTAGCGGCGGCCACAGAGGAACTATCGCGTTCAATACAAGAAATTAGTGGCCAGGTGACCCAAGCTGCTGAGGTCACGCGGACGGCAGTAGAGACGGCTATGGAGACAAATGAAACCGTGCGTACCTTAACAGAAGCCGCCAACCGC
This sequence comes from Alphaproteobacteria bacterium, assembly GCA_044376435.1. Lineage (GTDB taxonomy): Bacteria > Pseudomonadota > Alphaproteobacteria > JBILKX01 > JBILKX01 > JBILKX01. Next base: position 3,007 of record JBILKX010000079.1, on the reverse strand, counting down.
ATTGGTAGTGTCATTAATGTGATCTCAGATATTGCGGAGCAGACAAACTTACTTGCGCTCAACGCCACGATTGAGGCCGCGCGGGCCGGAGAAGCTGGAAAAGGCTTCGCGGTGGTGGCAGCTGAAGTCAAAAATCTGGCTAACCAGACTACGACAGCTACGGAGGATATCAGTGCCCAGATTCTAGGGATTCAGCGCGTGACAGAACAATCAGCCACTGCGATTCAAAATATCGTCACGATCGTCGAAAAGATCAACGGTATCTCAACCTCAATTGCCTCAGCCGTGGAAGAGCAAGGGGCGGTTACAGGTGAGATTAGCCAAAGTACCCAAGATACGTCTCAACGAACTAGTGAGGTTTTGCGTCAGATTCAAGACCTTGGCAAAGATGTACAGACAAATGGGGACTTGTCGGTCACAGTTTATGAGAAGCTTGACGAGATGTTGCGGCAAATAAAAGAAATTTACGACAAATTTTAAATTCATTTTAGAGACAGCAGAGCCACTTAACGCATAAACACGAGAATGCCTATGCCTAAAAGAATGCGGTAGATGCTAATAATCAGCAGTGCTTGATAGGACCAAAGACGTTCTAAACTATGAATGGTACAGGTTCCAACCGCGGCAGCAATCATAATCCCCCATAGCAGTTGTCCCCAGTCCACTGTGCTTATCGTCAAGTCTTTAAGCATGAGAACCGCTGCGCCTAAAACTGACGGGATAGATAGGAGGAAGGTGAAACGTAAAGCGGTAAGGCGCTCAATGCCCAGAAAGCGCGCCAGCATGAGACAGCTGCCGGAACGGCTGCTGCCAGGCCACAGAATAGCCAGAACCTGGCCAACACCAATAATCATGGCATGGGCCCAGTGCTGAATACCAAGCGTATTAGGGCGCCGATCTGCAAGCAGTAACAAAAGACCACCAACAATACTTGCACTCCCCATCACGACAGGCGTATAGGCGGGATGAGGCCAAATCTGATGGACGATATAACCGACCATGACAACCGGGAGTGTGGCTAAAATCAAGAACCAGGCTTGAAGATTATCTTGGGTGACGCGTCTTGTGACGGGCCAAGCTAGGACTGCTTTTGCCATGCGCCATACATCACCCCAGTAATAGCTCAAAACGGCGAGTAGTGTGCCAATATGCAGGCCAATCTTAAGATCAAGGCTTGGTTCTGGCCAATCATTTACGCGTGCAATTAAGCTTAGATGTGTCGAGGAACTCACCGGTAGGAACTCGGTCACCCCCTGAATTATCGCGCTCATAATCGTTTCAAAGCTTGGGAACATTGGTGTCACCTATAGGTAGAGGCGGTGGTGACGGCTATCAAGATGTACCATCAATTCGCGGGCAATCGTTCCCGCAAGATCACCGATCCTGGACAGTGTCATCTGTGGGTTGACAACTTCAGCCCAGTCCCCTGGATGGACAAAAGATGGGGGGACGTCGGTCACATCAATGATCGTATAATCCATTGAAATGCGCCCTAATACAGGCGCGGCATACTGTTGGAAATACACAAGTCCGCGATTGCTCAAGCTGCGTAAATAGCCATCGGCATACCCTAAAGCCACCGTAGCCAGCCGGCTGTTGCGTGTGAGTTTGTAGGTGTGATCATAGCCCACAGTTTCTCCCGCAGGATATTCGCTCACTTGTACAACACGTGCGTAGACTGATAAAGCGGGGGTGAGGAGGTGGTCATTGCCGGGTACGGGATGCATGCCATATAGGGCTTTACCTGGGCGCGCTAGGTCAAAGTGAAAGTCTTTCCCAAGAAAAATGCCCCCAGAATTTGCAAACGTGACCGGTTTTTGCGGTAAGCGACTGCTAATATGACGTAATTTTTCCAATTGTAGTGTATTAATAGCGTTACTGGGCGTCTCAGAGGCGACGAGGTGACTCATGTAAAAGAGGACATCAATGCCATCAAACTGAGCAAAAATATTCAGGAACTTCTCGGTATCTTTGGGATCAAGACCGTTACGACACATCCCGGTGTTAAACTGAATGATTGCTGGCAGCATCCGCCCAAGTGCGCGCGCATGCTCATGCCAGCGCTTAATCTGGTGCAGGTCATTTAAAACTGGCACAACGCGATATTGTGTAAAAATCTCTTCGCAGCCTGGAAGTAATCCGGTAAGGCTATAAAGTCGGATGTCCGGGAATTCCGAGCGTAACTCTAAGGCTTCCTCAAGGTGGGCAATAAAGAAATGCTGACAACCCGCCTGGATTAGAGCCGCTGTGACCGGTTTAGCCCCGAGACCATAAGCGTTAGCCTTGACGACAGCGCCACAGCCTCCATGTGTAAGGCAACTTTGTAGAAAATTAAAGTTACGTTGGATGCTTTTGAGATTAACCAGTAACGCAGAGGTGCTATGGGCAGGAATTGTATTGAGTAAGTCTTGCTCAGACCTTTGAGAGGAGATAGCAGGCAGTGTCATGGGAGTGTTGTGATTTCCTTATTTCTTGCATTATATAGTCCCCCGTTAAAAAGACGCTCTGAGGCCAGCTATGCCTCAAGCGTGACCTCAATAGACTTTTTCACATTGAACTTAAAAGAGCTACCCGATAAACCTTATTTTATAGACAGCCGAAATATTAAGTTTACACACCAAATATCCTTTTTAAGCTTTTTTAAAGATTTTATAAGGGGTGCCATAAAACTTTTAGGCAGCTCTCTTAAATAAATGAAAGTTTACCATAAAAAAATCAAGGGGAAAATATAACAGTGATCTTAATCTTTATTGTTATACCGCATCCACTTTTTCATTTGGATGGGGTATAGAATAAAAAACAAGATTATATAGCCCAGAAAATCAAATAATTACCCCAGGAAAACTAAAATACCTCAGTTTTGGATAAGAGAAGGATGGAAGGCATAAGGTGAAGTAGGAGTTATGGAAGGTTTGGTCTTCTTTAGGGAATAGGCGACTAAAGTGGAAAGAATATGAACAAAGGCATTGAGAGGAGACCGATGTCGTGAGTGTTCAAGGTTCAGCTT
>JBILKX010000048.1:0-12455 GCA_044376435.1 Alphaproteobacteria bacterium | reverse complement strand
GATAAGTCTGTAGTAGTAACGCCTGCGCCTGAAGAAACGCCTGAGTCTGAGGAGCAGAAGAAGCTAAAGGCTAAGGATGCTGAGGATAAGTCTGTAGTAGTAACGCCTGCGCCTGAAGAAACGCCTACGACTGAAGGAACGCCTACGACTGAAGGAACGCCTACGACTGAAGGAACGCCTACGACTGAAGGAACGCCTGAGGACAAGACTGTAGTAGCAAAGACTGAGCCTGAAGGAACGCCTGAGGACAAGACTGTAGTAGCAAAGACTGAGCCTGAAGGAACGCCTGAGGACAAGACTGTAGTAGCAAAGACTACGACTTCCTCTGAGTCTGAGACTGTAGTAGCAACTGACGAGAAGAAGGCTGCTCAGCCTGTAGCACAGCCTGCGCCTGAAGTAGCAAAGACAGAGACTGTAGTAGCAACTGACGAGAAGAAGGCTGCTCAGCCTGTAGCACAGCCTGCGCCTGAAGTAGCAAAGACAGAGACTGTAGTAACAACGACTACGTCTGTAGCAACGACGACGCCTGGGAAGTCTGAAGTAAAAGATGGGGCGCAATCAGAGGAACAGGAGGAACAGCAAGTTCAAGACAGTTTCAAGACTATACGTACGGCTTTAAGTAATCACTATTCCTTGTTAGATAGCAAAGAAGTCGGCAAGGGTAAAAATTATACTCAAAAACAAAAAAGCTCCGACCTCAGTGCATTGTCAGAGTTAGATAAGAAATCTGATGCTGAGATTTATGCGCTTGCGGAAACGTACCTTGAGCAACAAAAAAAGAAGTCGAAACCATTGGCAACCGCCCTTGCAGTCGCAAAAAAATCCTTAAAGGGTAAGAAATAAGGTAACGCCTTAAATCTTAGGGGGAATATCCCAAACTACTGAATGTGCAGCCTTAGGGCTGCACATTCTTTTTGTGTTCTAGGTGGTTCAATGGGGGCATTCTAGGCAGAAGTGCAACAATCCGTGCTTTTTGTTTATTAGTAAATGAGTCTGAACTCATTTTAAGGATTAGTGTACTTCTTCCTAGAGTGTACCTGAGGGACTGTAACGCCCCAAGAGAACTCATTTGCTTGCCTAAATCGGGGGGGGTGTGATGCATCTCTTCTCTAAGATGTCCCATGAACTTTTTAGAATGCTTCAGCGCCGTGTATGGGGCTGACAAGGTCCAAAGCATCACCTCTGAGCAAAAACTCTCTTGAAAAGCCGATATATAAGGCTTATATAGTAAAGTAGGGCACACGTTAAGTCCTCTGTCTGTCGAAGCTGCTTGTATCTAGAGACCTAGAAAGGTCGCTCCCGGCGCGGCGGCATTCTACAAGTTATGGGGCCGTGCAAGCGATCCGTAAATGTCTATCCGGCATAGTCACAAACGACGTTGGAGTTCACCTGTCACCTTTTCCTGGGGTTCTCGCAGAATCTTCTGTATAAAAATACAGAGGTCAGGCGATTAAATGTTGAAAACCTTATAGAAATATAAGGTCAAAATATTAAATTTGTGGCTCAAACCTAGCCTCAAAAGTGTTTTTTTATCTAAATAGATAAAGTGAATGAAGGTAATATTTCGTATGCGTCAATTTTTAGCCATAACCGTATGGTGTAGTTTGTGCTTTAATCCTCTTGGAGGCTTTGGCTGGGCAGCTGATACGCGTACGATCACTGTCGAAGTCCAAAGTACTCCAGTCGCGCCACAAAAGGTAGCGAAAACCGAGGCTGTTGCAACTCCACAAGATTCTGCAAAATATCAAGCTAAGAAAGCCACCTGGGTTCGTCCAGTCATTGTCATTGGGGTTGTTACTGTTGTAGCTGCTGTGGGTGGTTTTGTCACTTGGTTGTTTGCTGGTAAGACACAATCTAGTTCAGGTAAGCTGAGTTCTGGTAATCCAATCATACCAATAGCAAACCACGAGCCTGAAAAAGATTCTGGAAATTTGCAGATGGCCCTAATGCAGCAAGATTCAAGAAATTTCCAATGGTTTGTTGATCAGGCGTCAAAAACAGCTTTTAGTGTGCATCTGAACAAAATTGAAAAACCAGAAGGTAATCTTATGGAGAAATTATCTCGACTTTCCAACTCCCTGGGAGCACTAGAAAAACTCGAGGCTCTAGGTGAAAGTTTGGAGAGATTGGATCTGAACAATATTCCAGCAGAACTGGCGGGCCTAGAGAGCGCATATATTAAGATGGTTAAGGAAAAGTTGCAAGATTTGGCCGCTCTCAAGATGGCGTCAGTAGCGGTGTTTTGTGCCGATAATGCGCAGAGTAATGCTTTAGTGAATTGGGGGGAGATTTTTAAGGCAGCTGAGGCCCAAAGACGATTAGACGAGCAAAAATCTCAGTTGGAGGCATTATTATTGCAAGAAGCCGAAAATGAAGAGGAAGCAAAAATACAACAAGACACAGAAAAAAAGCAGGCAGACGCCAAGTTGAAAAACCTGCAAGAGCAATTACTACTTGCGCAGTGAAAAAGTCTACGGACGTCGTGGTTGACACGTGAATTGCGGATTTCAGCATGCGATATCCAATGAAGGTAAAAAAGTGGATTTTTTATCAACTAATTGACAATTACGATGAGCGATACAGACACCTTACTCTTCAAAATTTCTACGATGCTGTGCCACTCGGTGTATTAAGAATAGCCGCCAGCTGGTTATAACAGGCAACAAAGTCACTGCGTTCGCTGCGGTCTTGGCGTAAAAACTCTTCCAGAAGTGGATAATAAAAAATCGCCTCGTCTACCCTTGGGTCACTGCCGCGCCGGTAGGCGCCGAGCCGGATCATGTCAGCCATATCCTCATAAGTATTTAGTAACTGGCGCGCCCGGGTGATGAGCTTATGTTGCTCAGGCGTATTACATTGCGGCATCATACGCGATAGGCTGCGCAAAACATTGATTGCAGGAAATCGGCCGCGCTCGGCAATGGCGCGTTCCAATACAATATGGCCATCGAGGGTGCCGCGGACAGTATCAGCAATCGGTTCATTGGTATCATCGCCTTCAACCAAAACGGTGAACAGGCCGGTAATCGACCCGGAATTAACGCCAGGGCCAGCACGCTCAAGCAATTTGGGAATTTCAGCAAAAACAGAGGGTGTGTAGCCTTTTGTTGCTGGAGGTTCGCCAATACTTAAGGAAATCTCTCGCTGCGCCAGAGCAAAGCGGGTAATGCTGTCGATCATGCATAAGACGTTATAGCCTTGATCGCGGAAGTATTCGGCGATGCTCATGGTGAGCCACGCAGCTTGGCGACGCATCAGCGGCGGTTCGTCGGAGGTTGCGACAACGACAATACTGCGGGCGCGTCCCTCCGGTCCAAGGTCATCCATCAGGAATTCTTGCACTTCGCGTCCACGCTCGCCAACCAACCCAATGACAATGACGTCAAATTGGCTGTAGCGTGTAAACATTGAAAGTAACACCGATTTACCGACGCCTGATCCCGCAAATATTCCAAGGCGCTGTCCTAGGCAACAAGTCACAAACGTATTCACAGCACGTACGCCCAAATCTACTTTGGACCCAACACGTTGACGATCATAGGCTGTAGGCGCTTGCTGCTGAATAGCGTAGCCAACCATTCCATAGGCGAGGGGACCATCGTTATCAATGGGGGCGCCTTGAGCATTAACCACCCGCCCAAGCCAGCTGATGTCCGGGAATATAGCACTTGCTTGCATTGCGGGGATAACTTTGGTGCCAAACCCCACCCCCGTCAAGGACCCAAACGGCATTAATAGGGCATTATCGCCACGAAAGCCAATCACCTCTGCGAGGATCTTAGGCAGTTGAAACGGTAACAGCCAGCATCGGTCACCAATGGCTAAAGTGCGGCTAATGCCTCTTGCTTCAATCAAGAGGCCCACAATACCGCACACTTCTCCGGTAACCTGATAACGCCTTAAGGTGTTAATTTTATCTGTTAAAAAAATGGTCATAGTTATTTTTTATTAAAATATTTTTTAAATAAATACCATTATTTGAGTTAATTTTAAACAATAATTAACTAGAAGTAATAATAAAATATTTGTAAATGGTTGGTATGTTTATTTACAATATATCGAAACAATAAAAAATAAGAGGACGGAATGCGTTTATTACTAATAGAAGACGATACAGCAATGGCAAAAAGTATCGAAATGAGCTTAAAACCGTATGGATTTGTCTGTGATACGACAGACCAAGGCGAAGACGGTATTGAGATCGGCAAGTATTATGATTATGATATTATTTTGCTCGATCTTGGGCTCCCTGATACTCATGGCCTCGAGGTGTTGCGTCGTTTGCGTTTAGCCAATGTTTCAACGCCAGTTCTCATTTTGTCTGGACTTGGGGATGTGGAAGATAAAATTAAGGCGCTGGGGTTTGGGGCTGATGACTACCTCACAAAGCCGTTCCATAAGCAAGAATTAGTCGCCCGTATTCAGGCGATTGTCAGACGTTCGCGTGGCCATTCAGAATCCATTATCCGCACCGGTCGCCTCACGGTTAATTTGCACGCCCATACTGTCGAGGTAGATAATAAACCGATCCACCTTACAGGTAAAGAGTACGGAATTCTTGAGCTGCTGTCTTTGCGTAAGGGCTCAACCCTGACCAAGGAAATGTTCCTTAATCATCTATACGGAGGCATGGATGAGCCTGAGTTGAAGATCATCGATGTCTTTATCTGCAAGCTACGTAAGAAGCTCTGTGAAGCGCTTGGAGGGGATAACTATATTGAAACAGTCTGGGGGCGTGGGTACTTGTTGCGTGATCCAAAAGAAAAGGAACAGCACCAAGGCGCAGCCTAACCTGAGGGAAGATTGAAGCTCAGGAAATATATGCGTATATATATTTCCTGAGCTTGTGTGTTATGCGGCTGGAGCTGCGCAGTGCTCTTCCTTCAAGAGTTCCTCTAAATTATCGATGTGAAAGCTTCTTTGATACGCAAGCGAAATAAAGTAATACGCTCGTTTCAGGGTAAATGCGAAGGCCGCACACGCGGTAATAAAAGGCACATATCGCAGAGATTGACGCGTATATGTCCACCAAGATGATTTGACATTTGTCGTGGGTTTGGAGAAGTTCGGTTCAGCGGCTGTGAGGGCTTCTGTGTAAATATCAGTCACATGTGCCAGGCGAGCCATGATATATCCAGAAGTAAGTGATTCCAACAAATTCAAGAAATGGCCTGCCAGCGAGATGATCAGATCCATATGCGACTTGAGGTCATGAGCGGTTCGTATTGAGTTCAAGCCTATATAGCTTGCCAACACAACGTACAAAAATAAATCAGCATGCAAAAGATGATGCAGTGTCGGCGTTAAGTATTTTATAAATGAGTTATATTTACTCGGGGTTTGTGAGGGTTTCGGGGATAAATCCTGGGCAACGCCCTGGATAAATTGACGATAGACGGAGCTCTCTACTAAAAATCTAGTCGTTCCAAGTAGACTTCGAGACAGTATGAAGTACACAATACACCCGAATAGGCGGTTAACATGATTTTTCCTGAGCTTTGTGTGAGCTTTATTGACGGCTTCATATGAAGATGAATTCATGATTGTTTCAGCTTGCCGGGTATGGGTAATTAATCTGGGTGTGGGAAGGTGGCGTTTTTTAAGCAAAGAGATTGCTGCGCATCCAATAAATATATAATCCAGTTTTTCTAAGGGTTCTTTTTTCCACAGTTTCCGTCCGATGCCTGCGATTCCACAGGCATGGCTTATAAAATTCAGGGCAATCAACACTTTTTGTGCCCAAGGCGCCACACTGTAAGTGCGGTTGGATGGAGGCGTGCTTCGATCTGCAGGATCTGGGGAGGGGCTGGGCGCAGGGACGTGGGGGGCGATGGTGTTGTTGGGTTCCAGAGGTGGAACTTCGTTAGCCAAGACGGGCAGAGCTAGGGTTGCAATCAATATCCAACTGATAACGCAACGGGTTGTAGAATTTTTTAAAAACATCAGTATTTGGATCCAGTATATTGGCTTTAAGAGATTATTTTGCACTATATGGAAAGTGTGCTCATAAAATCAAGCCCTAAACTGTTGTGCTCAGTGTAAGAGCCAGGCCACCGTGTACAGAGGCAGCAAGATCAGACAGGCCCAGCCTAAATACCCGAAAAAGCTCGGCATTTGGATTTTCTCAGACTCTGCAATGCTTTTAATGGCAAGATTAGGTGCGTTGCCAATATAAGTCATGGCGCCCATAAAAACCGACGCTAAAGAAATAGCTTGCAGAATCTCGATCTTGGTCGTCATCAGTTCCGCCGCATTGCCGCCAGCCATCTTAAAGAAAAGGAGATAGGTGGGGGCATTATCCAAAAATGCTGATAACGTACCGGTAAACCAAAAATACAGAGGGGCTGGATGGGGGCCGTTCAGGAGCGTGAACATGGGGGCAAAAGGACCGTTGGGTCCTGCATGTAACAGCATTTGGACGGGAATTAAGGTAACAAACAGACCCGCAAAAAGGATGGCAACTTCCTGTAAAGGCTCCCATGAAAAGTGATTCTGCTCACGATAATAAGCTGAGGTTGTGCTGTAGGACACGGCTGACAAAGTCACTAACACCAAGTCGCGGACAACCTGAGACAAAAGGAGATCAACCCCGGCGATTGTCATAACCGTCATTTTAGGTAAAAACGTCGAGAGCAGGATGGTGAGGACAACAGCCGCCAGAAGCCCCATATGGTGATGCCCGTGGATATACCATTGGGGGGAATCTTCTGGGCGGGCATCTTTTTCTTGGCGATAGAGACGCTGATCCAAAAGATAATATCCCGTTAACAGAGGGACGGAGGCAATCGCAAATGGCGCCCACAAATTCTTCAGGGGCCAGAAAAAGTCAACGCCATGCAAAAATCCCATAAACAATGGCGGATCTCCGAGGGGCGAGAGAGAGCCGCCAATATTAGAAACCAGAAAAATAAAGCAAACAATGGTGTGAGCTCGGTAACGCCGCCAGTTGTTGGCAGCAAGGATTGGCCGGATCAAGAGCATAGAGGCGCCCATCGTGCCGATAAAACTGGCGAGAATTGTGCCAATGGCGATGGTTAAGGCATTGGAATAAGGACGCCCTGACCCAGGGAGGCGAATGCGGATGCCGCAGCTGATGATATAAAGGCTGCCAGCTGTACATAAGAAAGGCACGTACTCCTTCAGAATAGCGTGGGCAAGCTCATGCGGGAGTTGCTGCGGCAGATGAACCCATAAGCCAAGGGCTGTGCCAGCGGCCAATAAGGCGACAATCTTAGGATAATGATGATGCCAGAAACGCCCAGCCGCAAGCGGCATAATGGCAATACTGAGCAATAACATGATAAATGGCAGGGCCCATGACGCAGAGAGTATTGTGTGTGAGAGCATGCTAACTCCTTACATGTGGCATGATTCTGATGCTCTTACTACCATACCCTAAGCACCCCTAGGAATGCAACACGGCCGCGATCTTGATGCAGGGCCTACGCATGACTGTTTTTCTTCTTGATTGCTGTGTAAAAATCTGTATGATATCAGGATTATGTTAAAGCAAGATTCTGTATTTTTCTCTTATTTCTGTTGGTGGCGTTAGTACGCCAATCATCTTGCTGTTCATTATTCCTTCCTTTCTAATTTCATTATCATGATTTAACCTTGTATGAGGATACAATGCGTATATTTTATTTGTTATTTGCTTTGTTAATGACTCTATCAGCCAATGCCAAAATTGTTGTTGGCGTTGTCCTGCCCATGGAGCATGCAGCCTTGCAGCAAATTGTCGAAGGCTTGAAAAGCGGGCTTCAAACTCAGGCGCGGGGGGAGGAGATCGTTATTGATGTGCAAAATGCGGCGGGAGACACAATGATGATGCGCAGCATTATCCAAGCGTTTCAGCGGCGTAATGTTGATCTACTTATGCCTGTGGGGCTTTCCGCAACCCAGATGACATTGTCATTAGAGCGCAAACGTCCAGTCCTTGGGGTCGCCGCTGATATCGCCGATGAGCAGCAGCAATCCCATAGAAACCTGACAGCTTTAAACGATGAGATCCCAGCAACATCGATGCTGGAGTTTATGCTGCAATTGCGTCCATCTCTTAAGAAAATCACACTGATTTATAGTGCGAGCGATAAAGTAATCCCTGAAGTTCAAGCTTTGGCAGCTGCCGTCCAAGCGCGAGGGATAGCCTTACAAAAATTGATGGCCACCACCATGGCGGATTTGCATCCCCTGGTTAAACAAGTTGATCAGGATGCCGACGGCATTTTAGTCCTGAAAGACCATCTTGTTGTGAGTGGTATTACGGTTGTTGCGCAAGCTGCACGCAAGTTGCAAGTGCCACTTGTCACCTCAGACGAGGGATCGCTGCGTAATGGCGGAACTGTAGCACTTGGCGTGCGTGAGCGACAGATCGGCGAGCAGGCAGCCCTAATGGCGCGGCAAATTCTGTCGGGCAAGTCACCTCACGAATTGCCAATTTACCGCTTTACCATTAAGGAATGTGTCGTCTTTATCAATGCGACGCAAGCGGCACAAGTGGGATTAGATGTGGCGGCGACTCAAACACACCTGCAGCAGTTAGGCTATGCAATTGAGGTGATAGCGTAATGGAGCTGGTGATTGCATCGTGCGAGCAAGGGTTGATCTTTCTGCCACTGGCTTTAGGGATCCACTTGAGTTTTCGGATTTTAAACGTGACAGATCTTACGGTTGAGGGGAGTTTTGTCCTCGCGGCCGGCATGTATGCACGTCTGATCCTTGCCGGAATTGCGCCAGAGTTTGCGTTCCTCGCGGCTTTATTAAGTGCAGCCGTCTGTGGGATGTGTGTTGGACTGATCGCGCAGCTTGCTGAGTTGCCGCCGTTGATTGCTGGTATCTTAATGCTGTTCATGCTCTACAGTATCAACTTTCAGATCTTTGGGTTGCCCAATATCAATTTGTTAACACAGCATACCCTCCTTTCCGATGGTTCAGGCCAGGTCTTGTGGGGAAGTGTGGCGGCGATAGCGCTGGGGGTCGTGGCCGTGCTTGCGTGGTGTTTGAGCCGGCGCATTGGGCTGCTGTGCCGGGCTTATGGGTCTAATCCCAAATTGCTCGGCCGCTTGGGATACTATCCCAAGCATATTCACGTCGGGGGTTTAGCAATGTCCAATATGCTCGCGGGTCTTAGTGGTATTCTTGCCGCAGAGGTGAATCGGTATGCGGATTTGAACATGGGGATTGGGATGGCCTTAACGGGTATCGGGACGGTGATTATGGGCAGTTATCTGCTGCAGAGGTTAGCGCCGCGGCAATACGTAGTCTCAACGACATTACCGCTCATGGGGGTTGGGATGGGTGTGCTTATCTACTTTCTATGCCTTAATGGATGTTTGGCAATGGGGATCAACCCAGTGCATTTAAAGTTGGTGTTGGGGCTGATGCTAATTGTGTGTCTTAAAACGGTTTCATTTCAGAGGGGGCACTCATGACAGATGCGCATCTTTTAGAAGTAAAAAAACTTTCTGTAAAGCTACCAACAATGGATTATGCTGTCTTAGATGAGGTCGCGTTAACGGTGCCTCAAGGCCGATTTGTGGTTGTTTTAGGGAACAATGGCTCAGGGAAAAGTAGTTTTCTCAAAACACTTAATCGCGATTATATGATTTCTAAAGGACATATAAGACTTTTAGGGAGGGAACTCAAAGATTACACCCCCCAAGAATTTAGCCACCTGGTGCATATGATAGACCAGTATGCCGACTATAATCTTTTTGCCGATCTAACAGTTTATGAGCAATGTTTGCTCTGGGATCGCTCTGGGCCAAGAACCATGCAAGCGTATCGAGATCACTTAACCGAGGTGCTGCCAAAGCTTGGGAAGCTCCTGGATCGACCAGTGCAAAAATTATCTGGTGGCGAAAAACAGGCTTTGATTTTAGGCCTCTTGATGCTGAGGCCACCAAAATTATTGCTTCTTGATGAGCACACCAGCGCGCTTGATCCTAAGATGGCACCGATGATTATGGCGCAGACTTACGCGTTTGTGCGTCAATATTATGTTACTTGTATTATGGTTACACATAATATAGAACATGCCAAGCTCTATGGAGATTGGCTCGTCGTCTTTCGCGATGGTCGTCTGATTACACAATGTGAAGTGAACCAAACCATGACAACGCAGGAAATTACGGCGTTATTGTAGAACGTCAGTTTTAGAAAGCGGTATAACAACCAACGCTTATTATGGGTAAATCAAAGGAGATTATTATGTGCGCTCATCACACCACTCATAAATTTCACTGGGTATTGCAACCAGTTGTGCTGTATAGCTTAATGATTCTCCTTGGTATTCTTTGTGGAGTCGCCGATGGCAGCTGGGGACAGCAGCTGGGACTGCTGATGGCGGAGATCTTTATCAAGGTCTTTAAATGCATTAGTTTACCGATCATCGCGTTATCGTTGATTGTCACGCTTGCGAGCTACACCGCGGAAAGTCGGATGCAGCAAGTGTGGCGGCGCACCTTAATGTATACCTTGGGGACAACAATTATTGCGGCGGCTGTAGGGTGTGTGCTGTATCTCTTGATCTCACCCCGGAATGTGCAGATGGTGCAGGCGACGGTGCCAGTTGCTATGGACATTCCTGCAGTCAGCTATAAACAACACTTGCTGAATCTTATTCCCAGCAATATCTTTTCTCCATTTCTAGAACATCAGGTTTTAGGGGTGCTGCTTGTGGGTATTGTCATCGGCTTGGCGATTCGGTCGTTACCGGATGAAGCGGTGCGACGGGCGACCATGCAATTCTTCCAAGGGGCGCATGGGATTTTTCTCACCATCACGTTATGGATTGTGCGCCTGATTCCGCTGGGGTTGTTTGGGTTTATCACGTCAACGATTGTACAGCTGCGTGAAGGAGCGGATGTGAGTGGCTTGGGTCAGTATCTCCTGGTTGTGGTGCTTGCGAACTTAGTTCAAGGTTTTATTGTCCTGCCACTGTGGCTTAAATCAAGAGGCATTCCACCATTTGCAACCATGCGCAAAATGTTGCCGGCATTATCGATGGCGTTCTTTTCAAAATCCTCAGCGGGGACGTTGCCGGTGACAATGGCAACAGCAGAAAAGAACTTAGGCCTTCCCGAGCGTATTAGCAAGTTTGTGCTGCCATTGTGTACCAGCATCAATATGAATGGGTGTGCAGCATTTATTTTTATTACCGTGATTTACCTCATGCAAAACCATGGCGTGGTTATCGAGTGGGACACAATGGTGGCCTGGGTGTTTATTGCCACGATTGCGGCCGTAGGAAATGCCGGTGTGCCCATGGGATGTTTTTTCCTCAGTACCAGTCTTTTAGCCAGTATGAATGTGCCGATTGCTTTGATGGGGATGATCTTGCCGTTTTATAGTATTATTGATATGGTGGAAACGTCCTTAAATGTTTGGTCCGATGTGTGTGTGGCAACAGTTGTCCATGACGATGATATAGGCAGCGCAAGGAAGGTACAGAATTGAGTGCCGTTAATCCATATAAACTGTTTGCATTGCCGTTAGAATATCAACTCGATGCGGCGGAGGTTGAAGCTGTGTACTTTGTTAAGCTGCGTCAGTGTCATCCCGATCGGAACGCACGTGCGAATGCGGAGACGCAGGCAAGCTGTGAGACAGAGACAGCAGTTGTGAATGAAGCGTATGCTGTGCTGCAAAACCCCGTCCAGCGCGGTCAAGCATTGTTAGCTGCTTTGGGGCAGGAGTCAGCGCTGCCACAGGTTGCGCCAGAAACACTCATGGCGGTTTTAGAGTGGCAAGAACGACGGCAGCAAGATTCAGCCGCAGCGATGAATGTTTATCAACAGACACGGAATAGCTTGGAAGCACGTATTCTCATAGCTTTTAAAGAACGCGACTATAAGGAAACTGCAAGATTGTTAGCAATGCTTTGGTATTGGATGCGGGCCGACGTTCATGGTAGTATGCACCCAGCATTATAAAAAAGGGGATTTTTGAGAGGTGAATGATGACTAATATTTCTAAAGAAAGACGTGCTTTTTCAAATTGGGTATCGACACAAGCTACTGCCATGACAGCCTGCAGTCGGGCACTCATGCTGAGGATCGTGTCTGTAATACTTTTGGCAATCGCGAGCGTATGCATCACAGAAGCTGCGGAATATCAAACATTATCGGATGGGACAAAAATACGGTGGGCCGCCTACGCTGCCGACCATTTGCCGGCCATCAAAACAGTGGTGTTACTTCAGGGACGTGCTTCGTTTTTGGAGAAACACAACGAGATTATTCGCGATCTCAATCGGCATGGTTTTACGGTGTATGCCTTCGATTGGCCTGGGCAAGGCGGGTCGGACCGATTTGTCAATCATCCACAAATGGTAACCGTTCACGGGGGTGAATGAAAAAAAAGAGATGACATAAGTTAAGTGTTTGAATAGACTGTATAGGTAATACATTCAAAGGCTTGACATATATGCACGAAATTGACCTCCATAGAAAAGT
>JBILKX010000010.1:0-35043 GCA_044376435.1 Alphaproteobacteria bacterium | reverse complement strand
TATAGCTAGAGCGCCATAGAAAGAGTATTAATTGAGGAGATAGTGTGGTAGTCTCTTGGATAATCAAATTGCAAGAGGTGAGCATGACATATCCGGTAGAATTTAGAAAAAAAGTACTGCAGATAAAAGAAAAAGAAGGACTATCGTTTGTAGATGTAGCGAAAAGATTTGGTCTGTCTAAAGCAGCAATATTTCGGTGGACTAAAGAAATTGAACCGAAAAAACAAAGGAATAGAAAATGGAGCAAAATAGACGCTGAAGCTCTGAAAAATGATATAGAAGAATACCCAGATAGTTACTGCTATGAACGTGCAGAGCGACTTGGGTGCAGTGCGACTGGGGTTAGAGATGCGATGTATCGATTAGGGGTCAGCTATAAAAAAAACTCTGAATCATCCCAAAGCGGATCCCGAAAGAAGAGCTACGTTTTGCGAAAAGATTAAAGAGCTGGAAAAAGGAGGTGTGCCGATTGTTTATATTGATGAGAGTGGGTTTGCCCATGATATGCCAAGAACGCATGGATATTCTATCAAAGGACAGCGTTGTTATGGGAAGCAAGATTGGGGGGCGAAGGGCCGAACGAATGCGATAGGAGCTTTAATGGGGAAGGCTATTATAGCGATTGGATTATTATCTGGAAATGTAGATAGTGCCATTTTTACATCTTGGGTGGAGCAGATTTTGCTCCCGGCTCTTAGCGAAAAAGCAGTGATTGTTATGGACAATGCGACGTTTCATAAAGGGATCGATATGCAAACACTTATCGCAAATGCTGGCCATAGCTTGCTTTATTTGCCTCCTTACTCCCCAGACCTCAATCCCATAGAGAAAAAATGGGCACAAGCAAAACAAATAAGAAAAACGACTCTTTGTACGATCGATGAACTCTTTACAAATTATTTAATGTAATCTTTTTATGACACTTTAGCTATAATATAAAATTACCATGAAATAACTCAAATTGACAATAAAGCAATTAAATAATTTTCGATCTGTAAAAAAAGTTCTTGCAATCTTCGAAGTTTTTGTGTACAAAGGAATTGTTTGAAGGCAACGAACTTCAAACATTCGCGTTTAAACTCTCTCTTCTTAAACGTGAAGCTTCCCTGTTGAACTTGGCCGGATTAAAGCTTGTCTTTAATCCGGCTTTTTTTTGTCTGGGTGAATTTTGGGGGTGATTAGCGCTGGTGTTAGGCGGAGGCCGGTGAGGTAGAGGGCAAAATAACTGCAGTCGTCCAATAAGTTAGGGCTTTGTGCAGTTGAGTTTGGAAATCTTCGAAAGAGAAAGATTTACGGATAAACCCACTGGCCTGCTGATGGTAGGCTTCCTTAATGACCTCAGTGCCTAAAGAATTTGTGAGGACAATCACTGGGATATTCTGTAGACTGCGTCGTTTTTTCAGGTCCTCTAGAAGCTCTAACCCACGAATATGCGGAACGTTTAAATCCATAAAAATGAGATCAGGCTTTGGTAAGGTCGTGGGCTCATTTGCTTGCAGTTTACGAAAAAAGCTTAAGACAGCATTACCGTCATGCAGAGTAAAGATATTGAGCGGTTCAGGAAAACTTGCCAGAGCTTTACGAATAAGGAACTCATCATTAGGGTCATCTTCTACCAATAGAATCTGACAAACATGCTCGGCTTGAGGTGCCGGATCTGCAGGTGCAAAATCCTCGAAAAACCATGCAACTGGGGCGTTGAATAGGTGTGCAAGATCAAATAGTAAGCTAGCGGGAACTTTGTTGATGCTCTGCTCATACCGCTGGAGTTGTTGAATGGAGATATTCAAATGATCTGCCACGGTTTTCAGGGGCCAATCAAACCGTTCCCGAAGGGCACGTATTTTTTTACCAATATAAGCATCTAAGCTATTCATGTGCAGGGGCATAACAACCTTCCTTAGTCTTAAGTGCATCAAGAGACGAAGCATGTCTTAGGCGCTATTCTCTGTGTCTGTGCACTATAATATTACACCAGTCTTCCCTAGTTGACCATTAAATAGTCCACAGTAGAGTATCTGATCCTTAGCAACGCCTAAGTCCTCTTAACACTATATGCTTTGCTCAAACTGGACATTGGGTGAAAAAGGCACCGCCTTTAACCTTTTTGTGCACCCTTGGGATGGCATAGGATGAATTTATGTGAAAACATATCAACTTGATGGAGGATGAAAATGTTACGAGTTAATGATCGCAATCAGCAGCAGGCTAACGATGAGAATCAACGCGTTCATGATGCTTATTCTGAAATGGGTAAGAAGGGCGGGCAGGCTCGTGCTGAGCAGCTTGGCCATGATGGCTACGTCGAGATGGGCAAGAAGGGCGGGCAAGTCCGTGCTGAACAGCTTGGCCATGATGGCTACGTCGAGATGGGTAAGAAGGGCGGGCAGGCTCGTGCTGAGCAGCTTGGCCATGATGGCTACGTCGAGATGGGCAAGAAGGGCGGGCAAGCGCGCGCTGAACAGCTTGGCCATGAAGGCTACGTCGAGATGGGCAAAAAAGGTGGCGAAGCTCGTCGTGAGCAAATGGGCCACACCAAGGGAAGCGAATAACCCAATCGCTTTTGATGATAAACGATCTTCCAAATGTTTGGACGGTCGTTTGGGGCCTACAATTTAATAACATTAAAAGGAGAAAAATTATGATGAAAGTGACTGGATCAGTTTTAGGTTTTGCAGCAGTTTTGGGATTGCCATTATTGGTTAATGCAGCCAATCTTTTGCTAAAGAATGAAACAACATCTGATGTAGATGTCATTATCGAACCAGGTGAAGGTGTCATGGTTGGCCATAATGTTCATGAAATTCGCCATACTTTGAAAACCGGCGAATCTCGTGAAGTGAAAGTAAACAAAGCTGATATCGCTGCTGATACGTTCTCAGTAACGGGCAAGGCGCCAATTATGCCATCAATACATAATAAGACAGATCCCCTGTCTGTAGATCGTAATTATCGTATCGTCTTTGCGACCGGTAAAATGGGCGGGGTCGTGTCCAACGTGGAGTCGCTCTCAGATCGATAAGCAACTTAATTTTTGCTCCATAAGAAATAGCGGGTTATCCTCGATGATAGGGATGGCCCGCTATTATTTGTTGGGCGCGATATAATTGTTCTATTAAAAGGACACGAGTTAAAAGATGTGGCCAGGTATTCTCCCCAAACGCAATGGCGATCTCCGCCCGCGCCCGCATAGCGGCGCCATGACCAAAATCCCCGCCAATGGCAAACACTAATTTCGAGTGACCATGAATCTGATAGCGTTCGATCAGGCTGCTGAACTCTGTGCTGCGGAGGTTTTTACCGGTTTCATCTAGAAGGATAATCGGGGCAGCGGGAGGCACCGCTTCTAAAATCAGGTTGGCCTCGTCATCTGGGGAGGGTTGAGGATTAATTTCTTTAACCTCAACACGCCAGCGCATCCGTTTACAATACTCTTGAAAAACTTTTGCTAGAGGATCTGAGGACTTGAAGCGATTAACAGCGGCAATGAGGATATGCATAGGGAATGGATGGGGGTTAAGTATTTCATGAAATGGAATGTGTCCTGAGAGGGTATGTCGGGGGGCGTGAATTCTAGAAAGAAGTCAACACCCCCAAATTCAACTCTAAAGTACTATTACATTAGTGGGTTTTCATTTGTAAAGAGAGAATTTTTTAGTGATCTGTGATGTCGCCTCATAAGGGCCGAAAAGTACAGCGGCATAATAAATATGCTCCTCCTGTCCCTTTTTAGCAATATTATCAATTTGTTCTAAATATGTGCCGCCGGTCATACTGTCAACGAAAGCAAGCTGCATGACCTTTGCTTCTTTTGCACTCAAAACAGCTTTTTTAATCTCATTCGATTTGCCGCGTAAAACAATGTAAGGCATGCCAGACACTTGCCAGTCATTGCCGCTGGCGTCGATATTAGATTGTAAAAAAGCTTTCTCTGGGCCAAGTAAAGCGCCTACAGCAAAAGACGCGTGAGCGATGGCATTCATAGCGACCCCCACATCAATGTCTTTATTCACAATCACTACTAATTTATTTTCAAAAGTCATTTTTCCTCCTTAATATTGATTAATTGACCGCCTGTTGCCTTGAGTAAATCTTGGCTTTTGATACAAAAAACACCGTTAGGCGTTCCAGCCGCAGCCCACACTTCATCAAATTTTAATAAGTCTTTATCTATGTAGATAAAATCTATAGGGTTTTTATGTCCAATCGGTGGGATGCCGCCAATGGCGAATCCTGTGACTTCCTTTACAAATTTGGCATCAGCTTTTTCTATGTTTTCGCCCAAATAATTTGCTAAGGATTGTATATCGACTCGATTCGGACCAGATGCCAAGATAAGCACAGGTCTTGCGGTCTTCTTTGTCCTAAAAACTAAGGATTTAACAATTTGGGCGATGTCGCAACCAATAGCTGACGCAGCATCTAGGGCTGTTCTAGTGCTGTTTGGTAGTTCTAAAACTTTGCACTCTAGCATCAATTTATCTAGCGCGGCTTGAACGGAATGAGCGCTTTTAGAGAGTTGTGGCGGCATCATGATTCCATAAGTTTACTATTTACATTTTATGCGCTATAGCGCACAATAAGTCCCAATGTACCACGGTGCGTTATAGCGCACAAGTATTTTTTTATGAGGCAAGTTTGGATACGTTAATCGCAAAAATATCCACCACCTTGAAAGAACTCAGAGCCCAGAGAGGCTGGAGTTTAGATGTGACGTCGCAAAAGACCGGTGTCAGTAAAGCCATGCTTGGACAAATTGAGCGGAGAGAATCCAGTCCCACAATTGCTACACTTTGGAAAATTGCAAGTGGATTCGATGTTTCATTTTCTTCATTTGTTGAGGATGTAGATCGCTATCAGCCGGGAATTATGCATAGGAAGACCGAACTACAACAGCTGCACAAACAAGATGATAAAATCAATGTGATGACCATTTTTCCTTTTGATGAAAACCTTGGATTTGAGGTGTTTATCATAGAATTACTCCCAGGCTGCACGCACTTGTCGCCACCGCATCAAAAAGGGGTGATAGAGCATGTGATTCCGGTAGTGGGTTCGATTGAGGTGCTTATTCATGAGGAATGGCATAAAGTCAATCAGCATGAAGGATTGCGATTTGATGCCTCCCTGCCGCACGGATACCGCAATCTTGCGGATAGGGCCGTGCTGTTTCACGATATGATTCATTATACAAAATAATCGGTCGCAAAAACCAAGCGTATGCTTGGTTTTTTAATTGTTTCAGCTCCGGCACTTTGGGATACGCTGGAAAGCATTTAATAATACGAGGCGGTTAATCAAATACCTCTTAGACTTAAAACTGTACGTTTCTTTACTTTCTTGACTAAGAAAAGATAATAAATTATCCTTTCCTAATGTGAATAGCCTAAGAAAAGATAGCTCATGAATAAACGCATCGGAACATACGTGATACAGAAGGTTCAAGGCGAATCGTATAGAGCCTACATTCCCCCAAAACTACCGCCCAATCCACCTATAGAATTAGCGGCGCTTTATCCCTATCTTGAAAGGGCAACACTGGCTCTGGCTGAATTAAATAGTCTTCATAAGACGATCCCGAACACAGCACTTTTCATGTATATGTCTGTGCGTAAAGAGGCTTTATTGTCAAGCCAGATTGAGGGAACGCAAAGTTCCTTCTCAGATCTCATCCTATTTGAACACAACCAAAAACCCCAAGTATCGATTGAAGATGTTGAAGAGGTCTCTCATTATGTCAAAGCGATCAGCTATGGCTTAAAGCGCTTAAAAGACGAGTTTCCTTTATCTCTGAGGCTTTTAAAAGAAATACACGCTATTTTACTTTCTGGTGGTAGGGGGGCTGGTAAATTACCTGGAGAATTTAGACGGTCACAGAATTGGATCGGTGGCACAAGGCCCGGGAATGCTTTTTTTGTGCCGCCCCCTGTAGATCATTTAGAGGATTGCCTGAGCGATTTGGAACGGTTTCTTCATGATGAGACCATGCCAATACTCATTAAAGCAGGGCTCGCGCATGTTCAGTTTGAAACCATCCATCCGTTTCTAGATGGTAATGGTAGGCTTGGAAGATTACTCATCGCTTTACTTTTATGTGCCAATGGGATGCTGGATGAGCCTATTTTATACCTTAGCCTGTATCTTAAGAAAAATCGCCGCACCTATTATGAGCTACTACAAGAAGTCAGAGAATCTGGCAATTGGGAGGCATGGCTGGAATTTTTTCTCACTGGTGTGTATCAAGCATCAAAACAGGCGATACAAACAGCCCAGCAAATTAATGATATTTTTACAAAAGATCTAGAGAAAATATCGCGCTTAGGGCGGGCTCGGTTTTCATGTGAGCACGTGCTGGACTACATGAAACGCCTACCGCAAGTGACGGTGCCTGTGCTTGCAAAAGCATTGAAGATGGCACCGCCAACAGCGAGAAGTGCTTTAAATCATTTGACGTCTCTGGGTGTGTTGCAAGAAGTAAGTGGTAAGAAGCGAGATAAAATTTATGTTTATCGTACATATTTAAATATTTTGGAAGATGGGGCAGAGCCATTTGCGATAGGGGAGGATTCTTAAGTCTGGCTCGGCGGGCTCAGATAGTCCGACTTCGCTAAAGCTACGTCGTGACATCACGCCATAGCGCGTTCCGCGCGACGGCGGAGATTAAGAAAGTAAGAAATATAGTACAGTCCGACTTCGCTAAAGCTACGTCGTGACATCACGCCATAGCGCGTTCCGCGCGACGGCGGATGGCGGAGAGGGTGGGATTCGAACCCACGGTACGGGAAAACCGTACAACAGTTTTCGAGACTGCCCTATTCGACCGCTCTAGCACCTCTCCGATAGAGGCTCACGGTAGCTAATTTTTACGGGAATTTCAATAGTTTTGTAAGAATGATTTGGCTTACGCCAAGAGAGGGTGGGATTGGCTGCGCTGCGCTCGCCGCGCCTGCAGCGCTTAAAAGCGCTTTGTCGTCGAACCTAGACGGTAACGGGAAACCTGTTTCTGGATTGCACTGCGCTGAAGAATCCAATATGTGAGGCATATACGAGGAAAAGTGAGCACCGCAGCGGAGTGTATGCAATATACATGAGCATGCGGCGCGCAGCTTTGACAAAGTAGATGTCCACAGAGTGGATTCTTCAGCGGGTTGCCCTATTCGACGGCTCTACTACCTCTCCGATAGAGGCTCACGGTAGCTAATTTTTACGGGAATTTCAATAGTTTTGTAAGAATGGTTTGGCTTGCCGCCCGAAGTTCGAAGAACGTAGGGTGGTGGGATTGGCTGCGCTGCGCTCGCCGCGCCTGTGCTTATTTGATGTTCAAATAATCTTGTCGTCGAACCCACTTAAAATATATGTATAGTCTCACTACGCTTCCATCTACGCCAAGGCTCCGATGGACAAGAAAGCTTCGTGAGACACTCCTAGTTCTACCTCACTTCTGGCTTGCCGCCCGAAGTTCGAAGAACGTAGGGTGGTGGGATTTTCTCCCGATAAGAGATTTGGCGAGATACACAAGTCCACGGGCCAAAAATCCACGCTGGGCAGGTTTAGGTTGTACCTTGTTACAAGAGTCATTGAAATCCCGCCGCAATTGTTGAAGCTTGTTAACTGGGGTGACGAGAGTAGTCGTCATCTGGCTTGAATAAGTATAAGCAGATTGAACAGCAGCAATAATTTTCTGAGAATGTGCGTTCTTGATTATGTTTTTGCACTCTAGAAGAGCTTGCCGCTCTTGCTCTGTAAGGGGAATGTCGTTGAGTGAAGTGCAATATGCCTCTAAGTGTTTATGGAGGGTTCGGGACGTGATTTGCAAGCCCTGCACGAGGGTTTCCATTAATGCTTTCCACCTAGATGGATCCAGAGAGGTCTTGAATCCTTTTTGTAAATACTGCAAAGCAATAAGGGTTGTATATGCTGAGATGTTTGCTACACAGTGTCCAGATGTGTAAATAAGGTTGTTAATTTCCGGGGCAGAAGGAAGGGATTCGAGAGCCTGTAGGGCCAGCGTTCCCCAGTGCTGCCAATCTACATCAAGCTGCTTAATTTTTTGTGCCGCTGAGATCGCGGCAATGCCTACCGCCGGGGTATAAAGTGCAGGGTACGGTGCAAGGCCATTCAGGAAGCATTGAATCCCACTATTAAGTACCTGGTATGAAATGAAGGTTACTAAAGGCTGGAGGTGCTCATAACCTTGTAAACATGGGTCACGGGCAATCTCAGAGGCAAGGACCGACGACCAGAGCCACGCTGTAAAAGCCGTGGGTGGGGTTAAGGAGGTAACCTGAGGCACAATAAGACCGGTGTAAAGGGCTAAGGAGATAATCTGATACTGTGAGTAGCAGTCTAAAGAGAGGTTAGCTTGGGCGCGCTTGAGCAATTGAGCTGCACGAGAAGCGCTAGCAGGAATGTCTAGAGCGATAGGGGGAGCATCAATTAGACTATCTATAATAGGTTTAAAAGAATATGTCTCTGCGATATGCTTGATCGTTTTTTGCAAGGGTACGCTTAACCATGGACTGAGGGAAAATAACAAGATTCCCATGTCGGTGGTGGTGAGGTCCATGAGCGACGCACCTGCTGCTGTCATCCCAGCGTATGCAAGCCTTTCTGTGGCAAAAATCGTCGCTAAAGTTAGTTTCGGGTACGCTTTGTAATAGTTGAGACTCTTGGATTTCACGGCACTCGCAAAACCTTGCTCATACCATCTGGTCATTTGATTAAATCCAGGAATTTTAAAATCGCGATGGTAATAGGCTGCAGCTGTGGTCATGAGCCCGAGCTCAATTTGTAAGACTAGCGGTAAAGATTTCCAGATCATTTCAACAGGAGCCAGCAGAGGGCGGACGGCATTAAGAGCGATGAATGTACAAACATAGGGATATGTAAGCATGAATCCATCAATAGTGGGTTTATACGGATTGAGTGGTACAGGCTGTCCATAGAGTGCTGCGGAGCGAATATCTGGGTTCTGCCAAAGCGAGTTATAAAAACATTCAATGGCATAATAAGATCCTGCAATCGCACTGAAGCCTCCAATAGCTCGAGCCGTAGCAGATGCAAGGGGAGTTATGTAGGGGCCGATAGGAGATGTTAGCGTATGATGCAAAGCCACTAAGCCCATTGGGTAAGGATGAAAAGACCAGAACCAATAACGTGGAACTTTATGCAATAAAGGTAGATAAGCAGCAGCCTGGCATGTCAGTTGCCAAGTGCCAAGCTGTAAATCTGCAGGACGTAAGTGCGTCGCCATAAGGCGGTCATAGGTTTCTTGGCTGAAAAGGTTGCTGTTCACCAAGGGGGCAACGTGTAATCCCAGGAGCATTTCAGGCGCAGGAAGAATTCCCGTAAGGTTAGTGAGTATCAACATCGCTAATGACAGCGATGACTGATAAGGTGATTGCCGTACACGCTCAATCTCAATTATTTGGGGGTCTTGGGTGAAGCGCTGTAAGTCTTTTTGAGCGCTAGGAGGGAGTAATCGGGCTAAGTACTGTAGAACTGATGCGTTGAGTAGGCTAAGGAATTCCCCATCCGTTATCGCAAACGTTTGAGACGCTATTGGCAACTCGCGTCGGATAACATGAGGGAGTGTTTGCATTAAAAGCTGAGTGTTACGAGGAGAATTTAGACCTATGCTTGTCAAAGGTGACTTAAGCACACTCTCGAAATATCTCTTGTTAGTACCAAACTGCTTGATGTCATCAGCAGGAGGGACCGCCCCTTCCACGGGCAACAATTGCTTATCAAGACCGTATCTCTCCATCCATTGACACAAACGGCTGAAATGCTTTGCAAGACTTCTGGCAGGCAGACGTTCTAAATTGAAAATTGTATGTAGGCCAGTGACAGAGAGATCCTGATACATAGGTAAAAGACGTGTGGTTAGGACATTGAACTGTACTGGGTTTGCCGCTAGAAGTTGTTTGAGGAAACGCATGCCATCCATAGCCGCACGCATAAGTGGGGTATCAGAGGCTGGTTGAAAAGCAGTACGAGCTGAAAATAGATTATCATACAACAGCCGACCCGTATCTGTTAGTAATTCGTAGGGGGCAGCGGATAGTAAAGCTTTGGGCAAGTTATGATCAAGGATTAATGCCAGAAGCAGGTTTGGATTGCTTGATAGAGGTTTTAATGGCTCTGAATCCCTGAGTAAATTGTAAAGCATAATGTAATTTTTTATATCGGCAAGTACTAGTGCAGATGATTGCCTGTGGGTAGGGAGTTCACTTAGTGTCCGATTAAGTTTGAGGGCCTGAGTCACTTCAGGATATCCAATCAGTGGCCCAAGCGCTGGATTAATTGCCGTAAGATTGGAGACGCCATTACTGATGAGATCAGCTGGGTTTATTGCTTGATTCAAAGGAGCTACCTGAGGTTGGTTTAAGGGATTTATAGGTTGGAGATTAGCCCCAACCTCAGCAGTAGGTGCAGGCGTTTCATGCGCTGGGTTAGGTAATTTTATGGAGGCATCACTGGTCAGCAAAATACCAGAGCGAAATAATTTTATTACTTCCGCAGAGCTGAAAGCCGCTGTTTGTGTGGGGTTTTGTGGATTGACGGAGCAGGGGTGTCCCTTGTGGTAATGCTGACATAGCCCGGGTTGGTGACGATTGTCAAAAATATGTGATTGGCTTTCACCAATTTTGATGGATAAGTAAGGGCAATAGCTGACATGCTGAGGATCGGTTTGAGCTTTTTCCGCGCAATGAGCAAAAGATGGATGCTGCATATGAGGGCAAGTTGCACTGTCATGCCGCATGAGCGTTTGTGGAAAAGACCGATTTAGATGGAGCATTTTCTCTACATGAGGTTGGCACAGATCATAGGGGTGCTGCAGCAGGTGAGACTCAAAATATTTGACGGTACGCTCTATGGGTAAGCGTATATCTTGAGGTAAATTAGGCGTTGAACCAAAATCGTACAGTGCCTTTAACGCTGTGTCTGTATACCAAGGGCACTGCTTTTTATCAATTTCAGAATGAGTAATACATTTTCGAGGGTTATTGTGCTGCTGAGCGTCAACGATGAGCCGATGGGCGCACAAGCTTATAGTATAGAATTCACTAATCTTCCCCCGCAAAGCATCAACATATTGAGAAATATCCTTACACGTCTCACAGGTATGGTCATTATCCGTTTGTAAAAAGTGTTGTATGATCTTAAGAACATTATGCTCCGATTTTTGAGCTTTAGGTAATAACCTTTCATAAACACCGGTCATGCGGGCAAAAAAGCCTATTTGCTCAAAGTCTTTAATAAAGTCTTTCAGGTCTGTCGTGGAGATTTGCTCTGCATGGATTGCTTGACCACTGGAGCAGATATACGGACAAGACTCTAAGGGGTGGTTGCTTGCTCCTAAACAGGTACTAAGATTATGCTGTATAGGGTTAAACACTGGTCGCGCGTTAAGAGGAGCAGGCGGAAGTTTGAAAGAGGGTTTGTACCCCTGTCGGGCTTTGATTGTATAAGGGATCTTCGGTAGTCCATAGTTGCGAATGTCAACATGTAGACGAGGCGCTGGATTGTTTGTAGGTCCAAATACACCGTAAGTCCTCGGCATACGTTGAGCAAGCGATTGTACAAATACTTTCAGAGCCTCTTCAGACATTTCTGAATGACTTATTGAGAGATTTTTGAGTAACGGTGTGTATTTTAGAAGCTCTTTCAGGTTGTACAAAGAGGTTTGGGTCAGCGGCGCTTGGGGGGTGCCAGTGAGTGTTAAAGAGTTTAGTTCTGGTAGTGTGGGTTGGCAGTAAGGAATTGCTGGGGTGGATAAAAAGTTTAGCGATAAACTCTTTAGATAAGAGAAATTCTTATTTTGAAACAATTGCCAAAATAATGCCCAGTGTTCGGTTCTCAAATCGATGCTGCTAATCCTAAGGTGTTGCAGTTTAGGGGCAAACGAAAATTGGTTTGAAAAAGCTGTATGAAAATCTTGTAGGTTACGGTTGTCGATTTTATCAATCTTGAGAGTGAGCGGTGTCTCAAAGGCTAAAGGTCTTTCGCGGATGAGTGTGGCGACAGCGTTTAAAGACTCCTTCAGGCTGTGAGTGAATGGTCTTAAGTTGATAATGAATGGGATGCATTTTTTAACATTAGGGTGCTTCTCCACAAGAATGGCAAGGGCATGGCGAACTCTCCATACAATCCCATCGTATTCGGATCTAGTGATGGATTCTAAGCGGGTCTTAGGGAGTGCATTCGCCTGCTCCAACGTCTGGGCAAGTTCGCTTCTATGAGACTGCATCAAATGTATCATGAGTGCGAAATTGGTATAATTGTGAGTGCTTTGCAAGGCATGTAAGCTTTGAGCGTGCTGAGGATTTGGGAGCCCACACAAGTTTTTTTTGTTTAGGTCTGTCCAAATTTGATAAAGTACTTCAGAGGGTGATTGATTCATCGCAATGTGATGATCCAAAATAGTAAAATCGTGTGCGCCTAAATCTTCATTAAATTGCACAGGCTGCCCCCGAGCTAAAGCCTTAAGCTGGGTGTTCGCGAAATTTTCATAATGTTGCTCTGTTATAAGGTTGGTCTCGTCATTAAACAACCAAGGGTAATGCGTCAAAGTTAATGGAAAGCTCTTAACCCCAGTGAAAGCGGTATACTGTGTGTTAATGTTGAGGATATTGCGCGCGGCAGGAAGGGGCAGGTTTTCAGAGACAGCGGTGTTATGAATCCTTTCCAGTACTTGAAGATCGTTCTCTGAAGAGATGTTCGGCAGAGGCACATTAGGATTGACAGCATCATTCATCATTGACTGAGGGCGAGTAATGTTATCCCCAAAATATATTAAGGCACCGACGGCAGATGCGCCTGCTAAAAGCCATAATAGTGTCCTGCGTTTTTTAGAAGGAATTTGTGGCGGTTGTAAGGGGATAGCTTTTGAGGGGGCAAAATTCTTGAGTGAATTATGATGCGAGTGCCCCATTAACACATCATCATAAGCGACTGCTGCTGAAATTTGCTGAGTCGTAAAAATAATGATGAAAAGATATTGAAAAAAAGGTTTCATAGCAACACGCCCAATGCTCTGGTAAACATACCAGTGCTGTCTCTTTTAGTCAATCATAATCCCCCAATGAAAAATTCGATTTTCCATTTGGAGTGGATTTTTTCATGGTCGAGTATTATCCAGGCCGCCACCAACTCGTCATGCGTCCTAACAAGGCATTTAACATCTTCCGTAAGTGCTTAGGGCCTGAGGACAGATGGTCGGCATGACCTTGGCGTGCAGCGTAGTTTAACAGTCCAACTAGAGTTGCAAAGCTAGGGGTTGAGGAGATATCAGATAGCCCCGATACTGGGATAGGGCGCGCAATGCGTACAGTCTTTTCAAAATAGTGGGTGGCTAAATCTTTTGTTCCTATAAGTTGACTGGTTCCACCTGTTAATACCAGACGTCGTCCAGCAAGAGGGTAGATGCCGCTATGGTCAAGCTTAAGCTTTGCGTGCTCAAAGATTTCTTCCATTCGAGATCGAATGACTTTAATGAGTGTCGAACGCGCAATTTGGTTGTTCTCAGTGTAATCATGTTCGCCGACTTGCGGGACACTAATCATCTCACGATCATCCGCTGGGGTCGCAATAACGCTGCCATAGAGTGTCTTGAGGCGCTCAGCATGGCTGAGTGGAGTGGATAGGCCACGGGCAATGTCGTTAGTGATGTGATCGCCACCGAGGGGGATGACGTCTGTAAAGACAAGATGACCTGCGGCAAACACGGCAATAGATGTGGTGCCTCCCCCAATATCAAGTAAGGTGACCCCAAGCTCAATTTCATCTTCCGCAAGTGTCCCTAATGCTGAGGCGTAAGGCGTGGCAACGTATCCTGCAATATCAAGGTGGGAGCGATTCACACACATACTCAGGTTTTTGATAGGGCTAGCAGGGGCTTGAATCGCATGCATGCGTGCGACGAGTTGATTGCCAACCATGCCCCGGGGGTCTAAAATACCACTATTGCCATCAATGGTGTAGTGTAAAGGCAGATTATGGATACATTCATGATTGTCAATCTGGCACGCTATTTGTCCCTGCAATAAGATATTCCGAATATCATGGGCATCGACAGCGCGCCCACTAATATCGGCCTCTACATCAACCATCTGGGAGACTAATCGAGTCCCGGCAAGATTAACATAAATCTGGCGTACGGTTTCACCGGCAGCTTGCTCAGCGGTATGAACAGCATTAAGAATGGAAGTCTCTAAAGCTTCCATATCTACAATAATACCATTGCGCATCCCACGTGCGGCTTGATGGCCTAAGCCTATGATGCGTACATTTTTCTGGTCATCGAGTTCAGCAATGGCACAAGCTATTTTGGTTGTACCAATATCAAGAACAGCAATAATTTTTGCGAGCTTCTTGCGAAAATCCACTTCTACACCTTTTTCATCTTGGTCTTTTCTTGATAACGCATTCCTATAGCCAGGCTTGGAGGTACAGTTAAAACCCAACGATCTGGTAAACGCAAGTCTACAACTGTCACTTCTTTCTGCAGCAAGCCTTTTTTCATAAGATGGTCTAATTCAGCTAAAACTGAAAGATAATTCTGTTCCGGAAGCTGAATGCGCATGCCATTTTTGAGTTTTAAATCCCAACGTCTGTCGCTGACACGAACGGCGGCAGTAACAACCTCTTGTATCCTTGGAAACTGTGCGAGGGCGTCAAAAAGCCCCTTTGCATGTGTGGCTGCCCCCAACCCTACAACAAGGGGCAATCCTCGGAAGAGGCCGGCTTTTTCACTATCAATAATTTTGCCATTAACATCAATCAAAAAAAACTTACCTTTGTTCTGCCAAATCGCCACAGGCTGACGTTCTGTAAGACGTACATAGATTAAGTTTAATAAAACACGCTGTACGGCGGCTTCCTTGACCCAGCTCAAATTTTCAAGGCGCTGACGAATGGCGGCCGGGGTGTCAAGCAAAATAGGGTCCCCGCGTCGCAGTCTAATGGCGTTGCGGACATCCTCAGCATCAACATTGCAGCGCCCTTCAATCAGCACGTCGTCAATCACAAATCCATGGCGGGCGCTAATGCGGACAAAAGCATCCCATGCTGTGTCTGTCCATTGGCTCCAGGGGCCTAGGAAGATCAGGAAAAGCAGCACGAGTGAGCTGCCAAAAGTAGCAATACGTGGCCATGCCATCGGCCAGCGTCGTCGCTGGACGCGAGGGTGGTGAGAGCGAATTTGAGCTTTTACTTGGCGCATGTAATTGAATTGGAATTTTGGAAATTGTAGCGATTGTGATCAATGGAGTCAAGGGCCGCATTGTCGACAAGCCAAGACACAACTTGAGTGTAAGACCAGCCATAGTGCGCGAGCGTCTCAGGAACTAGGGAGAGGGGAGTTAACCCAGGTTGTGTGTTGATCTCGAGAACATAAAAGTCGCCCATTTCATCGGGGGCTTGCAATCGTGTATCATCATAGCGCAGATCGACACGCGTTATGCCACGACAATTCAAGGCCGTATGCGCACGGGCTGCTAAACTTAAGGCACGTTCATACGCCGTCTCGGGTAGAGGGGCGGGCATCAAGTGGTCAGCATATCCAGGCGTATACTTGGCACGGTAATCGTAGAATCCTTGCTTAGGGCAAATTTCAATAGCGCCCCAGGCTTTCACTGCATGTGTGCGGGTATCACCAACGACGGTTACCTGGATTTCGCGACCGGGAATATATTGCTCGATTAAGACGTCTTGATGGTCAGCAAACGCATGACGTGGAGGTAAAGTATCGGCATCATGGACAACGTAAACGCCCACACTCGAGCCTTCATTAATTGGCTTGACGACGTAAGGATAAGGGAAAAACGCCTGCGGTTTTTGCGCTTCATGCCAGAGGGCGACGGCGCCAGGGGCAACAGGAATCCCCGATTGCATGAAGAATGACCGAGACATGACCTTGTTCATGGCGATTGACGAGGCGAGGACGCCACTATGGGTGTAAGGAATGTTAAGGTATTCAAAAATGCCCTGGATGCACCCGTCCTCCCCCCAAGTGCCGTGCAAGGCGTTAAAAATGACATCCGGAGGCGAGGCAGATAATTGGTGAATAAACTCCAAAGGGTTATCACGAATATCAATAGCGTAAGCATTGTATCCGGCTTCTTTTAAAGCCGCAAGAGCACCTGTCCCTGAAGAGAGCGAGACGTCGCGCTCCATAGAGATGCCGCCCATGACGACAGCGACAGTTTTTTTATCCATTTTCTATCCTATATCCGCTTGTTGTTAAATACCCCAACACGGTGAATTTCCCACCGTAGATCAACACCGCTGTGCTCTAAAACTTTCTGCCGTACGGCTTCCCCTAACGATTCTAAATCATGGGCTGTCGCTGTTCCCGTATTAATCAGAAAGTTGCAATGCTTTTCAGAAACCTGCGCGCCGCCAATCCTCATCCCACGGCAGCCCGCTGCATCAATGAGTTCCCAGGCACGCTTATTTTCAGGATTTGCGAAGGTGCTCCCACCGGTGCGGGCATTTACTGGCTGGCTGGCTTCACGTGTTTCTTGAATATGTTTCATGCGCTCTGCAATGTGTTCTGGGTTGCCGGGCTCAGCTTGAAAAGCAGCGCGTACAATGATCCACTCAGGAGGGATGCCGCTTTTGCGATAGGTCAGCCCAATCTCTGCGAGAGACAACTGGTGGAGCTGCCCCTGATGATCGACGACTTCGGCCCAGAGCAGGACGTCTTTGACCTCACGACCGTACGCGCCTGCATTCATACGCACGGCACCGCCGATGGTGCCCGGAATGCCATAAAGAAACTCCAAGCCAGATAAGCTGTGCTGCTGACATACCATAGCTACTGTACGATCTAGAGCGCCTGCTCCGCAGATGACCTGATCATTACTAACCTGGACATCGGCAAAACCACGCCCTAACCGAATCACCACACCGAGGATGCCGCCGTCTCGCACAAGGAGATTAGAGCCAACACCAATGGGTGTCACCTGCATCTCTGGCGGTTTGTTGAGGATAAAGTGGCAAAGATCCTCCGAGTCCTGAGGACGAAATAACACCTGCGCAGGTCCACCAACGCGAAACCACATATAGTCTGCAAGGGGCGTCTCAAAACTATAGCGACCACGTACATTAGGCAGCAGGTTAGGATGGGGGAGAGCCATATATCAACTTACCTCTTTGCAGCACAACGCTTCGAGTTGCTGCGGCAGATTGTTAGCCCACTCTGTGATGGAACCAGCGCCAAGAAAGACAATATAGTCCCCGGGTTGGGAGATTTCAGCCAGGATTTTCGGGAGTTGCATGGGGTCGTCAATCGCCTGTGTGGGGATGTTAATGCGGGTATGCATGGCCGTGCTGAGCGTGTGATGACTAATGCCCTCAATTTCAGGTTCTCCAGCGCTATAAATAGGCGTGAGGATGATATGGTCGGCTGCCTCGGCGCAACGCGCAAAGTCTTCAAAAAGGTCATGCACGCGTGTATAGCGATGTGGCTGAATCACCGCAATAACGCGGCCTTTCGCGACGGCGCGAGCGGTTTGCAAGACGGCACGGATTTCTACCGGATGGTGACCATAATCATCGATAATGGTAATATCATTAACCACACCAATCTTTGTGAAGCGACGCTTTACACCTTGAAAAAGATTGAAGCCTTGACGGATCGTAGCTGGGTCAATGCCTAGATGATGGGCGGCGGCGATTGCGGCAAGGGAGTTTTGTACGTTATGTCGGCCGAACATTGGTAAGAACACGTCTTTAATCACAGATGTGGCTTTGATGTCGTGGCCTGGAGCTGTCGTGTGCTGGCTAAAAATAACATCAAAAATTTGGCCATCCTCAGTTTGACGAATGTTCTCCGCCCGGATATCAGCATCGGCTGCAAAGCCATAGGTTATGATATGGCGATCTTGAATCTTGCTCGCAAGCTCGCGCACCATGGGGTGATCAATACAAAGAATCCCCAATCCATAGAAAGGAATATTACGCACAAACTGGTAGAATGCTTTGTGAAGCTGCTCCAGAGAGCCATAGTGATTCATGTGTTCTGGATCAATATTCGTGACGACGGTAATTGTTGCAGGCAGCTTCACAAATGAGCCATCTGATTCGTCAGACTCAACAACAATCCACTCGCCTTTGCCGCACCGTGCATTGGTGCCATAGGCATTAATAATGCCCCCATTGACCACTGTAGGGTTAATGCCTGCGGCGTCAAGAAGGCAGGCAACAAGAGATGTTGTGGTGGTTTTGCCATGGGTTCCGCCGATCGCAATCGCAAATTTGAGCCGCATCAGTTCCGCGAGCATCTCAGCACGATGTACAACTGGGATTTTGCGAGCGCGAGCGGCTAAAAGTTCGGGATTATCGGATTTGATATCAGTTGAGACGACAACCACAGTAGCGTTGGTAATGTGGTGAGGGTCATGGCCAATAAATACAGGAATACCACGATTGGTGAGGCGTTGGGTATTCAGGCTTTCTTTGATATCGCTACCTTGAATGTGTTGGCCCAATGAGTGCAGAATTTCAGCAATACCACTCATGCCGATACCGCCTATACCAATAAAATGGATTGTCTCTTTAAAAAACAAGAGATCACGAGCGTTGTGGAGAGAGGGATTCATCATATTATTTTTTTACACTTTTATTTTTTAAGTAATATATCGCTTTTCTGGGGCCCCGCAGAACCTTGAGTTATTATATGCAAGGTTCTATAAGTTCAATGTTCAAAACCTTGTATACCTGCTAAAGGCAAACTCTTAAATTTAGGGCCCAAACTTGCCTTCAAAATAGTTTTTAACGTTTAACTATATAATTTTCAGAACTAAATCTGCAAGTCTTTCTGAAGCATTATTTTTATAATATTGGTGAATATTATGCGATTTTTCAATTAAAGATTGTGAATCTGTGAGGATTTGCTCAATAAAGGCGCCTAAGTCTTTAAAATTTAAATCTTTCTCGGAAAAATGCCAAGCCGCATTATTTTGTTCAAGGTGGAGAGCATTCAGCGTTTGGTGATTATCTGGTCCATGAATGTAGGGGACAAGAATAGCGGGGCGGCCGACACAGGCAATTTCTGACAGCGTCGAGGCACCCGCGCGCGTAATGACCAGATGTGCCTGGCTGAGTTCGGTGACCATATCGTGAAAAAAAGCGTCAACCCTGGCGTTAATGCCTGCAGATTCATAACAGGTGCGTGCTGTAGTGATGTATTCTTGTCGCGCCTGTTGAGCAACGTTAAGGTGTGACTTTAGAGGTTCGGAAAGGGTTGACAGCGCTTGGGGCACTAATGTGCTTAAGCTCTTTGCGCCTTGGCTGCCGCCGACAATCAATATGTTGATGGGATCAGAGCTTTTAGGGGGGCTGTAGGCCGGGAAGTCGCGCTTAAAAGCTGGGCGCAAGGGCATCCCAGTATGAATGTATGGTGGGCATGGCGTGCCAACAGCCACAGTCTTTGCAAAGTGTTTAAACCAGCGGTTAACAAGCCCCAGGCGACTATCGGCCTCAAAGAGGACAAGGGGGGTGCCGGTTATAAGGCCGGCAAGAAGTGTTGGGGCGCTTGTATAGCCACCGAATCCCACAATAACTGCGGGTTTGTAGTCTAAGATTTGGCGAAAAGCGTAATAAAAGCTGATTGCAAGCTGAAAAATACTGCGGAACATCCCAAGTCCTGAGCGGTGCAGACTGGTCAGGGGTAGGGCAAAAAAATCTACGCCGTCAGCGTATGTTTTGCCGCGTTGGTCAGTGATAAGCTTTGGTGCTGCGCCGTGCTCTGTAAGGGTTTTGGCAAGGCTTACCGCTGGATAAATATGGCCGCCAGTGCCTCCAGCAGCTAAAAATATAGTTTTTTTCATTAGTTTTCTCATAAATTTAAAAATTTTCATTGACATCTGCTCTAAATTTATTATGATTGCAAGTCAAAAAGCAATATCGGTATTTAAATTTGGTTATTGGGCATGACAAAGATTGTAAAAGCAAAGTACAAAATTGATCGGCGGTTAGGCGTTAACTTGTGGGGTCGTGGTAAAAGCCCGCTTCATAAGAATCCGCACCGTCCGGGACAGCACGGGCAGGCGAACCATAAGCCTTCAGATTATGGTATTCAGCAGCGGAGCAAGCAAAAGCTTAAGGCGTATTATAACCTTGGCGAGCGCTCTTTCCGTCGTCTGTATCAAGAAGCAATACGTCGTCGTGGCGATACTGGTGAAAACCTTATCGGCTTGCTCGAGCAGCAGCTTGTAGCGGTTGTGTACCGTATGAAGTTTGCGCCAACAATTTTCGCGGCGCGTCAGTTCGTTAGCCATGGCCATGTTAAAGTTAATGGTAAGCGTGTAAATATTGCTTCTTATCAAGTGCGGCCAGGTGACCAGATCGAACTTTCCGACAAAATGCGAGACAATGTTGTTTTCCTCCAAGGTGTTGAATCTGCAGAGCGGGATGTTCCAGATTATTTAGAATCTGATGGGAAGGCGATGAAAGGCAAGTTCCTGCGTGTGCCGGCCTTGGCTGATGTGCCGTATCCTGTGCGTATGGAGCCTAATCTTGTCATTGAGTTCTACTCACGATAAAATTTATATACGTCTCTTAAAAAGCGTTTCTTGACTAAGAAACGCTTTTTTTGTTATTTTTGTGGCTGGTAATACTAAAGTTTAATATTAAAGTTCAATGTTAAAATGTTAATTGACGCGATATTTGAGTCATAAATTTAAGATTTTGAGCGGGGAGCTATGACGCAAGATTCTGTAGAGCCGGAAATTTTCATGGCAAGGAGCAACAGATGTGCTTGAATATACTCATCGCTTTGATGTTTTTTTTCTCCCTTGCTCCAGCAGTTAATGCGGAGATGCGGCCCAGAGAATTAGAGTCGGCTACGGTCAGTCGTGGGATAGAGCTCCCAAAAACTGATATGTTGGCAGCCCAAAAAGTGGCTTCTGGGCGCTGGTTTTCACCTTTAAAGTTAGTCGCTGTTGCTTGGGTGGGGGCGGCAAGTTTGTTTATGCTATTAATGCGGTCGAGGGCGGTGCAGCCGGCTCTTGATGATAGTGTCGCCGCATTGAATTTTAACCAACCGTTGCCAAGCTTTGAGCGTGCAACTGTGAGGTTGCCATATGAGTATAACACTAATAATGTCGTGGATGAGGTGTTAACTTTAGGGGCCGACTGGGCGGTGGAAGCTGGACAGCATGCGCCGCAGGATACTCTGCCACTACAAGAGAGCTTACAAGGCTATATAGGGTTGATGCGTTCAGCACATCAACCCATAAATAATGTTCTCCAAGAAATGATCGCTCACTGTAGTAAACTCC
The DNA here is from genome assembly GCA_044376435.1 of Alphaproteobacteria bacterium. GTDB lineage: Bacteria > Pseudomonadota > Alphaproteobacteria > JBILKX01 > JBILKX01 > JBILKX01. The sequence continues at coordinate 13,753 of JBILKX010000010.1, read as the reverse complement.
CTGTGGTTTACGGAAAGCAGGAGAAGTTTTTTGATACGCTTCTAGGCATTATTAGAAACACCGCTTCCATTAAAGGAAAGGACGCATTAGAGAGTAAATGTTTTCGATCTTTTGCCAACGGTTTACAATACTCAGTGATTCTCGATGCAGAGGTGCGCACGTTAATAAGCAGACCGATTCTTAAACGTCAGGCACTTGTTTTAGGTGACGCGTCACAAGGGTCTGATATCCAAAACTGGCTCGATAGACTTCAGCAGTTGTGTTTTGCGAAGACCCATAGTGATAAAGAATTTTTACCTCACCTTTTGTGGCAATTGACTCAGGGGTATGAGGATTTATTTATCCCGAGTGATGATTATGATGCGACGTTGGCATCTTTGGTGGGGCTTTTTCGCACGCATCAGCAACCATTCCTACAGACTTATGATTGGCGCTATCAAAATATAAAGCAGGCGTTTTTGCCACAAAAAATAGTCTTTAATATAAGAATGAAGACGTTTGTTAGCTCCGAAACTAGTGCCTTTGGCCTTTTAATTCCCTACAATAGTTTAGCTAAACTATTGCAATATTTTTATAGGGAGGATGATGATAAAAAATTAACGCAGCCAGAAAAAGCAGATGCTCTGGCTTTATTTAAGCGGCATCTGGAAACAACATTAGCAGCGCCTGCAATCGACATACACAAGTTGCTAGAAGAAGTTATCAAAATTTGTAATTACTATTGTATGCCGCTCACAAAACAAAAGGGGCTAATCCAAGATCTTGTAGCGTGGTTGAGCGATCAGGAAAGCAATATTCAACAAAAATTTCCCAAAAATTCTCAATTAATAAAATTTGCGAACCATCACGGGTGGAATTGGGAAAATTTCTCGCGCTTTTCACATTCAGTGCAGCGCAAGGTTTACCTTACAGAATCAGAAATTGTGTATTTTCAAAAATTTATCAGCCCTGAGTCTGGGAGGCAATGGATAAAAATACTTGCAGACATAGATGTGAATAGAGAGCCTGTGCAAAGTATTATAACTAAGGCGTCTAAACTACCATTTGCGCAAGATCAACAGGTGACATTTATGGAGATGTTTAAAAAGTTTTTGAGTCATAATGGCTATGAAATGCTGTGAATGTAAAAATCTCCCGAGTCTTGTGTGAAAGCTGGTTTGGATTTATCGTGCAGTCCAGCCGCCATCAATTGACAAGCTTGTGCCAGTGATTTGTGTGGCAGCGGGAGAGCATAGAAATAAAGCCGTCTGCCCGATTTGGTCAGGATGTACAAAGTCTCCAGAGGGCTGCTTTTCCAACAGAAGATCAGCTTTTGCTTCATCCCAACTCATCCCTTTTTCTAAAGCGCGCTGATCAATTTGCTTCTTAACAAGCGGTGTAAGCACCCAGCCTGGGCAAATGGCATTGCATGTAATGTTTTGTGTGGCTGTTTCCAGGGCGACAGTTTTTGTGAGACCAACGATACCATGCTTGGCGGCAACATAAGCTGATTTAAAGGGTGATGCTACTAAGCCATGGGCAGAGGCAATATTAATGATGCGCCCGTATCCATGTTGGAGCATGATCGGGAGGGCGGCCTGGATCGTATAAAAGGCAGCGGAGAGATTCACCGCCAGAATCTTTTCCCATAGGTGCTGTGGAAAAGTCTCAATTGGCGCAACATGCTGAATGCCGGCATTGTTGATCAGAATATCGAGGCGCCCCCATGTGTCGGATGCTTGTTGGATCAGCTGCTGGCAACCAGAGGCGTCACTGAGATCATTCCCATTATAATGCACATCGGTAGCTCCAAGGGTTCTGAGTGAGTGTAGTTCCTGCTCAATTGCTGAAGGTTCACCAAATCCATTCACCAAGAGCCGGGCGCCTTCTTGAGCAAAGATACGTGCGATACCAAGGCCGATGCCGCTGGTGGACCCCGTAACAATAACGATTTTTTCTTTCATAATAATTTTCCGCTGTTGAGAAATTAGACTCTGAAAATATAGGATGCAGACCGTAATTATTGGGTCTATTTCTTAAATTTCTTCTTGGTTGTTATTCATATACCCAATCCACTTTTCCATTTGGATTGGGTATATTATAACTTGTAATTTTAGTGAAAGGAATGTATGTTTGGAACGTTGCTAAAATGTTTTGAGTTTAGGTGGTCTTCAAAAAGACATTTTAAGCAAGGCAGTATGTTGATGTAGGAATCGTTCGGGTTTCTAAGAAGTTTAATGTAAAAAAATCTTATTTAGATAATGCTTGAGGCATGGATTTAAGATTTTGAACATTGGACTTACGGGGTCTTGTATATATAACGCAAGATTCTATGGGGGTCCCGGAAAAAGGCGGTATGTGAGCTCCGGCTTTGCTCGTGGCTTCGCCGGACAGGCAGTATGATATAGCTTGCCCGGCGTAAGGAGCGCAGCGAGCGAAGCTTGGGATGGTCTCAGGGCGTCTTTTTAACGGGGGACTAAGAAGAAATAATGGTGTATAGGAGCGGGTCATATGGCAAACCCATTAATGCCAAAAGCAACCGCTGTGTGGTTGCTCGAGAATACAGCTTTGACGTTTGACCAAATTGCTGATTTCTGTGGATTGCATATATTAGAGATTCAGGCGATTGCTGATGGAGATGCCGCTGTCGGTATGGTGGGCTTGAATCCGCTCACGAATGGACAGTTAACGCCAGAGGAGATTGAGCGCTGCACGCTTGATCCCGTGGCGCGTCTGCAGATGCATGAGTCGCCGGCTTTGAAGAATAAGCGCAAAGGGGCTAAGTATACGCCGTTAGCTCGACGCCACGATCGTCCAGATGCGATTGCTTGGGTGCTTAAATATCATCCTGAGCTCAGTGATGCGCAAGTTGTGCGTTTGCTCGGCACAACAAAATCAACGATTGCGGCAATTCGGGGCAAGACACATTGGAATACGCAGCAAATTAAGCCTCGTCATCCAGTCACCTTAGGGTTTTGCGCCCAAAAAGATTTAGATCTCGCGGTCAGTCGCGCTAAAAAGGAAGAGTAATTCTATGACGAAACCTGTGGTTCGATTCGCGCCGAGTCCAACAGGATATATGCACGTCGGCAACATCCGGCAAGCATTAATAAATTGGTTGTTTGCGCTAAAATATAATGGTCAATTTATTTTGCGTTATGATGATACAGATCAGCAGCGCTCTACGGCAGAATATGCACAGGCTATTGCCGAAGATCTGGCATGGTTGGGCATTGTGCCGCATCAATCTTTTCGGCAATCAGATAGATTCGCTCGTTACCAGGAGGTCGCGGCGCACCTTAAGAATATCGGGCGGCTTTACCCGTGTTACGAAACGCCAGAAGAGCTTGACTTTAAGCGCAAGCTGCAAATTTCTCAAGGGCGGCCTCCTCTCTATGATCGATCGGCTTTGAAGTTAACTGATGCCCAAAAAGCGGCTTACACAGCAGAAGGACGGCAACCACACTGGCGTTTCCAGTTGGTTCCAGATGTTGTGGAGTGGGATGATCTGGTGCGCGGTCACGTGCGTTTTGAGGGGGAAAACCTGAGTGATCCCGTCTTAATTCGTGCTGATGGGGTGCCTTTATATACATTTGCATCTGTCGTCGATGATCTCGATTATAATGTGACGCATATTATCCGAGGTGAGGACCACGTGGCTAACACAGCCGTGCAGATACAGCTTGCCGAGGCGATTAAAGGCAGTGCATCTGCATTTACTTTTGCGCATCTTACCTGGCTTACTGATTCACAAGGGCAGGGGTTGTCGAAACGACTTGGCAGCTTAGGAATCCGGGATTTGTCAGCTCAAGGGATGGAGCCGATGACGCTGGCCTCAATGTTAGCTAAACTTGGAACTTCAGAGTCAATCGAACCATGCTACACGCTCGAAGCGTTAGCCAGCACGTTTGACTTTGCTAAATTTAGTCGTGGCATGCTTAAGTTTGATGTCAATGAGCTCTGGATACTCAACCAGAAACTTTTGCACCATATGCCGTTTGCAGGGGTGTGTGAGCGGTTAAGCAAGCTCGGGTTGGGGTATATTACAGAGGCATTTTGGACGGGCTTGCGTGGTAATATTGATAAGCTGGCTGATATTGAGGTGTGGTGGCGTATTTGTATGGAGCCGCTTGACCCAGTCATTGCGAATGAGGCGGTTACGAAGGTGGCTGCAGAGTTGCTGCCGCAAGAACCATGGGACGAGCAAGCTTGGCAGAATTGGATTGGGGCGGTGAAAAGCCACTCTGGTTTAGCAGGTAAGGCGTTATTTTTGCCCATTCGATTAGCCTTAACAGCTCAAGAGCATGGTCCAGAATTGCCAACTTTATGGAGATCCATGGGGTATGACAAGGTAAAAAAGCGGCTATTAGGTATTAGAGCCTAGACAGTATAGTAAGGATCGTTTATAGTCAAATTTTGCAAGCTGTGTTGAGGCTAGATTTGAGCTATGCATTTGAAGCTTTGTTTTTATAGAGATGCAAGATTTTGCGCGGCTCCTGGGGAAAGTGATCTGCAGCTATACGTAATGTGTGTCTCAGAGCGTCTTTTTAATGGGGACTTATAAGAAGAAAAAGGTATATAAGGAGGACGTATGTCTAAACTATTGTTAAAAGAAAATATCAAAGAAATTATTGCATTCCATAAATCAAATATGGAGTGGCTCGCTGCGGCTATCATGCAGTCGGCAATTATATATGGCGCGTTGGCTGTATTGCTTTATGCGGCTCTAGGCGAGTATGCTGAAGGCGGCCGCCGTTTTGGATCTGGATTTATCCAGGGGCTTTTGGATGCAACGATTTTTGTACTTTTGATGCGACGTTGCTTTGATGGAGATAGGCAAAAGTCGGATACTTTTGACTTGCGTTTCAAAAAGCGTGAGCTAAAAGTCTGGTTCTTCCAGCAAGTGCAGCTGCTATTTTATCTACCATCTTCACTGATCATGGTGTTATTACCCCGTTTGGAGTCAGGGGAGCGGAGTGTGGCGATTTTAGCCGGAGTAGCCATGATCTGTTTTGGGATTATGATTGTCTATTTGCGTTTACGCTTCTTATTTATGCCGGCGTTAGCTGCTGATAGCCAAAAAGGGATTTGGAAGCAATCTTGGCAAATGACAAAAGGGCGGATCTTGCAATTACTGTTGTTAGCGGCGGCAGTCTTAGTGCCGTGGATCTTGATTTCAATGGTTGCACGTTTGGTGGATGTTTTTATGCCCACTGGTGGTTTTGGCGTGTACGCATTGCACACTGTATTTGAAATGGCTGAATATTATGCCTGGGTTCTGCCGATGTTTATGTTGCAAATCTTCTTGTATAGGCAATCACGCCAACAGCCAGCTGCAGAAATTGTACAGACAGCATCTCCTAGCCTTACATAATTGTAGGGCTAATAGCATTGCCCTGAAGTATGTAAAAATTTTAGGCTTCCTTCTGAAAATCGAGATTGACTGCCGCACAGCGGTGTGCGGCAGTATCATTCTGGCCAAGCCAGGGTCAAGATAAAAGCGATGAGCTAAAATCACTGAATGAGTATGCAGCGAGATAGATTTGACGACGTAGATGTTCAAAGAATGAGTATGCAGCGAGATAGATTTGACGACGTAGATGTTCAAAGAATGAGTTTGATGCAGCATTTAATCGCGCTCTTTGATTATAATATGCACCGTTATGGCTTGTCTCCCGGTGATACCTATGCCATTGCTGTTTCTGGTGGCAGTGATAGCATGGCGTTGCTTTGGTTAGCGCATCATTGGCAGTCCGCTTATGGGGGGCGTATCGTGGCTTTGACGGTTGATCATCGATTGCGCCAAGAGTCAGCTACAGAAGCTGCGGGCGTAGGACAGTGGTGTCATGCCCAGGGGATTGAGCACCACATTCTGACGTGGCAGCATGACGGTGTGAGCTCTGCGGTGCAGGCTAGAGCGCGTCAGGCACGCTATGACCTAATGTCACAATGGTGTGCTGACCATGGAATAAGGACACTTTTACTAGCGCATCATCGAGATGATCAAGTGGAAACTTTGTTGCTACGCCTGGCCCGGGGAACAGGTGCATTTGGGGCTGCAGGTATTTCTGGGTGCCGCTGGCATCGAGGGGTGAGGTTTGTGCGGCCGTTACTATCAGTTGCAAAAAAGCTTTTGCTGGATCTCGCTAAGGCATATACTTTACCGGTTGTTAATGATCCAAGTAACACCCAAGGACGCTTTGCCCGTGTGCAGGCGCGGGCCCTTTTAAGGTCAAATCCTGAGCTTACACCTAGGTTGTTTGAGCTTACGGAGATGTATGGTGTATGGCGGCATGCCCTTGAGTGTCAGGCGCAACAATGGTTAAACGAGCGTATTTATGTCTCTGAAGCCGGCTGGATTGAGATTCGTGGGGGGGTGACTTTAGGCTTAAAAGAAGCGCGCGCCCTGCAGCACGTGGCCCAGGTGATAAACGGTGGACAGTATGTTCCTGAGTGGCAAGAGTTTTTAAAGTTGCTGCGGCAGCTCCAGAATGCGCCTCACGGCCACATCAAGACTTTAGCGGGCTGTTGGTGGGTGAAAGCTCGAAATAGCCTCAAGGTGTTGCGTGAATATAGGAAGTGTAATTTTGGCAAACAGCCTCTCGTGCAGGCGCAAAGGGCACTGTGGTGGGATGGGCGTTGGCGTCTAGAAGTGCCTGGAGAGTTAGCCGCAAGGAGGGGATATATTGCGCCACTGGGCGAGATTGGGGCGCGGTATTTGGGGAGGCCGTTAAGGCGTGAGGTGTTAACTTTTCCAGGTTTTTGGGTAGGGAATCATGTTGAACCTATAGAAGCAACCTTTAATCCATTAAAAAAGCTTGACGATTGGGCTTTTGCAGTGATTTAAAAAGTATTATGATTTAAAGGGTATCATGATTAAATGAAAAGGCGAGAAAGGATAAAAAATGGGACGTAATGCAACAATTTGGCTAGGAATCGTACTGGTTTTAGCTGTGTTATATAATGTTTTTCAAACAGATAACCGCAATCCTAGTGCTCAGGAGATCACTTTTTCAGAGTTTCTGAGTGAAGTCCAGTCAGGGCGTGTCGCTAATGTATTGTTACGTGGAAATACAATTCTAGGTGTGACAACCTCAGGGGTGCATTTTACGACATATGCCCCCTATGACCCGCTGCTGGTGCAAAGATTAACAGAGAAGAATGTACAAATTGCCGCAGCGCCCCGGGAAGAAGAAACGCCTTCTTTTCTAAAACTGTTATTGTCTTGGCTGCCAATGCTGGTATTTCTCGGCCTATGGATTTTCTTCCTGCGTCAAATGCAGGCAGGAGGTAATAAGGCTATGGGCTTTGGAAAGTCACGCGCCCGGATGATGGATGATAAGCGTCCAAGGGTGACGTTTAATGATGTTGCTGGGGTCGACGAAGCCAAGGCTGAACTTGAAGAAATTGTGGAGTTTCTGCGCGATCCTAAGAAATTTCAACGCCTTGGTGGGCGTATTCCTAAAGGAGTATTGCTTATTGGACCTCCAGGAACTGGTAAGACGCTCTTAGCGCGTGCGATTGCTGGTGAAGCTAATGTGCCATTCTTTACCATTTCTGGTTCAGACTTCGTGGAGATGTTTGTTGGTGTCGGGGCAAGCCGCGTGCGTGATATGTTTGAGCAAGGCAAGAAGAACGCTCCCTGTATTATTTTTATTGATGAAATCGATGCTGTCGGGCGTCACCGTGGCGCTGGTTTAGGCGGCGGTAATGATGAGCGTGAGCAGACACTGAATCAGCTTTTGGTGGAGATGGATGGCTTCGACTCTAATGAAGGCGTGATTCTTATCGCTGCCACCAATCGCCCAGATGTGTTGGATCCAGCCCTGTTACGTCCGGGCCGTTTCGATCGCCAAGTTGTTGTGCCGAACCCCGATGTGAATGGACGCGAGAAAATTTTACGTGTGCACATGGAAAAAGTGCCTTTGGATAAGAATGTAAAACCTGAAATCATCGCGCGCGGGACGCCAGGGTTCTCTGGGGCGGATCTATCCAACCTTGTGAATGAGGCGGCGTTGCTGGCGGCGCGGTTGAATAAACGGGTTGTCGACATGTCTGACTTTGAGCAGGCTAAAGATAAAGTCATGATGGGCGCTGAGCGTCGATCTATTGCCATGACTGAGGATGAAAAGCGTTTAACAGCCTATCATGAAGCAGGGCATGCCATCGTGGCGTTGCATATGCCAGACTCAGATCCTATCCATAAAGCAACGATCATCCCGCGTGGGCGGGCGTTAGGCATGGTTGTGCGGCTCCCAGAAGGAGATCGCATATCGATGTCGCGGAGCCGATTGCTCGCTGATTTGTGTGTGGCTATGGCAGGGCGTTTAGCCGAAGAAATTATCTTTGGTCACAGCAAGGTCACGACAGGTGCGTCTTCCGACATCAAAATGGCGACCGATGTAGCTCGTCGCATGGTAACTGAGTGGGGGATGAGTGATAAGATCGGTCCTTTAAATTACAGTGACGGTCAGCAGCAGGAAGTGTTTTTAGGATACTCTCTCGGACGTGGTACGCAGCCTTCAGAAGCAACGAGTCAGCTTATTGATGCAGAGGTGAAGTTGATTGTAGAAAATTGTTATGAAAAAGCGCGTCAGATTTTACAAGAGAATATTAATCATCTGCATATTCTTGCTAAAGGTCTGTTAGAGTATGAAACATTGTCAGGCGAGGAAATCAAAAATCTTTTGAATGGACAGACTATAGAACGGCCTTCAGGATCTGTAGATGCTCAGTATGGCAAATCGACAATCCCATCTAGTGAAGAAGTAACGCAAGAATCACAATCTAATCCACAAGAAACACCCTCACCTCAGAAGGAATAGAGGTTTTCGAGGTTAGCTCTATGTTTTTCCTGGTTTTTGTCTTAAGTAATTGATTTAAAAGGAAAAAATAAAAAAGTGAAAGATTCGGTGAAACGCTCATTGACGTGCGGCGAGAGTCGTTATACTCTGTCGGATACGGGAGTGATAAGGCCTCAGTAATGACGATGCTAAAATCATCGGTTCGACAAAAAAATGGCAATTTTTAGTTGGGCTGATTTGTGAGGTTAGAGTCTATCTCTAAGGAATAAGCAGTCTTATTAAACGGTCATTAATCATCCTTAATTTAATCTAAATTAAAGAGTCTTTTTAGGACGGATATATCTAAAAAAGTCTAAATTGATTTTAGAGCGTGAGGAAATGGAGAATAAAATGCGTCAGGCAACGGCATTAAAACAGGAACAACCGATAGATATTCAGATCGACTCATCATGTGATGACCTGCTCACTCCGTTCGGGAAAGCGGTTCTGGAGAATCAATACCTACTTCCTGGAGAAACATACCAGGGATTGTTTGCGCGTGTCGCCCGTCGGTATGGTGATGACCTGGCTCATGCTCAACGTTTGTACGATTACATATCAAAATTATGGTTTATGCCGGCAACGCCGATCCTGGCGAATGGTGGTACAAGTCGCGGTTTGCCCATTTCCTGTTACTTAAGTGAAGCGGATGATAGCTTAGATGGGATCATCGGACTGTGGACAGAAAATGCTTGGATAACGGCTTTGGGCGGCGGTATTGGGAATTATTGGGGTAATGTTCGTTCTATTGGCGAGAAAGTCGGTCGTAGTGGTAAAACGTCTGGTGTGATTCCATTTATGAAAGTCACAGATAGCATGGTCTTAGGCATTTCCCAAGGCTCGTTGCGTCGTGGTGCAGCGGCATTGTATCTCCGTATCGATCACCCTGAGATTGAAGAATTTATGGAGGTGCGTCGTCCCACAGGTGGTGACCCCAATCGTAAAGCTCTGAACTTGCATCACGGGGTGATTATCACTGATGAATTCATGCACGCCGTTGCTGAGGATAAACCGTGGCACTTGCGCAGCCCCAAGGATGGGAGTGCTGTGCATACCGTACAAGCACGCTCCTTATGGATTAGGTTGCTGACAACACGGATGGATACGGGTGAGCCGTATCTTCTGTTTATTGACCATATTAATCGGGCAATTCCTGAACATCATCGTCAGGCTAAGATGTTGGTGAAAACATCAAATCTATGTAGTGAGATTACCCTCCCAACTGGGAAAGATTTTTGGGGGAAAAACCGGACAGCGGTATGTTGTCTCTCATCGGTAAACGCCGAGAAATTTTTAGAGTGGGAACAAGCGCCCATGTTTATGGAAGATATTATGCGCTTCCTCGACAATGTTTTGCAGGACTTCATTGATAATGCACCTGAACCCTTGGCGCGTGCAAAGTATTCAGCGATGCGCGAGCGGTCGGTGGGGTTAGGCGTGATGGGGTTTCACTCGTTCTTGCAGTCGCTCAGCGTGCCGATTGAGGGCGTTATGGCAAAGGTATGGAACAAGCGTATTTTTGAACATATTAAAACAGGCGCTGATGCTGCTTCAAAAACTTTAGCTGCTGAAAGAGGCGCATGCCCAGATGCGGCGGCATTTGGAGTTGAAGAGCGGTTTTCCAACAAGATTGCGGTTGCGCCGACGGCGTCGATCTCGATTATCTGTGGGGGAGCCTCACCCGGTATTGAGCCAAACGCTGCGAATGCTTATACACATAAGACACTGTCAGGGTCATTTCCGGTGCGCAACCCACACCTGATGAAGGTGCTCGAGGAAAAAGGGCAAAACACCGAAGCCACATGGTCTTCGATTGTGCTGCATGAGGGGTCGGTACAACATCTCGAGTTCCTGACACCCCACGAAAAAGATGTGTTCAAAACCGCCTTCGAGATTGATCAGCGCTGGCTTGTGGATTTGGCTGGAGATCGTCAACCGTTTGTGTGCCAAGCCCAGTCGTTGAATATCTTTTTGCCGGCTGATGTGCAGAAGCGCGATTTGCATCAGATTCACTGGATGGCTTGGGAGAAGAAGGTGAAAAGTCTGTATTACCTGCGCTCTAAGTCGCTCCAACGCAGTGAAAGCCGTGTGTCAGCAGACATTGCGTGGGAACGTCAAACCCAGTCGAATGCGGCGAGTGGCAAGAATCCTAATGATGGTGAAGAGTGTCTAGCCTGTCAGTAGGCGCTGCACTGTAGTGCTAAAGTTTAAGTGGAGGAAAACATGTCAGGATTATTAATACCAAATCCAATCTTCAAACCATTTCGGTATCCCTGGGCCTATGAAGCTTGGCTACAACAACAACGCATTCATTGGTTGCCAGAGGAAGTGCCAATGACGGATGACGTGAAGGAATGGAAAAACACCCTCACACCAGCTGAGAAGAACCTCCTCACACAAATCTTTCGCTTCTTTACTCAGTCTGATGTCGAAGTGAACAATTGCTACATGCAGCACTATAGCCGTGTCTTTCAGCCGACCGAAGTGAAAATGATGCTCGCGAGTTTCTCTAATATGGAGACCGTGCATGCAGCGGCTTATGCGCACCTCCTCGATACATTGGGAATGCCGGAGATTGAATTTCAGGCTTTCCTCAATTACAAGGAGATGAAAGATAAGTGGGACTACATGCGCGAGTTTAATATGGAGAGCCCCACGGATATTGCGAAGACTTTAGCGATGTTCGGCGCTTTTACAGAAGGATTGCAGCTCTTTGCCTCATTCGCGATTTTGCTCAATTTTCCACGCTTCAATAAAATGAAGGGCATGGGACAAATCATCGCCTGGTCTGCCCGCGACGAGACACTCCATACGCAGTCAATCATCCGTCTTTTCCATACCTTCATTGAGGAAAATCCAGAAGTGTGGACGCCTGGTTTAGGTCAAGAGCTGACGGAGATCTGCCAAACAGTGATCAAGCACGAGGACGCGTTTATTGATCTAGCCTTTGAAATGGGGGGCGTGCAAGGCCTTGAGTCTGCTGAGGTCAAACAGTATATTCGCTATATTGCCGATCGTCGCCTCAAACAGCTTGGGTTGTTGCCAATTTATGGTGTGCACAAGAACCCACTCCCCTGGATGGATGAGATGCTGAATGGCGTTGAGCATACGAATTTCTTCGAAAATCGGGCGACCGAATACTCCAAAGCAGCGACACGCGGCTCTTGGGAAGACGTCTGGGCAGCGGCTTAGGGCGCTGTTCAAAAGATTCCTACCGGGCTCTTGGTAAAATTCGCTACTACTTTTGAGTCACGCCAATTGATGCCGTTGTAGGCCGTACATATTTCGATCGACTGCAGTGTGTCTGAGTTGTCTACGCGCTGCTGCAAGTCTGTCGTTAGATCTTCAGTTAATTGACAGCCTTCAGGGACATGGAAGATGAGATTTGGAATATTTTGTCCTTGAAAAAGAACCATGGCTAAACTCTCCTGATTAAGGTTATAGTCTAAAAGACGCAACGTTTTAACATTGTGGGAAGTTTTCGAGATGCCACGAAAGCTTTTGATGCCCAGCATACACTTCAAAGCTTCAAAAGCGCCACCCCAGTAATTTTTAGGTCTAGTTTCGAGAACAATTTCATTAACAATGCCAGGGATAGGGGGAAGAGAATATGACTTTTGAAAAAAGCATGCGTGTATTGTTGGAAGAGCTGATTTTTCTGTGACCATGCCCAGTTGTTGGATTTCTTGAGCTATATGGTCATGGACACTTTTATACCCATGCCCAGAAATAAACTGATATACAATCCTATTAAAAGAGACGCAATTTGTAACGCTGTTTGGATGTGGCTGCAAAAATTCTTTTAGAAACTGACTGAACAGGTGTTCGAAAGAGGTTGAGACTTGAGTGGTGTTCTGCAAGAATGACTTAGGCAGTCGCAGTAGAATATGAGGATGCTGTTTGATTGAGTTAACAGTATTTTTCATACTAATAACCATAGAGTTTATACCCGCTGTGTATCTTGTCTCGCACATTTTCAGAATCTTGTCATTGATAAGTCCCAACTCGATTGAGAGCGGCTCCATCATAGGCACAATCCCTACAGGCAGTGGATAAGAGTTAACTATGGTTTGAAGTTGGGGGTGAGATTGTGCCACTAATTGCAAGAATTGCAAGAACTCTGTAGCATAGGGAAGTGGGAGTAAATTGCATTTCTCTTGAGTGTACTCATGGGTAAAAACTTTTGGGAGACTTTGCAGCAGTTTTACCGGCGTCGGGTCTTTGAAAAGGTTTTTATCGAGCGGCGGTACAGTATAAATTTGTACAGGTTCAGTCTCTAAAGTGATGAAAGAAGGATAAACGTTTTGGAAAAACTTGGCGGGGTAAGTGTTGATACAGTCCGTCACCATTTGATTTGTGGTCTTGTTAAGCCGGAGAAGGGATCCAAGCGTTGCCCTGTCACAAGTTTCCAGGATCAATAAAATCACTTCTGGAGAGAGTGTCCAGCCACTCTCTAGGCTAAAGGGAGAGCGTGTTGATGCGACCTCTGCAGCCAGTGCCAATCGAATTGCTTGGGGTCTCGTTTTGGGGTTGTGACTACCGCCCTTCTGCCCATCTAGAGATCCTTGAGGTGTTCTGTGTCTTATCAGGCGCTGATTCATAATTTTTGATTTGCGCTGAAGATCTGCTTGCAAAATCGTGTTGTCGCGTATCAATTCTTCAAAGGTAGACGACAGTGATTTAAGCTGTACGTCGTCAAAACGCGCCTGCAGCTCTTGCTCACGATCTATAAGCCCTTGTTCACGATCTATATGGGATTGCAGCATCGTTTCCAGGGCTTTGTTTCTATCGCATATTGTCTTTAATTGTAACCGTTCACGGGGGTGAATGAAAAAAAAGAGATGACATAAGTTAAGTGTTTGAATAGACTGTATAGGTAATACATTCAAAGGCTTGACAGATATGCATGATACTGACCTCCACAGAAAAGT
>JBILKX010000047.1:0-12614 GCA_044376435.1 Alphaproteobacteria bacterium | reverse complement strand
AGAACTTTTCTGTGGAGGTCAGTATCATGCATATCTGTCAAGCCTTTGAATGTATTACCTATACAGTCTATTCAAACACTTAACTTATGTCATCTCTTTTTTTTCATTCACCCCCGTGAACGGTTACAGAAAAACGACTCTTTGTACGATCGATGAACTCTTTACAAATTATTTAATGTAATCTTTTTATGACACTTTAGCTATATTTGCGTAAAACCGTGATGTATCTGATTAGAATACGCTGAAGGCTTGGGCTCTGGGTCGGTACGAGCGCTCGTCACGGGAGTCAATGTGCTAGGTTTCTGAGAACTCGAAGACGTGTTAGGCGCATGGCCAGACACTACATCAACAAAATCCGCTGGATTGAATCGTTCGTTTACAGGTAGAGGCTCTGGGGCTCCAGTAAGCCATGCGGCGTAGTCAAGAGCGTTGGTCACGAAGTGCTCTTGGTCAGGAGTCGACGGGGTGGGTGCTACAGAAATCTGACCGTTGGTCAAATATACATCATCAGGAAGTGACGTTACATTGGTGGCGCTAGGGGGCATGACCTGAGGTGGAGGTGCGGGTTGCTGGGAAGAAGCTAACCAATTCCATGTCAGCAGCACAGCCCCTAAGGATACACTAGAGGCTATAACCATATTTCTAGAGAAGGCGGAACGCTTTTTTGCAGTGACGATCTGGGATTTAGAAGGGGCGTCCTGAGGGGGGTGCGAAGTTTGGACGGGTTCCGCAATCCCTGATAAGGGAGTTACTGCAGCGGTGAAAACGCTTAAAAGCAGAAAATTAAAAGTCATTAGATAACGTTTCATAGATACACACATTAGCCAAAATATACACAGTCATTATTAAAGCTATATCCACGGATGACCGTTTTGTCAATTATTGAAATTATAGCTATACTATCGGTGTGTTGCCTTGGTTAAAATTAAGTAGTTTGTCGCTTAATGTAGTAGACTGATTTATATATCTCTTGCGCTTTGCGATTCGGTTACGCTAAAATAAAGATAATAATAATAACAAAGGTCGTATATAATGTCACAAGTTGCTCTTGTTACCGGCGGATCCCGAGGGATTGGCGCCGCTATTTCTATTGCCCTTAAGCAGGCTGGATATACTGTGGTTGCTAGTTATGCTGGGAACGAGGAAGCGGCGGAGCAGTTCCGCCAACAAACCGGAATTTCAGTGCGCCGTTGGGATGTTGGAGATTATAAAGCCTGCGTGCAAAATGTCGAAGAAATTACCAAAAGCCTTGGCCCCATCGACGTTTTAGTCAACAATGCGGGTATTACACGCGACACCATGTTTCACAAGATGACACCTGAACAATGGTCAGAAGTCATCACTACAAACCTTACCTCGTGCTTTAATATGACACGCTGTGTGATTGATGCAATGCGAGAGCGTCAATATGGCCGTATCATCAATATTAGCTCGGTCAATGGCCAAAAAGGGCAAGTGGGTCAGAGCAACTATTCCGCCGCTAAGGCGGGAGTGATTGGATTCACAAAAGCATTGGCGCAAGAAGCGGCGGCTAGAGGGGTTACCGTTAATGCCATTACACCTGGGTACATTAACACCGATATGGTCCAAGCTATTCCCCAAACTATCCTGGATAAGATCATCGCCCTGATCCCGGTGGGGCGCCTTGGGCAGCCGGAAGAGATTGCGCGTGCTGTCGTGTTTCTAGCTTCACGAGAATCAGGATTTATTACGGGTGTGACCTTGAGCTTGAATGGGGGACAGTACTTAGCTTAGGTGTAAAAACCCGCTCTGTGAGCGCCTGGGTCGTCAAAGTTGCGCGCCTCATGCTCACGTACACATGCGTACGCTCCGCTTCGGTGCTCACTTTTCCTACCATTCATCTCACATATCGGGTTTTTCTGGGGCCCAAAGACGCTCTGTGAGCGCCTGGGTCGTCAAAGTTGCGCGCCTCATGCTCACGTACACATGCGTACGCTCCGCTTCGGTGCTCACTTTTCCTACCATTATGATACCCAATCCAAATGGAAAAGTTGATTTTTGAGCGGGGAATTATGACTCTCGACCGGCGCTTGAAAAAGCCTTTTGTATCTCATTTCGATACAGTCGGTTTTTCAAGCTTGCTCTTGAGCCAAATTCCCTCTCTCAAATTCTCCGCTTTTTCATTTGCATTGGGTATGCTCACATATCGGGTTTTTCTGGGGCCCAAAGACGCTCTGTGAGCGCCTGGGTCGTCAAAGTTGCGCGCCTCATGCTCACGTACACATGCGTACGCTCCGCTTCGGTGCTCACTTTTCCTACCATTGTTATACCCAATCCAAGTGGAAAAGTTGATTTTTAGGTTATTTCACCTAGCGTTGCAGTCGAGCGAGTTTATGGAGCCACTTCTGAGACTTATGCCACCAGCTTTCATTGGGCTCTGGCTGCAACATACCCGTTAGATCATCAGCCAGACGTCGCAGGCTATCAGATACGGGGCTACCAACACGCGCAACTGCTTGTCCAGTATTAATGGCTTGCATGACGCCTGTATTATCAAAAGGAATGATGTGGCTAATGGAGTGGCCGATACTTTTCTCGCATTCTGCGCGGGTAATTTCGGTTTTATGCATACCCTCGCGGTTGATCACTGTAATTAAACGACGACTGGCATTATCTGTGCCTAGATAATTAATAATTCTCCCCATGTCACGAATAGCCGTAATTGATAAATCACCAATGACAACAACGATTGATGATTTTTGAATCAGATGCATATCCATATCGTTTTTGATTTTACCAATGTCGCAAACCACATAATGGTATTGATTTCGCAGTACAGGCGTGAGGTGATCAAGCGCAGCTTTGTCATAAGTCAGAATCATATCCAGAGGCTCTTCGCCACTGAGTATGGAGAGTCGATCACTATGTTTGACCATAATGCGGTCTAAAAACACACTATCTACGCGTTCTGGATTTTGCAATACATCTCGGAAGCCGGCGCTCTGTTTGATATCAAGCATGAGAGCGGTATCGCCAAAATTTAGATTCGTATCAAATAAAAACACACGCTTAGAACGTTCTTGCGCTAGAATCCATGATAAATTCACGGCAATAATAGAGGTGCCAACACCCCCATGAGCGCCCACAATGCTGACGAGGCGACCAGTGCGTAAATTTGTGCGATTTGTATCTTGGGCCCCTTGAACATACGCAATTGTACGACGGATTAAATCAACCGAGACAGGCTTGACTAAATAGTCCGCGACCCCTAAAGACAGAAATTCTCGGAACAAGCCAACATCATTGCGGGTTCCCAACGCGATGACAAACACATCAGGCTCACAGACATCGGCAAGTTCATTGATGTCAGAGATAGGCAATTCGGAATCAGCAAGATCTACAATCAATATCTTCGGTGACCTGTTCGCGCGTAAGTGGGGAATGGCAGCTTTAATACCACCAAGGACGACGCAAGTACTAGAGACACCTAAAATTGTGGCGACGGACTTCATTGTAGCTTCAGTCGCAGGATCTGAGACAAACATCAGAATGGGTTGGCGTTCTTCGGATTTAGGAAAACTAGATGAATTGTCGATCATTAGCGGGATCCTCCTCCACCATTACTGCTACCACCGCCACTACTACTGTTTGAGGTTGTGCCGCCCCCGCTTGAGTTGCTAAGACTTTGGCTCGCAGAGCTGGAGCTGCTGATGCTTTGGCCTTGTTGAATGCTATTATTGTGATAGCTTTGCATCGTGTTGAGTGCGACCTGGCCATCAAAGGTTGGGCGTATCGCTTTTGGATCCACCAAATCCTTGGGGTCACGGATCATTTGTGCTAGGGCGAGCATGTTGGCACAGGCAAAGTTGTGATGCGGGTGATGATCAACAAAACGCCCTAAAGGCAGACTCCAATCCGGACACGCCGGGACAGTGATGTGGTAGACATCCACAGCCAACAGTGTTTGCGTTGCCGTAATTGGAGGTGTGTTTGCATTGTTCGTCTCCATCAAGGCTGAGCCACTGATATGTGAAGGTAAAACCCCTAACTCTTGCAGTGCTTCACTTAAGGACTGTGCAACCGTCTTATCAAGATTATGATCAAAACGCAGATGTGTCCGTCTGAGGTCATAGGCAGAGAGCAACTGTTTGAGGACTTGCTTCTCAGACTTGGTGATGGGTAAGTTAATCGTCAGGTATTGCGTTTCCATAACGGTTTGTAAGTCTTTCTTTTGATAAGGAGAGACTGATTCATGCATATTACAACCGCTTAATCCTACGCCCAAGCATACTCCCAACAATATACGTCTCATTGCCCACTCTCCACTTGAAAACCAGCACGCTTTGTCTGAGCTTCTTTATCTTGATTAACAACCTGCATCCCTGGGGGTGTGGCGCGTGTCAAGTTATAGCTTAAGTTTCTTTCACCGAATGAGGTGTGTTGTAATCCATCAAGAGGGCTTGGAACTTTACCATGAGTAATTGGCTCAACAATATAGGGGGTCACAATGATGATAACCTCCGTGTCAGCTCGCGAAAAACTATCACTATGGAATAGCCGTCCTAAAAGGGGGATATCGCCCAAGCCGGGTAGGGCTTGGGTCTGATTGTTCACACTATTTTGTAATAAACCAGCAATGACAAAGCTTTGACCGCTGCTTAATTCGACGGTCGTTTCGGCGCGTCTGGTCACAATGTTGGGGATAGTTGTGTTGGCATCGAGTTTGAAAGAGTTGGTAAAGTCTGGGCTGCTCACTTCAGGTTTGACCTTAATGTTAATCCGGTTATCGCTTAAAACCGTGGGTGTGAAGGACAGACTTACACCATATGACTTATACAAGAGTGACGGCGGATCACCTGGAAGCGGAACACCGAGCTCACCACCGGATAAGAAGCTCGCAGGCTGACCCGATATTGTGGTTAAATTGGGTTCTGCGAGAACTGATAGTAGGCCTTCTGACTCTAAAGCGGTAATAAGAGCCGCTAAGTCAAAGTTTCCACCAGTAAAGCGTGCTGCCCCTGCAACAGTTTGGTAAGGTGTTGTCGCGATGCCCGACAGGGTGAATGGGCGCCTTGAAGCATCAGAGGCGGTTAAGAATCGCGCACCTGAGAATGTGCCGAAGGTAATTTTTCCATCCCCAAAGGCGCTATCCCAGTTAATGCCTAACGAGTTAGTAACGGTTCGCTGCACCTCAATTATTTTTACCCTCAAATTAACCTGTGCAGGGCTCTTAACGGTAAGATTATTGATAACCGTCGCATCTTTCACCATGTAGTTATTGGCAACACGCACAACATTGCTGAGCGTTGTCGCGTTATCAACCATCCCTTCGAGGACAACGCCGGTTGGTAAGGCAATAATTCGCACCACCCCAGGTCCAGCCATATTATCAATCACGGCTTGCAACCGTTTTAGATTAAACACAACTTCGATAGATTTTTTGTAAAGCGGTTGCCCTTTATCGTCCAGGACCAACAGACTCGTTGTCCCAATACGTCGAGCAAAAATAAAAAGTTGATCCGGCTTTGTAAGTTGCACATCGGCGATAGAAGCATCCGCAATATACACTTCAGCAGCAGGGCCGGATAATTTAATCAATTCTGAGCTATGTACTGGAAGTGAGTGTGTTTCAAGAGCAAGCGCTTTGTCGCCTAAAGTCAGTAATATCATAAGCATAAAAACCAGCATTACCTTGACCCTCCTTGCCCATTACCAGGGGCACTTGCCGAGGTAGTTCCAGTCCCACGCGATTCTGTAATTTCCTCGACACCAGTCTCCCTAAAAGTCAGTTGGGTGCGTATATCCCCCCGAATGACACGGACGGTTCGTGGCGCCGGCTTTTCTGGTTTTTGAGCAGCTTTTTGGCGTTGTTCAATTTCTTGTTTTAGTTGAGCCTTAAGCTTTTCCTGATCTGTTTGATGCTGCTCCTCAACTTTAGGTTTAGCTTCTTCCTCAGCTTGTATTCCCCGTAAGCTATATGTAAGCTCCCCAAGCTTTAAAGCCATGGCCAGGATTTCGGCTTGTGTTGGTGTGACCTCTAGGGTAATAAACTTGGGTTGATCTTGATTGGTTGGCGTGCTCTTTTGATCATCAAGGCGTTGGTCAATAGCGAGAATGCGGACGCTTTCTGCCAATGTCTTACCCGAGAGAATTTCGTTTGTGGCCTGCACCCCTTGAGCGTGGATAGCCGCAATAACGTCAACAGTATCGCCAGGAGAGAGCAATGCACTTCCTGCAGAATTGGTCCCAAGCGGTAATGAGATCGCGCGCATTCCAGGGCGGACAATAGCTGATAAAAAGCTATGATCGCCTTTCTTGATGATATCATTAACGGTGATGGGTTCCCCAACATTAATGGTACGCCTCAACAAACTACCAATAATCTTTTGGTATTGGTCTTCATCACTATCGTTGCGTACAATATAAGCCTCTAGAACTGAGTTCTTAGGCCACCTTTGCCAGGTGATATGTCGAGTTGTGATCGTGCTTCCTAGAACTAAAGTGTCTGTGGCGACCAGCACCTCGATCATCTCTTTAGTAGCATCATTGGTCGTCTTTTCCTGCTCTTGGTTGGTTGGAGTGACGGGCGCTTGGAATAATACCCGCGCGAGCAGCGTCGATAATACAGCGATGCCTAAAGCAAAGATTAAAGCGATGATATCTTTCTGACGCATTATTGACACCCTACAAACCATAACCCAGCAAGCGCAATAGCAATCCCATATGGAATTGGTTGCTGCCATCGGCTTAACGGCACTTTATATACTTGTGCGCTGACATGCGCCCTTAATTTTGATAGCCCGCGTGCACCTACCAGCTCTAGAACCGCTACGAAAGCACCGATAAAAGTAATCAATACCAGAAATCCCCCTACCTCATCTCCAGGAATCCAAAAACCTAGAGCCGCTAGAAGCTTCCCATCGCCTCCACCCATAGCACCTAGGCTAAATAGCGCCCAACCAATTAAAAATAAGCTCATAATAATCAAGAGTGTCCATCCCCAAGTTTCGGGAGGATAAGCTAATCCCTGGTAGATCAGCCCTGTAGCAGCTAACATTGCAACGAGAACGTTATCAATCTGAAAATAAAAAAAGTCTTTCAGTAGACAGGCCACAAGTAAACTGCAAGCAATTATTTTAATTATTTCAATCATTTATGTATTTATTATTTTATTTAAAATTATCTTATATTTATTATCAGAACAAAAATATAAATAATTACTTAATTTTATTACTTTAAGATTGAGTGGAAGAATAAAAGAAGGGATGGGACAGGGTATCACGATGGTAAAAATTCTTTTGGTTGAAGATAATGAAATGAACCGCGATATGTTGTCGCGCCGGTTGATTCGTAAAGGCTTTACAATCGAGATGGCTGTCGATGGGCAGCAAGGCGTTGATATGGCGCAAACGTATAAGCCAGATATCATCTTGATGGATATGAGCCTGCCAGTTATGGATGGCTGGACAGCCACGCGCACCCTTAAAGCTCTACCGGAATTTAAGCACATTCCCATAGTCGCCTTAACAGCACATGCTATGGCTGAGGATAGAGAAAAAGCTCTGGCTGCGGGGTGTGATGATTACGATACTAAGCCCATTGACCTTGAGCGGCTATTGGGCAAAATCTCAAATTTACTAGAGAAATTTAAAAAGGCATGAGCGAGCCACGAGCAGAGTCAGAATTCAAGAACCAGAAACTATACCCAATCTATACAGATCTGGTTGAGTGCAGTGTGACTATTGCCGCAACATCTACAGTGCTTCAGAGCCTTCCCAGTCCTTATCGTGATGATGCAACGAAAATTATCCAGGCGACAGGCCGTTTGCAAAAGATGATTCATGAATTAGCAGATTTTAAGACGACAGAAGATCCTGCACTATGGTCGCGGTTACGTCATGATATGTGCACTCCTGTAAATGCGATTAAAGGCTATACAGAGCTACTTCTCGAGGACATCCCTAATGCTTCGGCGGAGGTAACAACCGCGTTACACGCGATCCTTGCGCTTAGTAAAGATATTTTAACCGCCATTAGTTTACTCCGGCTTGACTCAATTCAAACGATTGAAACGCCGCCAATTAAAATGCATATGCAGGGAGCTGCTAGCACAGTCAAAACCAAACATCCGTTCATGAAAGATCACCAAGAAAGAGGGCATATTCTTGTGGTCGATGACAATCTAGATAATCGTGAGCTTCTCAAGCTGCGTCTAGAGCGGGAGGGGCACAAAGTGACAGTGGCGGCAAGCGGCCCTGAGGCATTATCCATGGTCCAAAGCTTGCCGATTGATCTGATTTTACTTGATTTACTGATGCCGGCAATGAGTGGTTATGAGGTGCTCTTCAATCTGAAGGAAAGCTTATACTATAGTAACATTCCCGTCATTATGATTTCAGCTGTGGGAGATATTGATCAAATCGTTCAGTGTATTGAGGCTGGCGCTGAAGACTATCTGCCAAAGCCGTTTAATCCCGTATTGCTGCGGGCGCGTATAGGGGCCTGCTTGGACAAAAAGCGCTTACGTCAACGCGAACAGGCGCAGGGTAATCAGCTAAAAGCCGCAATTGAAAGCATGGATCATGGATTTGTGGTCTTTGATACGCGAGGGCAGTGCTCTCTTTTTAACTCTACGTTTAAATCCTGGTATCCACATCTGACGCTTGGAATTACCATCCAGGACCTTTATCATCAGCTGATGAGGCAGTCACGATATGTAATTGCTGAGCCAGAGCGCAGCGCATGGCTTAGCCAACGGTGCGACCACTGGCAACAAATTTCCGCAATGTATGTAGATGTTTGGGCGGATGGACGTGTGTTTGAAATGAGTATTTCTCAAGCCCAAGATGGCAGTCATGTAGGGATTTACAAAGACATTACAGAGAGGCATACCGAAGAGCGCCGTCTTACGCATTTAGCCTATCATGATGCTTTAACAAATCTCCATAACCGTAAATTTTTTATGGAGGAACTACACAAGCTGACGCCACAACACTGTGCGGCGGTGTTATACATAGATCTTGATGGCTTTAAAAGAGTTAATGACACGTTAGGGCATGATTTTGGTGACGAGGTTCTTAAGCACGTGGCACAAAACTTAAGTACGTGCCTGCGTTCAGCAGACATTGCCGCGCGAATTGGGGGGGACGAATTTTGTGCGCTTTTGAGCAATGTGAAGACGCAGGCTGAGGTACTTCCCGTGATCGAGCGATTATTTGCACGTATTGGCTCCACCCATACCTTTGAAGGTCGGACGGGTACCTTTGGATTAAGTATTGGCTGCGCCTTTTATCCAGACGACGGCACCACTCCTGATGACATTGTCAGCGCCGCCGATCAAGCGATGTATGCCGCTAAGAACGCCGGGAAGGGTACTTATCGGTTTTATACACGCTTGTGACGCTGTTTATTCACCCATTGAACTCAAAAGTCGGTCCCGAAATATTCAAAAAGCTAGGCAATTCCTTGAATCTTTAGGGTGCTGAAGCATAGCCTCAATAGAAAAATATATAGTATCCTTGAAAATCGCCAATAAATAGCTACATAAAGACTATAAGTGAAGTGATATGCTCATTGTGATTTTCAGGAGAAATGCCATGTTTAAAAATATTCATAAAATTGTTTTTTTAACAATTTTTTTGTTAAACAATTGTTCTATACAGGCGCAGGAGTCAGCTGATCAGGCCAGTGCTCCAAGGTCGGTCGTAAAGCCTCTATCCCCTTCTTCCCAAAATCCCCAACAAAACCCACCCAGGGATATTGTTTGGGCAAACCGTATTTCTCAGCTGAGCTATGGGGCTGCTTTCGTAGCGCATCTATGGAACTTGGGACAATGGTATAAGGGCGCCCCAGCTTCTTCTAAGAAGGTATGGAGTCTAGCGGAATTTGCTCAAGCTCAGACGCAGGGTTTAGAGAGACATCCTAATCAGACAAAATCAACCCTTCAAGAGCGTTTTCCCAATTCATCCGATCACTTTGATCCCATTACTTGGGCTGCTTTGGGCGATCAGCAATTTACGCTGTGGAAGCAGGCCGATTCCATTATCGCTGATGATAGTGCAGATTCTACACTTGGTGTCTCCCCAATCATCGCTTATGTACAGTTGGGCAATAAGTTTTGGCAGCTCAACTTGGAGCAACCGCTTTTGACAAAGAATGGGATGCTTTTGGAAGGTGGCGCGACAATTTTAGGGGCCGCCATTCATGCCTACTGCCACAAAAAGTATAATAGCACCGTGGCCACGTTTATGGATTTAGCCATTATCCCTGGTCTTTTTTCCATTGTCTCCCACTCTACACCTCTTGTAAAGGGATTAACGTGCCTCGGGGCGATCGCACAAGCGTATGGGGTGTACCGTGAACATCAGGTGCAGCAGCAGGGTTAAAAGCCCCCCGCTTTAAGGCTTGCAAATCATCTTGTTCAATGTGGGAAAGTCTTATTTAGGTGATATTTGAGCCATAAATTGAAGATTTCTTCGTTACCGATACCCAAGATTTTTCACGTTGAAGTTTTTAGCGCTGGGTGCGTACGAGCGCAGTAGCAATACGATGACCGAGTTCGTCCCCAATGTCAACCGCATGCTGCACATCCCCGTGGCCCTGATCTTTGATAAGCCCTTGGGCGGTGCCTAGAAACCCTTGCAGGTGCAGTTGATTGCCGTCGATTTGTGCATAGCCGCCAATGGGCGTGCGACATGAGCCATCAAGGACCTTCAGAAAAGCACGCTCCGCCTTAATACATCGATAGGTGTTCGCATCATTTAGGGGAGCAATAATATCCTGTATGTGTGTATTATCCTCACAACACTCAATACCAATAGCCCCTTGACCAACTGCAGGCGTAAATGATTCTACAGATAAGATTTGCGAAATCTTATCCTCAAGCTGCAGGCGTTGGAGCCCGGCAAGCGCTAATAAGGTTGCATCTAACTCACCGTTTTCAAGTTTTTGTAGCCGAGTCTGCACGTTGCCGCGCAAAAGTTGGATCTGCAAATCTGGTCGATAGTGTTGTACTAAAGCTTGTCGCCGTAGCGAAGCTGTGCCAATAGTGGCGCCTTGGGGCAGCGTTGATAAAGTGTGCCCAGAGCTGCTGATGAGAACGTCGCGAGCATCCCCGCGTTTGAGAACCGCAGCTAGGATCAGGCCATGGGGCAGGCACGTTGCCATGTCTTTTACAGAATGAACAGCGATATCGATGCGCTTGTCTAAGAGCGCTTCTTCAAGCTCTTTAGTAAATAAGCCCTTACCCCCCACATCACGCAAAGGGCCAACAAATCGATCGCCACTTGTTGTAAAGGTAATAATCTCTGTCTTATGGCGCAAGTCCGGGTGGTTATATTCTAACATTTGCCGCACTTGCTCGGCTTGCGCTAAGGCAAGAGGGCTGCTACGACTGCCAATTTTTATCATGTTATTTTTCTACGTAAGTTACGTAGAAAAATATATCATAGGCGATCGTTTCGAGAAAGCATATATCTCGGTAGGATATTATTTTCGTCGGGATGAGCGCTCAAAATAATGACTTAGCTTAAGGGCGGTTGCTGGCGATGGCGATTCCTCGCAGCATCAAGATCGCGCTGAGCGATAGGGTTTGAGCCATTGGCATTTGCAGGAAATTTGTATCTTTAGGGAGTGCGAGATAACTGTCGAGGGCAATCATGGCACCGGTGAGCATCAATCCTAAGCCAGTTCTGGTCTGGGTTTGCGGATCAACATACGCCCCGGAGAGAGCTTTGGTGATTTTTTTGGATCGGGATAAGGGGGCTGTTTGTAGTGCGGTTTTAGCGGGCGCCTGAGGCGGATGACGGTAGAGCCAGTAGGCAAGGCCGGCGGCAACGAGCGTCGAGATTCCATGCCAGGTACGCATAAGCTGTGATGAGTAGGGAGATGTTAGGGAGGATAAAGGTGCCCAGAAAAGCTGTGTATTATTTTGTCCAGAGTCAATTTGAGCAAATTCAGCAAAGGCGTGCGTAGAAGTTTTATAAATTGCCAGGGTACTATCCTTGGTAAATTTTGAATAGAATAATGCCGCGCGATAAGTGTCGTAGTATTTTAATTCGTGTAAAAAATTTACTATTTGTGCGTCTCGATTCATCTGCTCAATACTCGCCCGAATCTCCGATTCTGACAACGTTCTGTTCAGACGATTGAACAAATCTTGCTCGGTAAATGTAGGTGTATCGCTAGGGTACCCAGTTGCGCTATTGTAGGCATAACTTATTGATGGGTCTTGCCACCTTTGTAAGAGGCTGCCAAGGCCTGTAAAAGCGGCTAAGCCGACGCTAGCCCAATGAGCATATTGGCTCAGGCGCGATACGCGCGAGGGCTGATGAGTAGGAGAGGCTTCCGACGTGGGGGCAATATTTAGCTCGTCTGCGCGGAGAGAGGCAAGATTTGGCACGCTATAAGCGGCACAGAGCGCGATGATTGCAACAGGGCGAAGGATGTTCGATAGCATCTTCTGTTCCTCGGTAAGTAAGGTTATGTAAGATATACCCAATCCACTTTTCCATTTGGATTGGGTATATATGATCAGTCAATTCCGAAGGGTTAGGTGCACAGAAGCTTTAAGAGCGGTTGCTTGCAATAGCTATGCCTCGTAAGCTAAGGATGGCGCCTAACGACATGGTTTGAGGTAGGGGGGTCAGAAGCAA
>JBILKX010000046.1:2500-12807 GCA_044376435.1 Alphaproteobacteria bacterium | reverse complement strand
CAACAGCAAAGAGGGAAAACGCTAGGTTTTTTGCCTGACGCACGCCATGAAGGGCGGTTTTTTGGCCATTGGTCATCGTCGCCTCTGCCGCCCGCCCATCCTGTTCCGGCAAGGACGACGCCATCCCGTGACTGGCAAAGCTTAACACCATCAATAGAGAAGATAAAAATTTCATAAATGACCTTTAAAATTACAGCAGCGACAATATTCTTAACACACATCTTTATATATAAACAATATGGGCATCATTTGCATATTTTCAAGCTCAATCAAAAATCACCTTATGAAACCAATGCAATCACCCTACGGCGCCACAGCTGTGCTTGCATTCATTGGATCACTGACCTATCACACCTGCACCAAACATTGAATTTACTTAATTGATCTCTGTTATCTTTTAAATTAAGATTACTTATAACTTTAATTAATCATCATAAGTAAATTTATATTAATTAAAGAAATTATTAATAATATTGAATTATTATAAAATACAATAAATATTTGCATCCCTATTTCACTCTCTTCTAAGGCTCCCCAATGCAATATCTCGTTCTTTACTCCATATCTACACTCTTAATCGCAGGGACTCTGCACGCTCAGGAATTTATTACCGAACCAAAGCGCGAGGTGTCTAAACCACAAGAAGCACCGACGCCATCTATATTAGAATCAGTAAATAATTTTTTTAAAGAGTTGAATCAAAATGTACAGAAAGCCGCTCCGCAAGCTCTTCAAGACGGGGCAAAAACCGTACAGTCAGTCGTTGCCCCGCCCATACAAAACTTAGTTGGCAAGGGTAAGGAAGTTATTTCTTACGCGACAACTCTTCGTGAATATTATACAGATACCGATAAATACCGGGATGGATATGAAAAAATCCTCAAGGATCAGCTCAAGAAGATTTTGGGGCCCGGACAGCTTACTGATCATCATCAAGTTATCCTTAACAGCGAGCGCGCCCTGCTTAAAGACTTGTTAGAAGGTCACAATGATGATTTTCATGAAAAAGTTTTTAAATTGCAGAAAGATCAGCGCCTGATTGCCAAAGAAATAACGAACTTAGATGGAGAAATTGATAGTCTGCGCGAAAAATTAATCAACTTAAAAAAGGACAAACGCCAGTCTGAGTCAATGCCGGGCAAACATGACACCACCCTTCAATTGGAAAAACAAATAATAGAGCACGATCAGCAGATCCGTCAACTCGAAGCCAAAAAAGCCAAGTTTAACGCACAGCACCGTGATCTTGAGACCCAAGAAGCTAAAATACGTGACAAATACGCCCACGACGGCTTGCACAATCATGTTAAGCTCTATATGCATAATATGCGAACTCTTAAGGTACTCGCAGAACTTTCTGAAAAAATTGACAAAGAGATAGAACCTCTCCTTTTAGAGCGCTCGACTCACCAAGCGCACCTTACGCAGCTCTTGACCCATAGGCGGCTTTTAGCTGAGCAAAGCGTATTGTTTGAACGCCGCATTGCTTATCAAGAGGAATTCCTACAAAAGGTCTATAAAAATGTTGCTAAAGGCGTTATTAAACCGATCGTGATGGCCGCTCTTAAAGGCAATATCGGGCTGATTACTGCTCAATTAGCCCCTAGCGGTGTGGAAGACCAAACTAAAGCCCTTACCTTAGGCGCCGTGACCGCTGAAGAATCTTCTCTCCTTGGCGAGGCCACCTCAAATCTCGGGACTAATTATGCCACTAAAGAAGCCCCAAAGATCACCTCGTCATCACACTTATGGTCGGTTAATTATTCCTCTGTCGCGCAAGCTGATGAGGAACTTAGAGGAATAGACCATAAATTTGTGGGAGATTTGAAACTCAGAGAAGATTTCCTCAGCCAGAAAACGCTTGAATTAAAAGCACTCACATCAGAACTAGGGGCAAAAATCAAAGCTCAACAAGATAAAATATCTCAAGAAGTGAAAGAAAATATCCATGACTTTCACTCAAAAGAAACCCTTGCAGAGCTCGAAGCTAAAGTGGTATTAACACAAAATAAGCTAAATCTTCTTGAAAAATACACCCAAACCGGCATTCGTGAACACGCCACTGCAGACAAATTCGAGCTTGTTGATCCTGAATACATAGAGAAAACCTTTAAAGAAACCGACTCTAAGTTGGAAGAGGTCAAATTATCTACTTTAGACAAAGTGCCAAATCTAGAAGAAAAACTAAAGACCTTGACGAATATTTCTGATACCCTGCTGAAGCAGCATGAAGAGCTTATTAAACAACATACTGAGGAAACAAAATCTAATACCAAGCGAACTCGTGCAGAAAGAGACCAAGCTGAAAAGGAGTTTGTCGACGCAAAGACAGGTGTTTTATTCCAGTATGATCACATTCAGCAATTCACGCAGAAATTACCAGAGCGCGCAAAAGCTGCTCATGATACTTTCAAAAAGGTCATTGAAGAGATTAAGAATAATACGGCCCTCCATACAACGTTTAATCAGAACAATGCCGGCGCGCTTGCAAAGACTGGCAAGCCTCAGCTGCAGCAAAACCTTCAGTCGCTGATAGAAGCAGAGGAGCGCAATCTCCCAAAGACTGGGGATGCCACACCGCATATGTACAAGACTCTAAATAAGATCAGTCAATTCCTTGAGGAACGGCAAAAGCACTTCGAAGGCACTCAGGGCAAGCCTATTGCGGCTGAACTTCAGGGCCACGCTCAAATCAAACAAATGATCGAGAAAGCCAAGCAATCACCAGCATTCCAAAATTATATCGAAGATCACCATAACTACCAGTGGGCTGTTGAACATGCGCGCAAGGACGGCAGCATTCTAAAAGAACGGGTCAAAGTATAATTTATGGCCCCTTAAACCAAGCCGTGTCTTGTGATAAATCGACAAGTGCCGTCATTTGCGCCGCTGTAATTTTTTGCTCTCCAATCATCACGCATCTAAGGTCAATTTCCCCAGAAATGTACGGTACAACCTTTTTGAGAAAATCCTCAGAGGGCACATGAGTCTTGAAAAATGATATTTTCTGAAGAACTTTTTCAAGCGGTTTGACGTTGGGATCCTTATACGCATCAGTAATCCAGCTCTCTGTAAGGGTTAATTGCTGTAAATTAGGTGCATACGCCGCATTAAATAAAGACTCTACGGTTTGCTCTGTTAAG
Organism: Alphaproteobacteria bacterium; assembly: GCA_044376435.1. GTDB lineage: Bacteria > Pseudomonadota > Alphaproteobacteria > JBILKX01 > JBILKX01 > JBILKX01. Next base: position 9,664 of record JBILKX010000046.1, on the reverse strand, counting down.
GTTTGATTGATTAGATCTAAGGTCTCTCCCATATAAGGCGTTTTGTCATACCCCAAGGACGGAATGGTCTGTACTAAACTTGCCTCGATTTTATTTTCTACCGCCAAAGCTTTTGGGGCATGCCCCCCCATACAGACCAAAACAGCCATCATTATGTATCTTACCATCATCATATCCTTTTTCATTATTATACCCAATCCAAATGGAAAAGTGGATTTTTGAGCGGGGAATTATGACCCTCGACCGGCGCTTGAAAAAGCCTTTTGTATCTCGTTTCGATACAGTCGGTTTTTCAAGCTTGGTGGTGAGCCAAATTCCCTCTCTCAAACTCTCCCCTTTTCCACTTGCATTGGGTATATACACATTCATAGATATTGCCTAACAGCAAAATTGTCAAGGAGAAACTTTCATTCCGGCATCGGCTGCGAAAGAGGGCATTGAACTTTCTGGATTTAAATTCCTAGTAAAAAAACGCCTAGAAAGCATCCTAGGCGTTTTTTTACAATTGCGAATAGAAATCAACTCTATTAAAAAAGAAAGAAAATTTACCAACTAGCTATTGTTAGAAAACTTTCTGACCAATCAATTTTTTGTTGATTCGTAAGCTTATAATTCACATCCATATTAACCTCCTCATTGTTGGATTGTGTTTATAAATAACAATATAAGATTGATTAAAAAACATGTCAACATAAATTTTATCATTCAATAAAAAATTTTGTTGCAGCTAGGTTTGCGCCATGGATATAAGCTTTTGGGCTGCTATACCCCAGGCTTTGCTGTAAACGCTTATTGACAAAAAAGAAAATAATGCCTAAAGTCATTTGATGAGAAAACTATTGAGAGATAAAATGATCATGTTTAAAAACATTTATACCGCAATAACGCTGTTTGTTATGATTGTGAGCAGCCTGAATTATACTCATTCTGCCGGGGCTTATATTGATCCAGCGAATGAGCCTGGCAAAACGTCCTCTATCACATCTTTAGCATCAGACAGCACCAAAACCCTCACGGTCAACACCGCTAAAAAACGGCGTTCATATGCGCATCGGTATATTGTGGCTACTTTAGGGGCTCTCGCCGTTGTGGGGGGACTTGTATTTACCTTAAATAGGAAGCAATCGCCTCAGGACGTTTCGCCTCAAGACTTACAAACACCAAAACCAATAGCCCCCCTGACCAGCCCCAGCCCAGGCGCACTTACGCCTCATGACCCTTTTGCAGACGTTTATCATCAAGCTTACAAAACGATGCGGCCATTTTTTGATGAGGCCTTAGAAAATTCTTTACCTAAAACTGATACGGAGTGGCGCGCCTATATGTTTTTTCTGTGTTTTGATCGCACCAATGGTGTAATCGAAAAACGCAGCGAATTTATAAAATTGTTGAATGCATTCAAGGGCGGTGCTGGAGCGAGCGCTCACATGATATTTTACAATTTCCTCTATAAGGCCTGTGACTCTAAGCTGCAACCTAAAAAAGAGGAAAAGCAGTGTCAGCTTAAAACCGAGTTTGATATCATCAAAAACTTCCCCTCTATACTATCTGGCACCGCCGGTCCCGAGCTCTTAAACAGCATAAGCTCAGTCTCTAAAGAGATCTTGCAAAACGCGGAGATCACGAAACCGGAATATGCAACTGAGATTGCGAAAATATCTTATAATGACGTACTCAATTGCCATAAAACATTCCAAACATTAAAAGAAAAATTTGAAAGTTTTTCTAAGTTTTGGCTGCTGCGATATGGCTTTCAATTGGCACGTAAGAATAGCCTAGAATGGATTATCCCCTTACTTGAGAATGAGCACAAACATGAATTTCCCGTGCTTCTCGAGCAATTGCAAAAACTAGATCAAGATATCCAGAAACCACAATTATCAGCTGCGGAGCGTTATGCGCTGCACAAACAGATTCATACGACTTTAAAAGATGATATTGGGAAACTGGTTCCAAAACTTCATCGCTCTTGGGAAACGTATATTGGAATTTTTGTCAGAACACTTGAACCAGTTTTGGAGTGCGATCCATCTTTTATGGCAGCCTCTAAAATCGACTTAGACTCAGTTTTTAAAAACTTCAAACAAGATTAAACAGCGAGAAAACTCTACCATCTAGACGATCTTTCGGATAATATGACAAAAATATTACGCTTTATTGGTAAGAAAACTTGGACAAATAAGAAAATTCTGGTAGTCTATAGGCGTGACACAACCCAATAAACATTTATTTACTTATATGGAGCGCTACTATGATGGCTTACACCCCGATTAAATTTCAAGAGAAGTTTCAAAAATTCTCAGAAACTTGGACACCGAAAATTCTTACCAAATTTGATTCCTCTTATCTTAAAGTTGTTAAGATGCACGGAGAATCTGTCTGGCACTCCCATGAAGACACTGACAGGGCATTCATCGTCATTTCTGGCAAGCTCCGCATCTTGTTTCGCAATGGAGAAGTGGTGGTTAATCCTGGTGAATGCTTTGTAGTATTAAAAGGCATTGAGCATAAGCCCATTGCCGCAGACGAAGTCCAGTGTGTCTTGATTGATAAATCGCCAACTTTGGATACTTGGGATGCCCACGGAAACGCCCATGCAGTATCCCGTGCCGAATGGATCTAACCTTGAATCGCATTGTTTCACCGTTATATACCCAATCCAAATGAACTTGAAAAACCGCCCATATCGTGAGATACGGAAGGCTTTTTCAAGCTTGGTATTGAGCCAAATTCCCTCTCTCAAATTCTCCGCTTTTTCATTTGTATTTATGATACCCAATCCAAATGGAAAAGTGGATTTTTGAGCGGCGAATTGTGCCTCACTCCCGGCGCTTGAAAAAGCCTTTTGTATCTCATCTTGATACAAGCGCTTTTTCAAGCTTGGTATTGAGCCAAATTCCCTCTCTCAAATTCTCCGCTTTTTCATTTGTATTGGGTATAAAGCGTGGTATGCTTGACAAATTTCTTTTGAGAATAGGAGTGACTCTATGCACCACGTCATCATTCAACATCCTAGCATTATTCTCATCGGTCAATATTGTCGTACCAATAATGCCGCCGAGATGAACCCAAGTACAGCAAAAATTGGGAAAATGCTGCAAAGTTATTTTCAAGAGAAAATAGCCGATAGATTGTTGCACCGCCGCAAACCAGGGACGACCTATTGCGTATATACAGAGTATGAGAGTGATGCGAATGGAGAGTACACCTACTTTGTCGGGGAAGAGGTTGAAGCAGGGGCGCCTGTGCCAGAGGGTCTGAAACGTTTAGTGGTCCCGGCACAAACCTACGCGAAATTTACCAATGGCCCTGGAAATCGGGTGCAAATGTGTATTCAGTTATGGCAGAAGGTTTGGTCGATCTCGACCTCTGAACTCGGTGGTGCGCGGGCGTATACCATTGATTTTGAGGTTTATGATCAACGGGCTGTAGATCCTGAACAAACGACTTTAGATCTTTATATATCCTTAACGTAAGGGCTTGCCATGACTATCCTGACTGTAGACGACCTTGCCCCCCAATTCACTCTGGAGAAAGCCGGCAGGGGCACTGTTACCCTCGCCGACTATAGTGGGCACTATGTCGTTGTCTATTTTTATCCCAAAGATGATACCAGCGGATGCACGCGGCAAGCATGCGAGTTCACTGCTGCTTTGCCGGAGTTTGAGCAGCTTCATGTCCCTGTGATCGGCATTTCAAGAGACTCTGTGCAAGCACACGAAAAATTTATTGAGAAGCATCAGTTAAAGATCACACTTGCCTCAGATCCAGATGGCGCCGTGTGTGCAGCATATAATGTCTGGGTCGAAAAAAATATGTACGGACGGACGTATTTTGGTATTGAGCGCAGCACATTTCTCATCAACCCCGACGGGAAGATCGCCGCTCTCTGGCGTAAAGTTAAGGTGCCGCAGCATGTGCAAGCGGTGCTAACACAGCTCTACGCCCTTAACAAAGACATGTCCCCACGTTAACTCTTACTGTGGGATTAGAACAATTTCTGACCATTAGGAACACGCGGATCAACCGTAGGCAGACAGACAGCGCCATCAGCATCTGCAAAACCAAGCAGTAAAAATTGAGAGAGAAAACCCGCAATGTTTTTTTCTCCGAGGTTCACACACCCCACAATCTGCCTTCCGATTAGACTTTCTGTTGTATAATGTATTGTCACTTGGGCCGAGGTTTGTAACACTCCAATCTCTGGCCCAAAATCGGACCAAACTTTGTAGGCAGGCTTCTTCGCTCTTTGGAATTGCTCTACCTTAACAATCGTACCGGAGCGTAATTCTACACGACTAAATTCATCGTAACTAATCTGATTCATAAGATTTTCTCCTAAACGAGGGTTTTATACATGATATATGTATCAACAAATCCAAGGGTCTGGTGTTGAAACCCTTTAGGGGTAGTACCAATAACCTCAAAGCCAAGCTGCTGCCAAAGTCTCACGGCCTTCGTGTTCGTGCTGACAACGATATTAAACTGCATACCAATATAGCCAGCGTCTTGTGCCTGTGCGATCGAATGCTCTGCCATTTTGCGCCCAACCCCGAGACTGCGTGCTCCTGCAGTTACCATGTAGCTACAATTTGCAATATGCGCACCATGTCCGGGAAAATTTGGTCGTAAAATATAGGTCCCCACTACTTGATTGTCGTTCAACGCCACATATGTTGTGACAGTATTCGGGTTACACCATAAGGCGCGAAATTCAGATTCTGTTGTTTCAGCAGGGTATACATACGTATCTCCTGACTTGACAACGTCATGAAAAATGTTCCAAATTTGTGGCATGTGTTCTGGTGAAGCGAGGGTAATGGTAAAGCTCATGGGGCATCTCCTTAATTGAGCCCCTTTATAGCAGAAAACGCTACTTTATATCAACCGGCAAAACATGTCATCAAGAAAGGCATAACAAATGGTAGAAATAGAATGGACGCACCGGGTGCCTTTAGAAGTCGAAAAATCAATGGAGCAAGATTGGGCAAAATATGATCAAGCTCATGGCATTACGCTCAACTACACGCCAATCGCTCTCCTCCTGCGGCATGAAAACGGTGAAATTATTGGTGTGTTGAAAGCTTTTACAGTGTTTGCTGAAATTTACATTGACGAGCTTTGGGTGCACTCGTCTCATCGCCACAAGGGGCTTGGCCGGCTGCTTTTACAAACTCTGGAAGCTCGTTTCACGGGCAAAGGATTTAACAACATTAATCTTTGTACGTCGGCGTTTCAAGCGCCTGAGTTTTATAAGAAGTGCGGCTTTGTTGTGGAGTTTATCCGAGAGAATGTTCATCACCCCAAACTGACGAAGTATTATTTGGCAAAGTATTTTACAGAGACCCCTCAGCACCAAGGGACCCTGTCATAGCCTACTGCACTTATAGATTGCACAGGACTTTTCTCTCGAAGCAGCCAAGCATCAGCTTGGCTGCTTCGGACATTTCAGCGCGTTGTTTGGAGATTACTTTGTCAAAGGTGTTTTTGGGGGCTGGAAATTGAAAATAAATTCTGAAACCTGTTTATTGTCCTCTAGATTTTCTGCGATATGAATATCAAATGTTGTTCTCGAGGTTTCTGCAATGTCTGCGAATCCTTCCAATGCCTTTGCCATTATCTGTCGTTCTTCATTTGGCTTGGAAATCACGTCTATAATAGGTTTGAGGAAGTGCGTTTCTTTGAGCTTGATTAGCTCTATACTAATAGGGCCCATTGTGCAATATTGCCCAATCTTTAGGACCTTTATATTCTGAGCTTGATTGAAGCTCTGTTTTAGTTCAGAGAAACCCCATTGCTGTAGGAATTCCTGTGCACCATTATGTACATTGTTCGCCTGCTTGATCTTTCGAGCCCTCTCTAGCATTTCCTTAGTTGGTTTTTTAATATCACCTCGCTGCTTTGCTATTTCTGCCACCATTAAATCCAACAGATTGGTTGATTTTTTTGCTACATCCTGATTCGACTGAGTTTTTTTTGAAGACTGCTTGGATATCATGTCTATAAACGTGCGGATGGTAGTAGAATCTTGCATATCACTGATGCTTAGACCTACCTTTTTATAAGCCTCTATGAATTTTAACAACTCAATTGAGCCATTAACATATCTTGATAAAAAATTCTCATACAACCCTATTTGACTTAAGTCAATCACATCCTGATGCGCAAATCTCGGCATGACTTGGGCTTGCTCTTCTATCCCGCCTTGCATCTTCAAGCCTTTCTCCCGATTCGCTTTAAGAGTAGGCCATTGCCAGACAAGTGCGCCGCAAGCAACAAGTATCAATGTTCCAGCAGTGACAATGATTCTTTTTTTCCATGACCACTGGTGTTTTTGGTTGTTGTTTTTGACAGGCGCTTCAGCGGCGGGATCTAATGTAGATTGTGTAGCGACAGGGGCTTTTGATGCAGCTTTTACCAGAGCGGACACCATAATTGGGTCACTGTTATCTGCGTGCGTCAGTCCTGGCAGGCAGCTAAGCCAAAAACTAAAATACAACATACTTACAAAAATCCGCTGCATAAATTGAACCTTTCAAAAATAAACCATAGCGCTTGCTTATTTGGCATAATAAAAATTATGCTAACCGAACAATGTTGGAGTTGCAACAAAAAAATCCCCCATGATAATTCCAAGCCTTTTTGTCTGCGCCGGACGCGGCATCATATAGCTTGCCCGGTGTAGCAGCTCAGCAAGCGAAGCCTGGGAGCAAACCCTGGATTTTGGAAGGTACCTAAGAAGTTTTTGCATCTGACGTTCGCAATGTGCCAAGCCCGTGGTAGCCGTCTTTAAGCAAGAAAAACATACTCCCCAACGACGATAAGAATGCACTACTCAGGCACAAAAACCCAGCTTTTTTATTGTTAATCAATATCACTTCTAGGGGCAAAACAATCCCAGGCACAGAATTTAGGAAATGCTTAACTGAGATTGGCTGCGCCAGTAACACTTCAAGACCAGTCAGCGCCATACCCAAGCAAAAACTACTTTTAGTGACCCCCTTAAGAGTAACAAATGGAGTAACATTAATGATGGAACCTAATAAAAATGACAGATTTTTGAGTTGGCGCACCCACTGCAACGCTTTTGCCTGACGTGTCATGATCACTGGGTTAGAAGCGTCATCAGCAGGGGATTTATGGCGTCCTTGATACCTCTCCTTC
>JBILKX010000045.1:0-13151 GCA_044376435.1 Alphaproteobacteria bacterium | reverse complement strand
CTACGCTTCCATCTACGCCAAGGCTCCGATGGACAAGAAAGCTTCGTGAGACACTCCTAGTTCTAACTCACTTCTGGCTTGCCGCCCGAAGTTCGAAGAACGTAGGGTGGCGGAGAGAGAGGGATTGGCTCCGCTGCGCTCGCCGCGCCTGCGCTTATTTGTTTCTCAAATATGCTTGTCGTCGAACCCCTGTCTTTTGTTTAATCGAGGGTTCGACCCCTCTTAAGATATATGTACAGTCTCACTACGCTTCCATCTACGCCAAGGCTCCGATGGACAAGAAAGCTTCGTGAGACACTCCTAGTTCTAACTCACTTCTGGCTTGCCGCCCGAAGTTCGAAGAACGTAGGGTGGCGGAGAGAGAGGGATTCGAACCCTCGATACGCTTTTAACGTATACACGATTTCCAATCGTGCGCCTTCAGCCGCTCGGCCACCTCTCCGTGTGCTTTAGAAATACCAAGATAATGTGGGGAAGTCAATTCCCAAAATAGCGTAAAATTCTCTGGGCCATTTGTCGCACGTTCTCAGGTTCTGTAGATGATACCGGTATGCCTCGTACAAGCCAATCGTAGAGCACAACCTCGGGATACTCGAGCATCTGCTGATACGCCTGTAATTCGTCTTCAGAAAACCCCTCTAAATTCGCCTCAGCGAATGGGCCTAAGATGAGATCCAGCTCGCGCATCCCGCGACGCTGACTCGCGTATAATAGCCGCTTACGTAACATATTGACACTACCCCATGCGCTGATATCGCTGCAGGTAGTTGGGCGCAATAACCTCAACCGCCTTGGGCGAAATTCCAAAAGCCTCAAACCCCGGGCATTGCCCAGTTACCACGTTATCGTACCTCAGGAGCTTGACTTGATCAGCAGTAATCAGGGGTTTAGGCAGGAGCGCGTTCACATACCCCATGACTTGCGCAACGGCAAATGGAATCGGCACGAACCAGGCATCTCGATGAATCCATTTCAACAGCTGTTCCAAAAGCTGCTTAAACGTGAAAACCTGTGGCCCACCTAATTCATAAATTTGCTGATAGACTTGTGGCGCTCCTAAACACGCTAAAATGCAGTCCGCCACATCAGCAACGTACACAGGCTGCAGCCGAGTCTGCCCACCGCCGATAAGCGGCAACGCATGTGTCATCATAGCCAGCTTCGCAAAAAAGTTTAAGAATTGATCTTCTGGGCCAAAAATTACGCTAGGCCGAATAATTGTCCAATTAAGCTGGCTTTGGCGAACATGCGCCTCGCCAGCTGCCTTCGTCCGGGCATACGCGGCGGCACTATCCGGGGCAGCCCCAATGGCAGACACATGGATTAGCTGCTCTAACCGTGCGGCCTGCGCCTGGTCAACTAATGTATGCACAGCTTCATCATGAACGGCACGAAATGTTTGTCGCCCCCGCTCTGATAAGATCCCGACAAGATTAATCGCCGCATCTACACCTGTCAGCGCTAACTTTACGGATTGAGCATTTTTTAGATCACAATCAACGGGCGTAATTTGCCCAATATTCCCCATAGGGCGCAAAAAATTTGCTTGCGTAGAGTGCCGGACAGCAACGCGCACTAAGTGGCCCGCGCGCGCAAGCCGCTGCACGACGTATCGTCCTAAAAAACCATGACCGCCAAAAACTGTAATTCTCATTAATTTTTTCCATTCCTGACTGAAACTAGTGTACACTACATGCTATGCATTCGACAATGTTATTAAAAAAATATCTTTGGCCACAACATGAGCGCCGCACACGTACTTACGTACTCTTAAGTCTGCTTTGTTTGGTCCTTGGCCGTGTTGCCCGCGTGATGACGCCTATGGCGTATAAGCTGCTGACAGACGCGCTTGCGGCTGGCAACTATACTTTTAGCGTCCTCATTGGCGGCGTTGCTTTATACTGTGGCCTGCAAATCCTTTACCATGGATTCAATGAACTGAAGGATATTTTATTTGCCTCCCCAATGTATCATGCCTCTCGACATGCTGCCGGCGCAGCGTTTGCGCAACTGCATCGATTAAGCTTAAAGTTTCATCTTGAGCGGCGCATGGGTAGCTTAAGTCGCACCATAGAGCGCGGCATTCAAGGTATTGAGAATTTTCTGGAATATAGCCTCTTTAGACTAGCGCCGATTGCTATTGAGGTTGTGTTAACATGTGGTGTTTTGCTCGTCGGCTATCACTGGTGTTTGAGTGCTATTATGCTCGGAACAATGATTGTTTACGTTGCGTTCACCGTGATCGTGACACAATGGCGGGCTCAGTTCTTTCGGGCTAAAAATCAAGCTGATGCCGAAGCTAATACCCGCGCCATTGATAGCTTAATTAACTACGAAACCGTTAAGTACTTTAACAATGAGACCCTCGAGCAGCACCGCTATGATCAGTCACTCTGGACCTACGTACGCACCTGTATTCGTAACCGCATGGGGTTATCTTTCTTAAATTTTGGCCAAGGTGCGATTTTGAGCATCGGTGCAATGATTTTGCTCTGGACTTCTGGCCTGCAGTTGGCACGCGGTGAGATTACGATTGGTGATTTTGTGATGCTTGGAGCGTATATTACACAGCTTGGAATGCCGTTGAACATCTTAGGATTTGCCTATCGTGAGCTTAAACAGGCCTTAGTGAATCTTGAAGAGATGGTGACACTCACCCATCAGGAAATTGAAATTGCTGATCAGCCAGATGCTAAACCTTTAACCGTTCGTGAAGGCACCGTAACCTTCGAAAACGTGCACTTTTCATATGACCAAGAACGCCCTATTCTCCGTGATATTAATTTTACCATCCCTGGAGGTAAAATGGTGGCCTTAGTGGGCACAAGTGGTGGCGGCAAGTCTACGATTGTAAAACTACTATTCCGCTTTTATGATGCCACCCAAGGACGCATTACCATTGATGGCCAAGACATTCGTGCGGTGACGCAAACGAGCTTACGCGCTGCGATTGGGATTGTTCCTCAAGATACTGTCTTATTTAATGATACCATCTACTACAACATCGCTTACGCACGACCTGAAGCTACACGCGCCGAAGTAGAATATGCTGTTAAGGTGGCACAACTTGAAAGCTTCATCAAGTCTCTCCCACAAGGATATGATACCATTGTTGGCGAGCGCGGCCTTAAGCTTTCAGGTGGCGAGAAACAGCGTGTGGCTATCGCGCGCGTCATTCTTAAGCAACCCTCAATTATGGTTTTCGATGAGGCCACCTCCGCCCTTGATACCCAAACCGAAAAAGAAATTCAATCAAGCCTTAAACGTATTTCACAACAACATACGACTTTAGTAATTGCCCATCGTTTGTCGACAATTGTCGACGCTGATGAAATCCTCGTCATTGATCACGGAACAATCGTTGAACGGGGCACCCATACTGAGCTCCTGGCTAAAAAAGGCGTTTATGCAACCTTAAGCCAGCGCAAAGAAACCTAAGCGCCTGACCACCGAGTCGACTTTCAAGCCATTCTTTGTTGCAAGGCCTGATAAACATCCCTCAAAACCCCGCGCCAATCCCCGGCTTGCGGCTGTGGAAAAACCCGCATGGACGAATACCATGGGGTGGTCGTCTGATGTGGCCACGGCCAACGCCAATCAGCGGTGTTATAGTCAATAAGCGCCCACACTGGCTTCCCCATCGCCCCTGTAAGATGAGCGACAGCTGTATCAACGCTAATAACCAAATCTAGATTTTCGATCAAAGCCGCCGTGTCCGCAAAGTCCTGTATGGGTAATGCTGGGGCGACGATCGGCGTACCCATCACAGATTCTGGCACACGTGGATATAAAGCAACCCAATCAATACCAGGAATTGCAAACACTCCCTCCCAATGCTGTAAAGCACAGGCACGCTTCTCAGGCAAGGCTGTCTCTTGCCCTGGTCGCCAGACAATACCAATCGCCAGTCGGTGATCCCGTTTAGGTCCCACCGTTGCCCAAGATTGACGACATTCATACGGCACCTCTAGATAGGGACCAGATCTTGCAACCGCCTCAATGTTAGGCACCTTTAGCACGTGAATCAAGCTCATGATACTCACATAGTAATCATGACGTGCAACTTGTGGGCAGCCCGCTTGCCATGGAATCACCTGAATATTTGAGGGCAAACTCGCGCGCAATAGCCGGTATAGTTCTGGCTTGGCAATAACGTGAATTGAGGCCTCAGATGCCCCAACAACATCCGGAATAAAGCGCGCCATTTGGATATTATCTCCAAAGCCCTGCTCGGGAATAATAAATAGCCGTTGACCAGGTATTTTCTCCCCGTGCCACAGCTGGCCCTGAGCTGGAGCGTGTTGGTTAGAGATTGTTAATAAACGCGTTTCATATGCTGCCCATCCTTTTTCCCACTCATTAAGTTTCAGGAGCGCAAGACTACTATTTAAGAGTCCTCCCTTAAAACTAGGTTTTAAGGAAACTGCATGGCGAAAACTATTCACAGCCGCCTGCAAACGCTGGGTCCTTGCTTGCGCAACGCCCAAGATATTATAAGCCCCTAAATGGTTAGGGCGATAGGCTAACACCCGTTCTAAATGTTTTTTTGCATCTTGCTCTCTCCCTTGCTCCACAAGTCTATGTCCCTCGTGCAGCAAGGCATCAGAGGGATGCGAAGTCTCTGTAATCGCTTGAGACAAAAGGGGAAAAGGTGCCGTCATTACCCAGCGCAGTTCATGACTCAGCTTGTAAAGCAACGCAGCCCAATTCCCTGGACTTGGTTGCCTGAACAAGCGCATTGTGCCATACCACGGTGTAAATTCTTGCGCAGATAACCAACGCCAGTCATTTGCATACGGCAAGACTAGCCACGTCGGCTTGCCCATGGCGGCGGCCAGGTGACCGATGCTTGTATCCACGGTAATGACTAAATCCAGATGATGCAAAACCCCCATGGTTTCATGAAAACTTGTTAAAGCTGGCCCCAGATTTTCTGCTTGCAGCTCTTCTGGAAGCTGTGTGCGTGGGGTTTTCTGCAGGCTGACCCAGGCAATACCTGGAACAGCTTTTAAGGCTTTATAGTAATGGGCAGGCATTGATCTTTTGGCATCCGAGCTATACTCAGGATTGCCTTCCCACACCAACCCAACACGTAATTTGCGTGATCCTTCCGTATAAGGCGTGAGTGTCTCAAAAAAAGGCAGCCATTTAAGGGCTGATTCTGGAGAGGCAAAAATATAGGGGGTCTGGCGGGGGATATCTGCAAGGGTCATCTGGATATGGTAGGGGATACTTAACAAGCTTACATAGGGAACTTCCGGCGGCAACTCGTGAGAATTGGTGATGATAACCTGGTCAAATCCCCTGGAGTCTCCTGGCGCAAATCCTTCAAGGATCGGCACAAAATCAGGCGGGCAAATGAACCATAAGTGGCGACAAAATTGTTTTAGATATGGGACCAAACGTATGAATTGAATGGCATCCCCGTAGCCTTGCTCTGGAACCACCGCTAAGGTGTCAACAGCCTCCCCTTGCCAACGTTCCCCCACGGTAATCCATGGTGGCGTTCCTAAAGCCTCAAGTCGATGCTCATAGAACTTCCAGGCTTTTGGCCAGCATCCTAACTTTAAAAGATGACATCCGTAATTTGCATTAAGTGTTGCACTGTCTGGCATACCTTCCAGTGCTTCTTCAAAGAAGCGCTTAGCCTCCCGATCATCACCACGCTCATAAGCCAAAATCGCCATTAAGTTCTTCCACTGTGGCGTGTCTCCAGCATGTTGCCGGAGCTGTTCCGCAATCTTGTAGGTTCCTGCTAAATCGTACTGTCGCATTCGCTCAAGCGCCAGCTGCATGTAATGCTCTAAGTAAAGAGTTTTGAATAAACCCTTTACCATGACAACCCCTGTGCAATCACTGATGTGGTACTGTAGCCCTGGACATAAGACCCAATGATGACACGCCCGCCTCTCTGCTTAACACTCTTAGCACCTATGACCGACCCCTGGTCTTTATAGTCACCACCCTTTATTAAAACATCGGGGCGCAGGGCCTGGATTAAACCATAGGGCGTCAACGTTTTAAAGATCACAACCGCATCAACCTCAGGGCGTTGAGCTAAGGCCATCGCACGGACATGTTGCGGCTGCAAGGGGCGATGACTCCCTTTTAACCGCTGTACTGACGCGTCAGAATTCAAGCCAATGATCAGCTTATCACAGTGGGCTTTGGCTTCTTGCAATAGGTTGAGATGCCCAGGGTGGAGCATATCAAAGCAGCCGTTCGTAAATCCTACGGTCAGCCCCTGCTCTTGCCAATACCATCGCAAGCCATAGATATCCTGTATGGGCATGATCTTACCGCGAGCGCATTGGGAATTTTGCCATTTTTTATATACTTCTGGTAAGGTGACAGTCGCTGTTCCAGGCTTTTTGACGACTAAGCCGGCAGCAATATTGCCGAGTTCCAGAGCTGTCATCAGATCATCACCACAGGCTAAGCTCGCCGCCAGCGCCGCAACAAGCGTATCCCCCGCCCCTGTGACGTCATAGACAGACTGCATCTCGGCAGCGGGAATATGCCTAGCGTGCTCCCCGTTTGCCACCATAATGCCTTTGCTACCCAACGTTACAACAACGATGCTCTGGATTGCCTGGGCAATATGCATTGCCCCTTCGCGCAAGTCAGCCAAAGTTTTCAAAGGTCGTCCCAACATCTGTGCGAGCTCGTGACGATTTGGCGTGATTAAGGTCGCCCCACGGTACTTTGCAGCTGGCCCTTTCGGATCCACAATTACTGGAACCTGCGCATGCGCTGCTAACTTGATGACCTTAGCCACGAATGTCTCGGGAAGGCTCCCTTTGGCGTAATCAGATAATATGAGTATCTTAGCGTCTGGAAGTAGCGCGGTTAAATGCTGAATTAACTGACGCATCACCATATCTGGAAGCAGATTATTTTCTTCCCAATCTGCGCGCATTAAATGCTGTGTGCGTGCAATAAAACGCCACTTCACTGGCGTCTGCCACTTTTCGAGCGGCGCTAGACAAGCGTTATCCCCAAGCTGTTGTTTAATGAGTGCCATCAAAGCCTGACCGATATTGTCCGTACCAATAGGGGCTACCACATAAGGCTGCGCACCAAGGGCGTGGAGATTACAGGCAACATTCCCGGCTCCACCAGCTGATAAAGTCGTCTCCCCTGATAACAACACTGGCACAGGCGCTTCGGGCGAGAGCCGACTTGCCTCTCCACGGGTAAAAACATCTAGGATTAAGTCACCTAAAACAAGTATTTTTGAAGGTATTATCGCCATATAGTCAACAAAGGTATTTAATTGGCTATAGAGTACAAAAAAAAACTTGACATTTAATTGATATCGTTCTAATAATCATTTTAATTGACGCGGGGTGGAGCAGCCCGGTAGCTCGTCAGGCTCATAACCTGAAGGCCGCAGGTTCAAATCCTGCCCCCGCAACCAAATTTTCCAGACCTTAAAATATATTAAGAACTTGTCCGCACTAAAGTATCCTAAAAGATTAATTCTGACCTTAGTTTTTGTAAACTAATACAAAGATCTCTGTTAATACCAGTATTAAAAGCTATGCGTTTAGGATTGCATCCTTATACCCCCCCGTTAAAAAGAGGCTCTCAGGCCATCTATGTTGTCGAATCCGCATGAATATCAAACCTATTTTTTTATCTTAATTAGGTATTAAACGGCCTCAGAGCGACTTTTTAACGGCGAACTTTATAACCTAACCTTGACACTAATGCGCCATTTACGCCTTAATTAAGTAGAAAATTAAATGCTGAGTTGACGATTACTTTTGCAAGCAAATTGTCTTTTTCAAAAAATTACTATTACATATTCGACAACGCTTAAATTTTTTAATAGAATTACTCGGCAATCTTTGTTAGAATCAGTTTTACTAAGTAAAGATGGTTATTTCTCAGCTGTTTAGTAATTTTTAGGCAAGAAGATTAAATAATTTTTTATTTCTTCGGCTAACTGACTTGTCAGTCTATTAATTTTAAAGCAAGTATGCTTATGACGGAGAGTTAACCTAAATTTTTACTGAGTAAAACAAGAGTGTTCAGGGCATACCTAAGAGTTGTATAAAACAATTTGAACAAAAATGCTCTATAGGATAAAAAATATCGTTTCTTAGGAAAATTTTCATGAATAAACGGTATTATGAAGATCAACAACCATTATAGACTGGGGACGAACTATGTCTGTAGAAAAAAATCAAAATTTGCAAGACACCTTCTTAAACACGGTACGCAAGAGTAAAATGCCAGTCACACTATTCTTAGTGAATGGCGTCAAACTTCAAGGGGTTATTACGTGGTTTGATAACTTTTCTGTACTGCTACGGCGAGATGCACACTCTCAGCTTGTTTACAAACATGCTATTTCAACCGTGATGCCAGCAGCCCCTGTACAGTTAAGCGACATTCAAGAAGAAGCCGAGTAATACAATAATGAGCATGAGTTATATTCTCATGCTTGTTCCTCTGGTTCTTTATGTGCCTGCAAAGCATTGTTGACCTAATTGTTGCTCTCGATTTGTAGGATAGCACGGTGCAATGTTACCAGTAGCTCTTAAATTATTTTATAATCTCCCGCCGCTAGAAAGTCGCTCTGAGGCTATCTATGTCGCAAGATTGTAAGGATAGATAATGATACATTTAGCGCTTTATCAACCGGAAATCCCTCAAAATGTTGGCACGCTCATTCGTCTCTCTTCCTGTCTTGATGTTGTCCTTCATGTGATAGAACCCTGCAGTTTCGTGTTTGGCGATAGGCGCATCAGACGCTCGGGCATGGATTATATCAATATGGTCGATCTCCGCCGACATCAAGATTGGGAAACATTTCATCACTGGCAGCAATCCAGCGGTCAACGGCTAATTTGCACAACAACCACGAGCACGGTATGCTATACAGATTTTCGGTTTAATAAAGATGATATCATTCTCATGGGGCCCGAAAGTATAGGCTTACCTGAGAATCTGGTTGCTCAATGCGATGCTGAGTTAACCATTCCCATGACACCTGGGCGACGCTCTATTAACGTGGCTATCTGCGCCGGTATGCTGTTAGGAGAAAGTATTCGCCAGAACAATTTATGGCCAGAATCTTAGAGCCATTCCTCGCACCTGACTGCAACATAGTTTCATGTTTCATCATCATTCAGTATTGTCGCCAATCTCACAAACTGATCGACTGTCAGCTCTTCCGCTCGAGCAGTTTCTGGAATATTTAATGCCCTAAGAGCCTCTAAAGCTTTCTCACCCCTGCTTTTTAAACTTTGACGTAACATCTTACGCCTCTGCCCAAAGGCGGATTTCAACAGATCTTCCATGACAGCCCAGGGAACAACGCTATAGTCTTTAGGACGCAAGCGCACGACAGTGGATGTAACTTTTGGGGGAGGTAAAAATGCTTTAGGCCCAATATCAAAGCACTTTTCAACTGATGCCCGCCATTGCGTCATAACTGATAAACGACCATAGTCTTTAGTACGAGGAACAGCCACAAGCCTATCAGCGACCTCTTTTTGAAACATTAAAACTGCCTGATGGACGCGATCGAATAGCGGCAACCACTTGAGCAACAGGGGCGTAGCAATATTGTATGGCAGATTACCAAATAATATGGCTGGACCTTGGAGCATCTTATCCCAATCTAAAGTTAAGGCATCTCCTTGATACACGGTAAGGCGCTGATTAGACATCTCTACCAACCCTTGCAGTGCAGCTATAGCGCGCGGGTCGTATTCAATCGCGATCACTTGTTTTGCCCCATGGCGAAGCAATTCACGCGTCAACCCACCTGGTCCAGGTCCAATTTCAATAACTGTTATATTTTCTAAATTACCCGCCACGCGTACAATCTTAGCAAGCAACTGCGGATCAAGAATAAAATTCTGACCCAAACTCTTGCGCGGATTAAGCTCAAAACGTTCGATAACGTCTTTAAGAGCTGGCAACGCAAGTAGATCAATATCAGCCATGCTTTTCAGCAAGACGATGCTTGCCAAGACCACTTTGTTTGGCTAAAGCACTGCGGCGGATCGAATAATTTTCTGCAACCATAGGATAATCAGATGGCAAGCCCCACTTACGACGGTAATCTTCCGGGGTCATGTTATACATGCGCTTTAAATAGCGGCGCAACATCTTTACCGGTTTACCGTCCTCAAGGCACACCAAATAATCTGGAAATACCGAATTTTCAACTGGGACAGGCGGCACAAGCGTAAAGTTTTTTAACAAAATTTCGCTTTCTGATCCAGAGCCCATCTTGGTTAGGGCGTGATACACTTCTTGAATCAATGATGGAAGGGATTCCTTATCGACATGATTATTGGACACGTGCGCTGAAACGATTTTCGTCGTTAACGCCAATATATCAATATTTTCTTGATGTTTCGTCATTTTAATACCTCTCTATTTTGTTGCCTGAAAAGACCTATATACCTAGATTTTTCTAGATTATTAAACCTTTGCCAGACTTTATGTCATTAAAAACTTCCCAAATTTCCGAGTAAGGCGATTGCCTATCACGTACTTTCTATTCTACAAATGACAAATCATGACTATAGCATCAATATAGTTATTTGCAAGTGTTTTATAATAATTTGAACGCCGTGACATAATAGTAAACCCATGTCTTTTATATAGATTCACTGCAATTTGATTATCGGCACGCACATCTAGGAAAACTTCCTCTACCCCGCGTCGTTGCACATCTTGAAAGAAATGCCGCAATAATAATGTACCAATGCCCTGCCTTTGATACGTATCCAACACACCAAATGTTAGAATCTCCGAAGTTTTTTCCACAATCTGGGCGAATATCATCCCGATAACCTCATCACGCGCAGTTCTTGCAACTAAAGTAACCCCTCTCTCACCTAGCGCAGAGAGCTCATGTGGTCGCCAATTACCATTCTCCGGCATCAAGATTTTCTGAATCTGTATTACTTGGTCATGCTCCTTGGCCAACATTGGCCCAATTTGGATCAAACTTGCCATAGGTTCACCTACATTATATTGAGTGGATGAATGATCTCTCTCCCTTCCGGCAGAGTTACGTCAGCGGGCCGCACATAAACGGGGGCAAGGCTGCTGATTTTCTGCCCCGCATGATAGCGGGCACAAGCGACTAAGCTTGGTAAATCCAACTCTTGGAGCTCTATGATCTTTGCGCCTAACTTTGTCACGACCGACCTTACCAATGGCACCCCATCTCCGACGACCATCACCTCCGACGCCTGAGGCCAGCGGCGCTGAAGGTCTTGCGGTATAACACTTTCTGGCTGAGTTAAGGATAGGCCTGTCTCTACATCGAACCACTGGGCATACACATCAGCGCGTTTCCCATCAACAACAACAAGCATTTTGCTTATCTTCTGCGCGATAGCCACAGATCTATGCTGGTGAAACCACACTTCAGTTGTCATGATTCCAACAACCTGAACCCCTGTTATGAGCTGCCATCCATGCGCAGCTGCCAAGCCCAGCCGTACCCCAGTAAATAAACCAGGCCCAACTGTTACGGCTATTAAAGCTAAATCACACAACCGCAACTCGGCATTATGTAGCAATTGCTGCACATCATTTACCAAATAATTTCCCCAGCGGTATCCTTCTGGTTGGGTGGAGAGCATCACCCGCTCACCAGGGCCAAAAACCCCGATACCACCTTCTCGCGTTGCCACATTGAGTGCTAAAGTTAATTGATTTTGTGTCATATTTACTTCCCTGTAGTTTTTAGCCTTACTGACGCCCCACCCCCTAGTTTTACCTAACCATTTTTGGAGGAGAGCTTTAGAGGTTGCTTTATTTACCTCTAAAAATTGCCTTATGTAATGCGGTACTAATTATACAAATAGTTCGAAGAAGATGACAATTATTTTTTCCAATAAATAACTTTGTATTTCACAGTATTAGGTTGATTATATTATAAATCACTAATAAAACCTTAATGCAATACATTAAAATTCTAGTAACACAACAAAAGCGCGCATGTAATAGTTGCAATATACGCATCGCGGTGAAATCGCCAAAAAACCCAGCTGACGCTTGTTTTTTTGGGGATAGGATGATATATAAGCCTCAAGCTCCAAAGCGGATTATACACAGAGCAATACACCCTAGATACAAAGGAAACAAGGTGATCATAACTCCAGACTCTCTCATGAACCAGACTATTACAGGTCCGTTACTGGGGATTGACTATGGCCGTCAACGCGTCGGTCTCGCTCTATCTGATCGTTTGTGGATGATTGCCTCGCCTTTTCAAGTCCTCGCCGGCCTGCGTTTCCAAGGCATTGCGGCACACCTACAAACGCTCGTGTCACAGCACGGGTTGCAAGCCTGTATTCTGGGGTTACCGCTTAATGCTGATAGTAAAATTGGCCCGCAAGCACAGGCCGTCCAGCAATTTGCTCATCAGCTCAGTCGCAAACTTACAGTACCTGTTTGCTTTTGGGATGAGCGTTTCTCAAGCATTGCCGCCCAGCGTGTTCTTGCTGACGCCCATACCAGCCGTCATCATCAGCGTGAAGTTATTGATAAAATGGCCGCAGCTTATATGTTACAAGGGTTTCTTGATCGCTACCAGATTGTCAAAGGCGAGCTTCTCCTCAAGATCACAGAATAAACCACTTGTGTTGCGGCGCTACAGAGATTATAAATTGAGTCATGACACAAGTAGTTCCCATCAAACCAGAAGACACGCCAAGTGCCACCCGAACTCCCCCTTATAATCGTGAGGCAGAGCAAGCGCTTTTAGGGGCTTTGTTGCTCAACAATAACACCTACGAAAAAGTTGGTGACTTTCTGCGTGTAGAACACTTTGCTGACGCTGTACATGGGCGCATTTATCGTGCCATTCAACGCCTTATCGAACGGGGTCAAATCGCTGACCCGTTAACGCTAAAAGCCCTCTTCGATCAAGACAATGATCTTGAAACCGTTGAAGGAGGGCGATACTTAGCCGTCCTCGCCGATTCAGTGATCTCTGTGATTAATACCGAAGACTATGGCCGCCTGATTTATGACTTATATCTCAGGCGTCAGCTCATCAACATTGGGGAGGAAGTTGTTAATAGCGCTCATAGCTTTACCCTTGACCAGCCAGCCTCCACGCAATTAGAAGCAGCAGAACAGCGACTTTTTGACCTTGCGAATACTGG
>JBILKX010000044.1:0-13173 GCA_044376435.1 Alphaproteobacteria bacterium | reverse complement strand
CCAGCTGCATCGACGGCAGTAGTGTTACCTGGGTGATGGCAGGTTCGTTCCAGTAGGCGAACATATCATTGAGGAAATGCACGAGAATGTCTTGGTTGCGTTCAGTGCCAAAGACTTTTTTGAAGGTAACGTCAGTTTTAGGATCAAGGAAGCGCACGTTCGATCTCATTTGGGTGGAGTGTCCTTTCTGTAATAGCATAATTTACTTTCCAATTCAACAATTGGAATAGTGACAAACTAGCATTAACTATTAGACATTGCAATAAAAAAGATTATGGGTTGTGAAAATATATTTGATAGACTATGGAGGCGGCTTTTTAACACACAATTATGCCTGGTTCTTCACGTGGTTAGACGTTGCGATTAAAGCTCGCCTCTAAACTCTGACACAGATGGCTTGCGCTTCGGCGTGCTGATCGTTGCGTGCTTCCTCTCCGGATGAGGTGGTGTAATGACAATTTTTTGAGATCGCAACGGATGGCCAAGCGCAATTCCAAATTTAAGGCGGGCTTGTTGCACCTGTTTTATAGTCTCAACATTAGGAATCTTCGCATCCAGTCTTTGTAAAACGTCCTGATAAAGTTTTGGGTGGGCTTTTAATTGATTTAGATGCTCTCTGAGCTGTTGGGTCTGTTCTAAGGTATAGCCGAAGTGATCGTCAAAATTTATCGCTTTGTTATACGCAATTATTGCAGGATTGTGGACAATCTGTAAGGCGTGTCGATAATGATGCTCTATGTTCGTTGGTATTTGTTTCCCGAAACTCGCTTTTTCTCTTATCTCGTTACTGAGCACCTCCAGATATTTAGTCTCGCGAGTTGTATAGTTGTCAGCACCATCAGCACCACCACCACCATACTCTCGCAATGGCTGCTGCCACATCTTCTCGAATTCTGCTGCTTTTGCCTCGGGTGATTTTACCGGAGTGTTGGGAGGCGTTTGTGGCAATTCAGAGGGTGAGTGAGCATCTTGAATTTCTACAGCATCGTGATCTTCCGCATCAAAAAGATCAGGCAATACCCTCTCTGCTGGTTTTGCCGGAGTGTTGGGAGGTATTCGCGCCGATTCAGATGATGCGCTCGGCTCTCGTCTTTTTACAGTATCGTGATTTTCTGTACCCCTATTCTCGCCCCCCAGAACGTCATCTTCTGTCTCAACCGTCTCGGGAAGCACCTTCTCTTTCAGTACCTCGACCTGGTCACGTTGTCGCTTATCATGGTACAGCTTGCGCGCCCCAATCACACCCGCCGCTGTGACCAGACCCACCGCCGGCACCCCCATGATCAGCCCGGTGGCCAGACTCTGGCTATCCCCAGTGCCTTGTGTGCTGTTCGGGTTGGCTTTCTTGGCATTGGCGACAGGCGTCTCTTGAGCCGCGACCGAGAGGGGCAGGATGACTAATAAGGTGCGCAAACTTAAGATGATCATTGTTAGACTCCCAAAATAAGGCTAGAGCTTATGCTCGCCTAGATGCCCTTGTACAAAGTCTCTTGCTGGCCCTTCCGGCACCCGGTGCCTAAGCCGGTTAAGAATATCCTGGTAGTGCGTATCTTTTGTAAGGTCAGCATCCTGCTGATCTTTTTTAACCTTTTCAACAATGCCATCTAAGTACGCCTTTATCTGCCCGATATGTTCTGAGGTATAGCGTTCTACATGTGTCTTTGTATCTGAGTGCCAAGTACTCTGCGGATTATTAATTAAGTCGACAGCGGTAGAATGATATTTTTCTATTGTACCGCCTTGAGCGAGATGATTAGGCTTCACGCCTCCTGTAAATCCCTCCATTGATTTTAATTCATACTCCTTCGGCCACTCTGTCACAGGAGGCGTTCCCTTTGTCACAGGAAGCGTTCCCTTTGGCGACGATTTTTGGTACAATACAGGTCCAACTACTTTTTGTACGGCTTCTTGTTTCTGCATAGACTCAACTACTTTTTGTACGGCTTCTTGTTTCTGCATAGACTCAACTACTTTTTGTACGGCTTCTTGTTTCTGCATAGACTCAACTACTTTTTGTACGGCTTCTTGTTTCTGCTCCTCGCCCGTCCCGTTCTCACCCCCAGAGCGGTTGCGCAGGGCACTAATACCTTTCTTCAATCCATAGAGGGCGGTGGCTCCTATAGCGACCGCACCGGTGGCGATGCCTGCCGTTTCCACACCCTGTATCAAATTCGACTGTGTCACTACCGTATTCCCAGATGGATCTGTGGTTAGTGGCGGTGGTGGTGGCGTATCCGGTGCCGGCGGTGGCGGTGTCAATGTTGACGGCGGCGGTGAATTTGGCACAGTTGATGGTCTTCCCGCATGTGCAGCCAAAGTGGCTCCTAAAATGAGTAGTACAATCCCTCGCGAAATCGTCATATGCTGCTCCCTATCATTCCTTGTTTCCCGTACTATTCAGTCTTACGCTGAAGCTCGTCATAAAAGTGCTGCGCATTCAAACCCTGGAGTTTATGGTGTATTTTGTGCATCATAGCGTTATATTTACCCGCATCATTATGCTGCAAAACTTGTAAATTTTCTTTTAACTGCTGCACTCGCTCCAGATTATAGCCATATGACGCATTTCATATCTTGCCCGCCTTCGGCTCTTCAGTCCCAATTTTGTGAAGCTTAAGATGGTTGTTCACAAACTCCCGTGCTGGCCCTGGAGGCACCCGGCGTGCAAGTCTCTCCATAGCATCCTTATAATATTTTGGATTATCCGAACTATCATCGGCTATACGCAGAGCCGTCAACGCCCCCTCTATTGCGTTGATATGCACCTCCGTATATCCTGTGGACCTCTTAATTGTAGAGGCATTGATCAAGGCCACAGCGTTATAGTGCGCAGCCTGGGGCCCTATCTGCACTGTACTGTTAGGGGGAATCAAACCCTTTTCATCAATTTCATGTAAAGGATACGCTTTCCAGCTCTCTACGTCCCCGGTAAAGACTTTATCCTTCTGAATGTTCTTCTCACCACGATTTAGCACTTTCTTAATATGCGCTTTTAACTGAGGGTTTTCTTTCATTATTATTGCCGCCCCCCCTACAGCTAATCCCACAGCTGTTGTACCTAACGCTACAGCCTGACCTGCCGTACGCATCATTGACTCTGTATCCGTAAGATTACTAGAGGCCATAGACGGAACTACAGGGGGATCTTGTGGCAATACCGATGTTTCCACCGGCGGTGAAGCTGGCACCCCTGGCTGTGCCTGTGGCTTTGGCGCGGTTGTCGTCCCTGCATAGGCCATGGATACCCATGCGATACTTAGTGCTAAAACCACCCATCGAGACGGTGGTGTATTCATTGATCCTCTCCTTGGTTACGACCAATACCTCTATATCTGCCGTCAAAATTTCTTGATAGTTTAAAGGTAGTCTGTAAAGGAATTATTAAAGCCTCGGGCTCAATTTTGCCTTAAACGTGAAAACCTGGCAATTTTACACCTATAATTACCAATCTTCTTTTTGATAGTCTGTACTTGAGAGTGAAAGAATCTATTTTACAACTCAAGATGCTATGGGGGCCCCGGAAAAAGGCGATTATGAGGATCATACCCAATCCAAATGAAAAAGTGGATTGGGTATCATAAATGCAAGGAAAAAAGGAGATATACTATGGTAACATTCGTTGGCACGCAGGATGATTTTGGCACTGCGCTTGTAGAGCTCATCGAGCTTGATTTTGATGCGGTTGCGGCCTACACCGCCGCGATTGACCGCCTCACGAATGAGGAATACAAACAAAAACTACGCGAGTTTCGCGATGATCATGAGCGTCACATCCGTGAGCTGAGCGCTGTATTGTTGGCTCACAATCAGAAAGCCCCTACTGGTCCAGACCATACGAAGCAATGGTTAAGCAAGGGAAAGGTCATCATTGCCGAACTGATGGGCGATCAGGCGATCCTTGCCGCCATGCGCAGCAATGAAGTCGACACCAATACAGCTTATGAACGTATTGTCGGCCACAAAAATAAATGGCCAGATTCTGATGATATCGTCAGACGTGGGCTACAAGATGAGAAGCGCCATAAAACATGGTTAGATAGCCAAGGTTAAGATGCAATTGTGGGGGTGGTTACCCTCTCACCGCCTCCACTGTTTTTACCTTGTCATGTGCCTGCTGAAGTTTTTGGTAATGGTGTGTCAGCATCGTGCGCATACTTTCAAGGGCCTGGTTATGTACCTCGAGTTTTTTGCGTTCAAACAACTTATCAAAAAAACTACCGCTCTTTTGTGCTTTATCAATAGCTTTATTCAGTTTCTCTAGAGTAAAATTTGGAGAATTAGCCGATGTGAATTTACTATGCAACTCTTCTAAGTGAGAGCTAACCTCCTCGAGTCCCTTCTGCCTTTCAGCGGAAAGAGACTTGAAACCCAGAAGACCCTTTAGTGCCTCTTTTTCCTTTGCCAAAGCCCTGCCAAAGGCTGCTTTTTTAGCCTCGAAATCTTTTTTCACGTGATCATTGACCTTCTGAACGTTTTGCGCTTCTTGGTCAGCTTTTGGCGCTCTCCCCCCTGGGAGGCCAATATCTTTTAAGCTATCGTAAGGTGATTTAGGGTCTGGGAACATTTTATTCGCCTGCTCCTCAAGCGCCCGTGCTTTCTCATGCATCGCTTTGAGTTCTGCCTCGGTTGGGACGTTTTGTGGTTGAGGGACTGATTGTGTTTTCGGTGTTGTGGGCATTGTAAAGACACCACGACCAATGCCATAGGTTTCTTCAGCCATTTTTTGAACCGCATCGAGACTGCCCATACGAGATTTATCTTGCTGCGCCTGCGCTTTATTTTGCGACGTTTCCTGTTTCTGCTTATTTTCTTCCAACTTTTTAGCAAAATCCATAGTATCTTTAAGTGACATGAAAAATTCTTCTTTGCTGCGAGGCTGTTCTAGTTGCTTCGGCTCTGTCTGCTGCCGTTGTTCCCCGTTTCTAACGAGCTCCTGGATTTTACCATCCGGAATGATGAACCTGTGTTGTATGGTAAGCTTACCCTTCTTCCCTTCAGGCTCTGGCTGCTTCTGCGACGCTCCCGATTGCTCTGACGACTTCCCCTCCCCTGACCCGACATTTGCACCTGTCTCACTAGCCCAGGCTGCCCCCTGCGCGAGGATCATCATTATCCATAAATAATTCATACTCTTCTCCAGCTTTTGTCCTTAAAATTGGTCCACGTCATCGCCGCCCTGGGCAAGCTCACGCCTGTGCTGTACACACTGATTGATTTTGCTAGAGTACTCGAAAAATATTAATGATTAATTATTCAGCCTTGAAGAATCCACTTTTTCATTTGCATTTACGATACCCAATCCAAATGGAAAAGTGGATTTTTGAGCGGGGAATTATGACCCTCGACCGGCGCTTGAAAAAGCCTTTTGTATCTCATTTCGATACAGTCGGTTTTTCAAGCGCTGGTGGTGAGCCAAATTCCCTCTCTCAAATTCTCCGCTTTTTCATTTGCATTGGGTATATTGCTGGTACCATTGCACAAACTGCGGCACCCCCTCATCAATAGAAGTTTGTGGATGAAACCCAAGATCTTGGGTTGATTCGGTAATATCTGCATACGTTTTGGGAACATCGCCAGGCTGCATGGGCTGCAGATCACGCTGTGCCGGCTTGCCAATGGCTTGCTCTAAGACATCAATAAAACGCATGAGATGCTCACTGCGGTGATTCCCCAAATTATAAACCTTATGCGGGACGCGCTGATGAAAATGCGGCAGATCGCGTGTCAGGGCCCCAAGAATGCCCGCGACAATGTCTTCCACGAACGTAAAGTCACGATACATGTCCCCGTAATTAAAGACCGGGATCGGCGTGCCTTCTATGATGGCTTTGGTAAAGATGTACGCCGACATATCGGGGCGCCCCCACGGACCATACACCGTAAAGAAACGCAACCCGGTTGCGGGGAACTTATACAGATGCGCGTAAGAGTGGCTCATCAACTCATTGGCTTTCTTTGTCGCCGCATATAATGAAATTGGCGTATCTGTAACTAACTGCGGGCTGAGCGGCATCGTTGTTAAATTGCCATAAACTGAGGACGAGCTCGCGTAAATCAGGTGCTTAAACCCTGGACGGTGACGACAGAGCTCCAAGATCACCATATGTCCCTGCAGATTACTCTGGACATACGCATAAGGGTTCTCAAGCGAGTAGCGCACGCCTGCTTGCGCGGCTAAATGGATGACATGCACAATATCCGGGTAGCGACCCCATAAGGCCTGCATGGCACTAGCATCAGCAATATCGGTTTGATGAAACGTAAAATGAGGATCTTCTTGCAGGATTTTAAGCCGGGCTTTTTTGAGATTCACATCGTAATAATCATTCAGATTGTCGACGCCAACAATATGAACTCCGGCTTGTAATAGCTTGCGAGCCGTATGAAAACCAATAAATCCAGCGCAACCGGTTATTAAGACTATATGTGGCATCATGATTAAATACGTCTCCTATTAGGTTTATGTTGGTATTTTTTATGTTATTATGAGGGGAGTCGTCAATTGACTTTTAAAGGAAATGTTCTGAATGCTCAAATATTTATTGTTTGGCGCTATTTTTGCCACTGTTGCCGCTTTGCTGGTTGGAATCTTCGGCATGCTACGCGGTGGTGAGTTTTATGCCCAACACGGCAATGCGCTGATGCGTTGGCGGGTGATTTTTCAAGGCTGTGCGATCATCTTGTTCGGACTGATGTTTTGGTTATCGTAACCTGGAGATTTTATGCAGGAAATTGGGATTATTGGCGCAGGGCAGATGGGCAGAGGCATCGCGCAAGTGTGCTTAAAAGCCGGTTATCACGTGATTTTGCATGATATTAATACTGAGCAATGCCAACACGCTCTCAACAATATTCGTACAGGCTTTGAGAAGTGGGTCAGCAAGGGAGATCTCCCCGAGCAAGCTGCCAAAACTGCGCTCGCAAACCTTCGCCCCAGCACCGAGATCGAGAGCCTCAAAACCGCCGACCTTATCATTGAAGCCGCCACCGAAATTCCTGACATCAAGATGCAATTACTTCAATCTGTGTCACGTGTTACCAAACCGAACGCCTACCTTGCCAGCAATACGTCGTCTATCTCCATCACACGTTTAGCCACCGCGACAGCTGCGCCGCAGCGCTTTATCGGTATTCACTTTATGAACCCGGTCCCGCGCATGCCGCTTGTCGAGATCATTCGCGGTCTCACCACCGACGACGCCACCTTTGCCATGGCGACGGACTTTGTCCAGAAGATCGGTAAACAATTGGTGGTTTCTCAAGATCGGCCCGGCTTTTTAGTCAACCGCATTCTCATTCCCATGATTAACGAAGCCTTTTATACGTTGTACGAAGGCGTTGGCAGTGCGCAAGATATTGATCAAGCCATGGTTTTGGGCACAAATCAACCCATGGGACCACTTACCTTAGCTGACTTCATTGGCCTGGATACCTGCCTCAGTATTATGCGTGTCTTGCATAACACCCTCGGGGATGATAAATATCGTCCGTGCCCGTTGCTGATTCAGTATGTTGAGGCCGGATGGCTAGGACGCAAAACCCAGCGTGGAGTTTACACTTATTCATGAACAATCTTGTTGAACAGGCCCTCTTATACCTTAATACCAACCCTTGGCCAAAATGGGATTTTCTAGATTTCGCCCAATTTGCCGGTGTGCCGCTAAACTCGGTGTATCAACAGTTCCATGAGCCCACTGATGTCCTTCGCCAAAGTATTCGCTTCATCGATCACCTGACTCAGCAAACCCCCTTGGTGTTTGGCGCGTCTACCCCACCTCCCCAGGCCCGTGACCTCTTGCTTGAGCTCATGCTCCAACGCTTTGATGTCATGAAACCCTATCAACCCGCCTTTGATCACCTGTGGCAGGCCTGCCAGATGACCCCGTCTTTGGGATGGGTGCATGCGCGCGAAAGTCACCCCATGATGGTAAACTGGTTAACGCAAACCCACCTCCCCACCGACTGGCTGACCGTCCACAGTCTCTATGGTGTGTACCTCTACAGCCTGTATACCTGGCTTAACGACCATGATCCCATGATGGGAACAACCATGTCAAAATTGGATCAAGCGCTAGGGTATTGGTTTCAGATGCTCAAGCGGTTAGGCTAAGGCTCATACAAATAGTGGCTAAAAATTTCATTAATGAACCTTTTCGGGTTACAACTTAGGTGACGGTGTGGGTATGTACTCTTACAGATGTCATATGTATATTATTTTCACTATTTCAAGGTCTGCCAAAAATTTGCCTTATAAAACAATACGACAGCCCTAACGCATCCTGTGTTTAAGCTTGAAGTCGCCATATTAACCATTCTTTAAGACATATTTGCTACCTTATAATTTGTTTATATCTCTCGACTGACAATGATGGGGCGCCTTAGCTCTGCAGCTGCACGAGGGCAATATAATCCAACGAAATATTCTAGATAAATTTTTGCAAGGGGAATTTTTATGGCAAGTCAAAATAACACTTTCGACCCACTAAACATGATGAAAGATTGGCAAATGCCCAACTTTGACATGGATTCTATGATGCAGTCGCAACGCAAGGCCGCGGAAACCCAAAGCCAAAATCTTCGATCTGCTTTTGAAGCCATTCGCAATCTTGCACAAATGCAAGCCCAGTTCGCGAATCAGTGGATGGAAACATTGCGTCACGCATCACAGCAAATGGCAACACCTGGGAAGTGGGAAGATAAGCTCAGTCAAGGCACAGAAATTGTTAAGCAAAATATGCACAATGCCATGAATCATATGAAGCAGGCCTCTGCAGCCCTTGCTGATACGACTTACAAGAGCGTTGACGCCATGATGAGCCGTATGGACGAGCATCTTGATGAGACTGTGACGATGGCTCGCAAAGCTCAGAACTCCAAGAAGTAAGTTTACATATTAAGATTATAAAGATAATCCCGTGCTTTAACGAGCTCGGGATTATCTTATTTTAAAGGGTTTAGGGCTGCCCTGGCTTAGGCGAGAAATAGCGCATCTTATCCGCAACCTCCAGCCACGCATCCGCATCAACGGGAGGCTCCCCTTTAACCGTGATGTTAGGCCAAATTTCCGCATATTGTCGATTAAACGCCACCCACGATTCAACGCCTGGCTCAGTGTCAGGCACGATTGCCTCAGCTGGGCACTCGGGCACGCAGACACCGCAATCAATACATTGGTCTGGATGAATGACGAGCATATTCTCGCCCACATAAAAGCAATCTACTGGACAGACTTCAACGCAATCCATGTATTTACACTTAATGCACGCATCTTTGACGACGTAGGTCACCTATATATTCCTTGATAAAGAAACCCGTGAAAAGCGCCACCAACCAACGGTTGAGGCGCTTTTTAAAACCTTCTGTTGCCAAAAAAATTAATGAGAAACTTTGGTTTTTTGACCATTATAGCACAAAACTAATTCAGAAGATTTACTTGATTTTTGTCTCACGGAATACGACGTGCTTGCGCACAACGGGGTCGTACTTTTTTAGCTCGAGCTTTTCCTGCTTCGTACGCATGTTTTTCTTCTTTACGTAGAAAAATCCTGTATCAGCAGTGCTGAGCATCTTAATTGTCATGGTAGCAGTTTTTTTCTTAGCCATTTGAGACCTCATCTAAAAATATACAGGCTTAAAATATCCTAATACCAGATTTTGTCAAGAAAATACTTCACGCGGCTCTCTTTTTTTCTTATGATAGCTATACCAACTCAGATAACGCGCAAGGCTGGAGACACTCAATGCAAATTAATTTTAATAAAACCCCCTTAAAAACTGGTAGCATTTTTCTGCCTGTTTTTGCTGGCAAGAAGCTGGGCGCCAGCGCTAAGGCTTATGACAAAACTCTTGGAGGCGTCCTTACAAAAGCTTTGAAAGATAATAAATTCTCGGGCAAATTTGCCGAAACCCTCCAACTTATCGCGCCCACTGGTGTAGCCTATACTCGTGTTGTGCTCATCGGCTTTGGCAAAGATGCTCTCGAGGCAAAGCACTTTGAGTCCCTCGGCGGCCATATGGCTGCTTTTGCGATGGCCACCGCGGATGAGTCTGCTTCTATTATCCTGGACGATGCGGATCTACAAAAAACCAAGCTCCCCCCAGCTGAGGCTGCATCTTATATCGGCAACGGCGCCCTCCTCCGCAGCTGGCGCTTTGATAAATACCGCACTAAACTCAAGCCTGAGCAAAAGCCTCAGCTTAAAGACATGACCATCGTCACGCCCCATACAAAAGAGGCAGCTACGGCATTTGCTCCGCTCCAAGCTGTGAGTGATGGCATCTTCTTTGCGCGGCACGTCGTTTCAGAACCTGGCAATGTAATTTACCCAGAATCTATGGCCGATGCCGTTAAACCCTTTACGAAGCTCGGCATCAAGGTCGAAATTTTGGGCGAAGACGAGATGCGCAAGCTTGGGATGGGGGCGCTTCTTGGCGTTGGCCAAGGCAGCGAGCGTGAATCCAAACTTATTGTCCTGCAATGGCAGAATGGCCCTAAGACCCAAGCCCCTATTGCCTTGATCGGGAAAGGTGTTACCTTTGATACCGGCGGCATTTCCATCAAGCCTTCTGACGGCATGGAAGAGATGAAATATGATATGGCGGGCTCCGCCGCCGTTGCTGGCACCATGATTGCTCTGGCGCAACGTCAGGCTAAAGCGAATGTTGTGGGGATTATGGGCATGGTCGAGAATATGTGCTCCGCCACGGCGCAGCGCCCAGGGGATATTGTCACGTCCATGTCCGGTCAAACCATCGAGGTTCTCAATACCGATGCGGAAGGCCGCCTCGTGCTTGCAGATGCGATGTGGTATGCCCACACGCGCTTCAAACCTAAGCATATGGTTGATCTTGCGACCCTCACGGGG
This sequence comes from Alphaproteobacteria bacterium, assembly GCA_044376435.1. Lineage (GTDB taxonomy): Bacteria > Pseudomonadota > Alphaproteobacteria > JBILKX01 > JBILKX01 > JBILKX01. Next base: position 2,308 of record JBILKX010000044.1, on the reverse strand, counting down.
GCCATTACCGTTGCCCTTGGCCATGAATATGCGGGTTTATTCAGCAATAATGACAGCTTAATCAAACAACTTACTCAAGCTGGTAAGGTCGTCAATGAAAAAGTCTGGGCTATGCCTATGGATGATGCCTATGATCGTCTACTTGATAGTGATGCAGCTGATATGAAGAATATTACGGGCCAGCGCGGTGGTGGGAGTATCACGGCGGCTAAGTTTCTTGAGCGTTTCGTCGGCGAAGGCATTGCCTGGGCACATCTCGATATCGCTGGTAGTGCGTGGACCAAACGCGACTTGCCGTGGTGCGCCAAAGGGGCGACCGGGTTCGGCATACGCTTACTGAACGAGTGGATTAAGGCAAACCATGAAGGTGCTTAGGCTTGGATTTAGCAGGCGGGGCATCCCCCGCCTACTAAGCTCGTCGTTCCAGATCTGTTAAGCGGTTTTTGCGACTGGCGTTTCAGGTTGTGCCACGCCCTTGGTACCAGTCTTTTAGGGACCATATATTGCCCGCACAAGATGCGAGGCTTGAGCCCAGCACCAGGAAGGTTTCAATATTTTTAGATTCAAATTCAGCGTCCTCGTAAAATAGCGTACTCAGGGGCAAGGCGATTCCAGGGACGGAAAGCATCACATTTTTCGCTGAAATCGGCTGCGCCAGGAGCGTTTCAAGGCCAGCAAGCGACGCAGCGAAAGAACCACTAATGTCCACAATCTTAGGGCTATACTCAAAAATATAGTTAATACTAAAGATTAAAGATGCCAGATGCTTGAGAGACCTCACCCCCTGCAGCGCGCGCGCCTGGGGTGTCATGGGCGTTGGTTTAGAACCGTCACCCGCGTGTGATTTATGGCGCTTTTGATACCAATCTTTGTATGACAACGCCACCCCTGCAAGATACATCACACTCGAGCCCTTGAGGAGCCACTGCAAAATACTTTTTGACCCAAGAGGCGGCAGACCCCATAGATACGCCACAGGAAGGGTGACTAGAGGGGCAGACAGCATCACATTCTTCGCTGAAATCGGCTCCAACAACGCCGCCTCAACATTGGTAAGAATGAGCCCTGATACCACGCTCTTGGACATCATATTGCTTAACAATTTCGACTCCGAATTTGTTATCTGATCTAAAATCCAACAAACACTAAAAACCGAAAACGCTAGGTTTTTTGCCTGACGCACGCCATGAAGGGCGGTTTTTTGGCCATCGGTAACCCCTGCATCTGCCGGCCCGCCCTCAGGTTCAGGCAAGGACGCCGCCATCCCGTGACTGGCAAAGCTTAACACCATCAATAGAGAAGATAAAAATTTCATAAATGACCTTTAAAATTACAGCAGCGACAATATTCTTAACACACATCTTTTCTTTATATATAAACAATATGGGCATCATTTGCATATTTTCAAGCTTAATCAAAATAGCAGCAGGCGGGAGTTACCCCGCCCCCGCCTACTAAGCTCGTCGTTCCAGATCTGTTAAGCGGTTTTTGCGGCTGGCGTTTCAGGTTTGCCACGCCCTTGGTACCAGTCTTTAAAGGACAGCATAGTTCCCACGCAAGATGCCACCCATGAGCCGGCCTCCAGGACGATCTGGATATTTTCAGATGCACATGGCATATTTTCGGTAAATAGCAAGGCCAGGGGTAAGGCAATCCCAGGGGTAGACAGTATCACCCTTTTAGCTGACATCGGCTGCATGAGCAGGGCTTCAAGGCTAGGCAAGAACATAGCGAAAGAGATGCTAATTTCTCGAATGCTGTTGCTATGGTTAACAATCTCGCTAATACTGAAGACTAGAGACGCCAGATGCTTCAGGGGCCGCACCGCCTGCAGCGCGCGCGCCTGGGGTGTCATGGGTGATGGTTTAGAAGCGTCATCAGCGGATGTTTTATGGCGCCCTTGATACCAATCCTTGCATGACAACGCCACCCCAACAAGATACATCAGACTCGAGCCCTTGAGGATCACTGTTTGAGCGTTTTCTGATGCAAATGGCGCCTCTGGCGCAAATAGAAAGGCCAGAGGTAAGGCAATACCAAGAGCAGACAGCAGCATATTTTTTGCTGAAATCGGCTGTAACAACATACCCTCAGCATTTGCAAAGCTTATGCCTGACAACAGACTCACGCCTGCTATATCCCTTGACAATTCCCAGCCGGTTATCTTCGCCAAGATCGGAGCAACAGCAAAGAGGGAAAACGCTAGGTTTTTTGCCTGACGCACGCCATGAAGGGCGGTTTTTTGGCCATTGGTCATCGTCGCCTCTGCCGCCCGCCCATCCTGTTCCGGCAAGGACGACGCCATCCC
>JBILKX010000043.1:0-13198 GCA_044376435.1 Alphaproteobacteria bacterium | reverse complement strand
GTCTGGGGATTGTATGGGGGAGAGTTGAGAGAGGGTGGTGATGGGAGAGATTTGGTGAGTGGCGAGGATGTCATTGACGAAGGTCAACAAGATATGATTATTGCGCTCTGCGGCAAATACATGCTTGAAGACAATATCATTTTTAACATCTAAGAATTCCATAGGAAAGACTAACATAAAAAAAGTTCCTTATAAAGTTAGCATATTAGTGACATTAGGACAACGTATAAATGTCTATATGTAATAGCATTAAATTATGCATTAATCAAACTAAAATTGTAATAATATTAATTTGATCGTGATGTTGGGATATCCTTATTTGGGCCGACGTCACTGCAATGCTTCAAAGTTCACTATCCAAAATCTTAACGCTATGGCTCAAACAACACCTAAATAAGACTTTTTTACATCCAAATAAATATCCAATTTTAGATTGAGATATTTTTGATCTCATGATAGCATATTGTCTAATATAATCGTATAATTGACAATGAATGTAGGTAACAGGGTATCATGAGACGTTTTCTTTTCTTCACATTGAGCTTCACTGTAATAACCGATCTTCTGCTTTATCTGCATGGTCCGCTGCTATTAGGGAGTATCCCTGTGATCGGCCTGCGGATGTGGGCGCCTGGGGTGGCAGCGCTCCTCGCATGGGGACTGCCGCCATTGTCCTTGCCGCGACTTAGGCCGTTGATTCAGTCGCTGACCATCCCCATGATTTTAGGCGCTGGCATCACTGGTGTCGCTTTTATGATCGAGCGTCCAGAGCTCCACTGGTCAACCTTTTCGTGGCCCACTTTGGGAGTATGGCTCACGCGCGGGACACTGCTGGCCGTGGGTGAGGAATTGGGCTGGCGCTGGGGATTGCAGAACCATCTGCAGGAAAATTCTGCGTGGCGTAAGTATAGGACCGTGGCGTGCGTCTGGGGGCTTTGGCATGTGCCTGTCTTACTATGGAGTGGGGGGATTTCGCTGCTGAGGTGGGCCCTGTTTGCGGTCATGATTGTGGCCGTCACCGTCGTGTGGGGACGTGTGTGGGAGTCAACTCGTAATATCTGGCTTCTGGCTTTCTGGCACATGGGGCACAATGTTTGGGTTAATCAGGTGCCCGGCGTGCTGTGGGGGGAATCTGCGGCCTCTTCCCTCTGGATAGGAGAGCTGGGGTTGTTGTGCGTTGTGGCCTATGCGATTATGTGGGCAAGAAATCTGCTAAGGTGAATCCTAGCACGCGAGTTTTTTGATCTCAACTGGGTATCAATGACTATAGATTGCTTGTTTCATCTACACGCTGAACGGTTGCGAGCTTTTTTTCACGGTCTATTAAGTTCATTAATTTCTGCTCGTAATAGGTAACAAACTGTATAATTCCTTGCTGTATTTCGTGCTGTTGTAATGCAAGGTTCATACTGGCTTGTTGAATGCTTTGAATCATACGTTGCTCAATGTCGAGCATACCCGCGATACGTTGTTCACACCCTTGAGTTATCTTAGAGATTGAACTGGCAGCATCATCGAACTGCCCCCGAGTCATAATCTCTATCCACGATTCGATTTTAGCTTTTGAATCATCTAACTGACTGCGTAAAGATGTTGCGATCATGCTTAAGTCACCATATTCTTTCATGACAAGGACGTTCTTTTTGATACCATCATGGAGCTTCTTTAGTGCGTGTATATGCGTAGTCGGTAATGATACACCGTTATCTAATGCTTCATCTGACTTGACCTCATTTTTTAATGCTGTCTGAGGTTGTATAGGTTCTAATTCATTATTAAATATTTTCTGCTGAAGCGCTAATTTTTGAATATTTTCTGAAATGAATGCATCTAGAGTTGTTAGGCGGCACTGAGTAAGACTAATGTTGTCTAAAGTTATTGCTAATTGAGACTCTTGAGTGGATAATTTTTGTGCTTTTTGATTCAGTGCTGTTGCTTTTTTCTGTAAGTCTTGCTCACGCTGATCGAGGTTTGATGCTTGCATGAGAGCTTGTGCTGCATAATTACTCTTAACTTCTGTAGATTTCTGTAATTGTAATAGAGACTGTCTTTCAGTTTCAAGGGAAGCCTTTTGTTGCTCAAAATCCGAGTGTTGTTTTTCCCATGCTGCTAACTGAGAGGTTAATTGTGTAGCCAACTCTTTGAATGTACTTAGAGAGAGTTCACGATCCTGGTCGTACTGTTGCATCTTTTTAAGCTCGCGAGTTAACTGCTGAATCGTGCTCTCTTGCGCTTGTGTCGTCTCCATAAGCTGGCTTGTTTCTTTTAATAAATTATCATTCGCAGCCTTTAAAGTTGAAGAAATCGTTTTCGTTGCTTGAAGCCGCTCTGTTAGCTCCCAACATTCTGTGGACTTTGTCTCAAGTGTTTGGGTGAGAGCCTGTAATTTACCATCCGTTTCCGCAAACTGTTGCGTGAGGGTTGTCAATGCCTCAGTCTGTTTGTTAAATTGCGTCGTTAGATTCTCACATTCAGTGGACTTTCCCGCAAACTGTTGCGTGAGGTGGTGAAGTTGCCTAGACTTCGCATAATAGAAATAAGCCAAGGTGCCTGTCGCCAGTGTTAGACCGATGGTCATGGCTGTATGCAGGTGTTCGCGTAGACGACTCTTACGTACTTTTGGAGCGACATACGTCTCTGATAAAGTTTTGACTGTAGAATGGGCTGGGGAAGAGTCTACAGTTACTAGAGGCAAGGTGCCAGTCTGCGCAAAAGCTAAATTAGGCAAAAGCAATGTAAAAAGAAGAGTTTTAAATAAACCTTTAACCATAAATTTTTCCGTAATGAGTAAAATAAAGTTCTTATACTTATAAGTACTTTATTTAGGAAATCAAGTAATAATTACACCGCGCTGAGGTACTCTAAAAAGCCAAGCATACGCTGGAATACCGCAGCGCGGACTAAATACGTTTGGAGAGCGCAATAGCTGCGCGTGTAATTTTACGGATTACTTTGGTCATCAGTGGGTAGTAGGGGGCCTGATGTGAGCCATGATTAATAGCTGTAGCTTGGTGGGCGAGTTCATCAGCATGGCAGATTTTGATCGTCTCAATAAGTTGTGCAGGAAGTTCATCAGCACACGCTGCTAAGGTATCGAGTTGCTTTTGATAATGTTGGTTGATTTCTTCCTCAACGGCGTCAGTGCAGGCCATGGCGGAGTGTTCGCCAAGAAAGGCTGTTGCGGCACCAAGTGCCCATCCCCCTAGATGCCACACAGGGGCAAGCCAGGTTCGCGGCGTGTTGGTTTGTATCATCAAGGTATTAAACATATCTAGATGGCGACGCTCCTGCTCAAGCATATGCCTGATAGCGTCGCGCGCTTGGCCGTTACCGAGCACGGCAAGCTGGCCGTGATATATGTGGACGGCGCCGGATTCGCCGGCTTGGTTAACACGGATCTTAGTTTTATAAGTTGGTGCCATTAATATGACGCCTTATGGCTAATGTCGTGAGGGCTAACAGGAGTAAAAATAACAGCAAGCTATAATCAGTCATCGATAACCCAAACATTGACCACGCCACGCGGTCGCAAGGGACCACAGGCTCATTCATGATTTCCGCCTTGACTTCCTCTAGGCTATTGCCATCCATATAGGCATTCAAGCAAGCGCGGGGAGGCTCAATCCACTTGTGCTCAACCCCAACGTGATATCCTGCGACACCAATGCCCGTTGCGCAGGCCAGCCAGAGTGCGCCAAGGAACATGCGCTCAATACAACGGTTTAAAACTGGCTTAACTGCTGCAGCCAGGCTTAAGACGATGACAACAGCGTACACAGCACGATGGTAGTAACACAGATGACAGGGATAGATCTTAAAGCCGTACTGAGCGATGTAAGCACTCATAAGGGCTGTGCTGGATAAGCCAGCAATAACAAGCAATAACTGCCGTATACTCAAATTGAATTTAATCAGTTGAACCATCTTAATGCCCCAATTGCGACAACCATCATCAAGCACCCTAAAATGATAAGACTACCCATATGGCGTTGTAATAACTCATCGATCTGTCGATTATAGTACCAGACAAAAGCTGAAAACAAGTAAAAACGCCCAAAGCGTGCCAGCGTACTGGCCCATAAAAATGTCATAAAATCAAGGTGCAAGATTCCGCTGAGGATAGTTACCAGTTTGAAAGGAATTGGCGTAAACGCCTTAAAGACAATAATCCAGAATCCCCACTTTTGAAAACTTGCTTCTAATGTGGTCATAGAGGTTTCTAAGTGGTAAATCTTAATCAGCCAAAGACCGAGGGTATTGTAAGCGAGCAAGCCAATAAAATAGCCAACGATCCCGCCAACGACTGAACTTATGCCACAGAGGGCTGTAAGCCGCCAGGTTTGGCTGCGTCGCGCTAAGATAAGTAGGGCGAGCATAGGATCAGGAGGGAAAGGTGAGATCCAGCTCTCTAAAAAAGATACAGCTGCCATAATCCAGGGGGCTTGGGGAGAATCACAACGGTTTTTTAAATATGCATAAAGCTTTTGTGATTTCATTAGCCTGCCTAGACCCGGATATCAATATAGGCTTGGCGACGTAAATCTCTGAGAAGCCGTGCTGAGGCCTGAGTGAGCTTGTCGCGTCTCAGTCGTTCTTCAACTTGTTGGCGTTGATACTCTTCAGCTGTGGGGGTGTGGCGCTGGCAAATCATAAATGCAATCGCCCAGTCATCTTCCAAGACACTAGGTGTCAGTTGATTAATCGGGGTATCACTCAAAAGCTCTGCGACTTGCGGGGGGAGCTGCTCCAGAGTAATGTCTTTGATATCACGGATTTTAACATTAGGGACCGTGCGGGCAAAGTCCACTAAGGCTGGGCAGCTGTGAGTTCGAATGCGTAATTTCTCGATTTTAGCCATGGCTGTATCAATGTTTTGTCGGGATAAAGGACGTGCAGCCTGGGTGCGTACGTGCTTGATTTCCATGGTTTCTTCGGGAGTTGGTGGCTGCTGAACCTCACGTCCACGAATGGCAATAATGTAAACACCGCGATTTGTACGGATGGGGTGGAGCAAGGATCCGGGTGGAGCCTGCTCAACGGCTTCACGCAAGTCTGGGTCTAGGGCATCTGCGGTGATCCACCCGATGTCGCCACCGGTTGCGGCAGAGGCCGATTGCGACAGCTGAGACGCAAGTGCGGGGAAGCTTACTTCTTGCTGCATGAGGGCCTGGCAAAGACTTTCCGCGTGGCGCATCACACGATCCTCGTCAGGGCCATCAAAGGCGAGAAAGATTTCCGAGAGGAGATAAACAGTCTTGTTTGTTTGCTGTGCAAGCCGGTCGATCTCTAAATCAATTTCACGCTCGCTAATCGTGACGGTGTTGGCAAAATGCGCCCGCACCAACTCCATCCAACCAATTTGCGATCGGGCTTGATCTTCCATTGTCTGGCGGGGAATGCGGTGGGTCTGCAAAAATTCCATAAGACTGCCGGCTGGCTTGTTGTTGCGGCGTTCAAGCGTCTCGAAGGCCTCTTCTATGGCTTCTTGAGGAATATTGATCCCAGCACGCTTGATTTCAGCCAGCTGCAACCGCTCATCAATAAGGCCGCGTAGCACCGGGTACATCATGTTATGACGCATTTCCGGTGTATCTGGCATGCCTGATGTCGCTATGATTAAGCGTAAGCGATTGTCTAGATCTGCCATTGTGATTACGTCTTGGTTAACCACGGCGGCAATGCCCAGAGGCGTAGCGTCTGGTTTGCTGTAACTGCTAGGTTTTGTAACCCTAATATGTAGAGTAGGTTGCTTGGCCAGAACTGTCGAGGATAAAATTAATAAACCGACACAATACCTAATTTTATTCATTATTGAATTGTCCTATTTACAATATTGGGTTATTCATATGTTTGTTCTTTATAAACCAACATATCGTCCCATGAAAGTATTTTTTATGCAACGAGTTATTCACTGTATGCTTAACCTGCTTTTCCCTGCTATATGCCCGCTTTGTCGGCAAAGAGTGGTTGACACACACCATTTATGTGTCGAATGTTGGAAGAAGGTGCGGTTTGTTGGGGCACCCTGTTGTAATCAATGTGCCATGCCTTTACCAGGAGAGTTTGGCGGCACGGCGCTGACCTGTGGGAGGTGTCGCCAAGGCTCACCCGCATTTAGCAAAACTCGCGCTGTGGCGCGGTATGAAGGAGCCATGCGAGACCTTATTCTTCAATTTAAACATACTGATGCGGAGGAATTAACCCCCCTGTTAGGGGGGTGGTTAGCTCAAGCTGGTGGAGACCTTTGGCCAGATATTGACGTCATTGTACCTGTACCGCTGACATGGTCGCGCTTATGGCGCCGACAATACAATCAAGCGGCACTTCTGGCGAATGAAGTATCACGCTTGTCAGCTAAACCCCTGCTTCTGGGTCTTTTGAAACGGCATCGACAAGCTAGCGGATCTCAAGAAGGCTTAACGCAACGTCAGCGTCAAGACAAGGTGCGAGGCGCCTTTTATCTAGATCAACAGTTGAAAAAACAAATAGCCGGGAAGCGGATTCTCTTAATTGATGATGTGTTGACGAGTGGCGCAACTTTAAATGCATGCGCCAAGGTGCTAAGGCGCCCTGGCGGTGCAGCAGAAGTGATGGCTCTGGTTTTAGCGCGGCGTTAAGGGCGCACAATCTCTTGGAGCAAGGCGCCATCTACAACATTATGGAATTTTACACTTTTCAGAGATGAGCTTTGAATATTTTTTATATCACTGATAAAATTCGGTGATGGGACCAAATTTGTGTGAATAATAACTTTTGTCAGGTCAGCAAAGAGCTCTTGAGCTGATTTAATAGAAAATTGATTAATCTCGTTATTATTAAGGATGGGGAAAACTGTAAAGATTTCTAAATTTTTATCCCACTTATTATAGTGAGTCAGAAAATCATGGGCAGCATCAATAAAATAGGTATCGTCGGCCTCACTGTGAGAGCCTGTACAATTATATGTCCGAGTGTGGATATGCTGCATAAGCTCACCATTGGGAGCATTGTAAAAATCTACCCTTTTTAATTCTGGTGCGGAGGCATTGCGTATAGCAGTAATTATTTGTTGAACAAACTCATCTGACGGGGGGAGGTTTGCCCAAATACTGATATTCGCCAAGGAATGGTTAGAGTTGTGGATCCATGGGAGAGATATTCGAGATTGAGCAAGGAAATTAGAGTGTCCGTGATCCAAAATAATTTTTAGGGACTGGTTCTGAGTAATCCTTTGGAATGGAATGGGTGAGTGTAATGTATAAGTCTTAGGGGTATTTTCTAGCTGTCTAGCATCTATGTGCAATACAAGTTTTTGAAATTGACCAAGGAATTCTGACAACAGATCTTCTATCGGTGCTATAGCACCATTAAAAAAATTAACCACGTGTAGGCCGTTGGAATCAAAAACTTCCAACTTTTTTATTTTTTGCACACCGTTGACAATCGTTTTAGAAATAAAATATTGTAATATCTCAAATTGATTTGGTAAAAAAGCGCTACTTTTGATGGCTAAGTTTGTAAAATTGCAATCAGGATGGAGAAGCTGTAAAGCTGATTCAAGCATTTCTAGATTATAAGCGTGCTGATCTCCTAAAGATAAATTTGGGAGGTCAAACCTTAATTTTTTAAACATAGGGGATAATATAATTTTATGTTGATATGATTGATACAGAGAGTCTAAGATACTTGGACGGTTAAAAAAGAAATCAGGTCCAAGGGTGTGCGCAGGAAGTTGCTCGCCTAATGCGTTGAAAATCGTAGTGTGCACTTCTTGGGGGGCAATCTTGCCAAGAGGATTCATGAGACGATATAAGGCTGCCTGTTCGTATTCTTGTTTTGCAGCAGTGGTAAGGGGCCAGAACGTTAAACAGATTTCCGCGCGAACAAAAGGCTGGAGAGGGGTGTTAATCTTTTTAGTAAATTTACTTGAGTGTTGCACTAAGCTCAAACGCGAGGATGGATTTAAATTAAGTAAAGCCCACTTTTTTTTGTCTAAATGCCTTTGAGCATCTACTGGCAGTATTTTTTGAATTATAGGGTATAGTACATTCGATCTGTTGCCGGCTAAAATAAAGTCTACAAGAGCACGGCATTCTTGTGAAACTAGCCTTAAATTCACAAGAGATTCAGGATTAAGATGTTGAAAAATATAACTCTTAATTTCTAGAGGAAGATTTGAAAAATGCCCGCTTTTGAAAACATTAAGTGGTAAGCCATCTGCTGTTGTGCCAGAGGGAATATGGGATGGCAAATCCCTCATTGTAAGATCGGCAATATTGGCAATGTAACTGATATTCCTTGATATTTCAGATGAGGGATTTAAGGTCGGTGGGTCGCTCTGTTGAGGATTAAATGCAAAATTGAACTGGTAGAGGGATTCGTGAGTAGTTGCGTAACTACCTAGAGTCGTGTGTAGGCGATTGGGGATATTAAGAGCGTAAAATAGCCAAGCGCTAACGCCTACTGGGAGTAGGAATCCTAAATAATAAAGACTTTTGCCGCGTATTCCCTTGAAAGCATTATATGTAGCTTTTTGGACATCTTGCCATTCTTTAGGTATAGGAGGGAGCTGTTGATTGCCTAGAGCTGTCGCTTCTTCTGCGAGTTTCTTTGTATCTGCTGAATAGGCCTTTGAATCAAGAAAAACGACTTTGAGAAATTTTGAAGATGACTGCTCATGGATTGCGCTATAGCTTGCGCGCCATCGCTCTACTTCAGTGGGAAATTTTGGTGCTACTATACGTGCGCCAATAGCTGCTGCAAGACTGGAGGTGCCGATCACTCCTAAAAATTTTAAGCTTGAGCTGCTCCACTTGCTGTTATATAGGCATAGTGCAAGCGGTATTGCAGAACAATAAGCTAAGTAGCTTGAATTATGTAAGCCCAAACTTAAAGCAATTTTATCTTGCAACCCAAAAGGTTTAACGTAATCTTGGCTTAAAGCAGAGTTACCCTGTTCGGTTTGTGTAGGTGGCAATATTGTCGGTGGTACAACGCCACAGTAACAAAGGGTAGTGATCACAAAACTTTTAATTGCAGAAATCATGACTTCCTCCATGTGACGTATTGTCCAATTTTATGTATACGCTGCTTAAGCTCCGCCTGGATACAGGTAAGGCGCATCGTGTTTTCCGTCGCTTGATATAGTGTCATAGGATCAGTCAAAAATGGCTTATGGAGACTTACGCTTGAGCGATACCGTGCTATTAGTAATACTGCGAAATAACCAAAAAATGCTGATATGACGTATTTAGCAGCTTGATCGAGGGGAAGACGAAAAAGTCCAGTAATGTTTCCAGAGGAACCATCTGCATAGCGTGCGTTAGAAGTTTTTAACCATACGAAAGAATTTGAATCTCGCCAAACTCGCTCAAGAGCAAGGGGGAAACATATCCAGGAGCAGATAAGAAATGTTGAGAGTATTAAGAATGTCACAATTTTACCTGTATTAACGAATTCTTTGCGTTTATCGAGCAAAAGCTTCTCTTCCGCTTCTAAGTCAGCTATAAATCGCTCCGAAAGAGGGACGTAAGGTAATAAATGTTTGGGAATGGCTGATGAGCCCTTGTCTTCGGCTTGCAAAGTGCTCTGCGAAGAGAGAGTGATTCCACGCGATTCTTGGCTATGCCCTAGCCATGGGGTGTTTAGTAACCCCAGAATCAATATAAATCGACAACATCTATGTAACACGTTTGAATTCTCTAGGTTATTTAATGATCTGTTAAAAAATAACTGTTCATAATTTAAAAATATAATGAAGTATCCGCAGTCAGTACCTCAATAATTTTATATAGTTTGTCAGAAGTAAAAGTCAAGTCAACTTATAAAAAATATTTAAATACAAGCAAATTCAAGATTCATAATGCGGTAGTTACCCCTCAGAATCAAGCATTTTTTGTCAATAAAACGATCTGACACCCAATACAAATGGAAAAGGCGGTTGGGTATATATTACCGATAGGGCGCGTTTTGGCGGAGACGTTCGGCAAGTAATGTTTCCCATCTATCGCCATTGGCGAGGAGTTTTTCCTTACTATATACCAATTCTTCACGAGTTTCTGTCGCAAATTCAAAATTAGGTCCTTGAACAATCGCATCAACTGGACAGGCTTCCTCGCAAAACCCACAGTATATACATTTAGTCATATCAATGTCGTAACGGGTGGTGCGGCGGCTGCCATCTTGGGGGCGGGGAGCTGCTTCAATGGTAATCGCTTGCGCTGGGCAGATAGCCTCGCACAGTTTGCACGCGATGCAGCGTTCTTCGCCGTTAGGGTAGCGTCGTAGAGCATGCTCGCCACGGAATCGGGAGCTTAGGGGGCCTTTTTCAAATGGATAATTAATTGTTACCTTAGGTTGGAAGAAATACTTCAAGGTTAGCCATAATCCAGATAAAAGCTCACGTAAGAGAAAAGCATTGAGGATGGCTTTGCGATTCATAGAAGGTTTTCCTTAAACCAGTTGAGGGCCTTGATTTTTTGAAGATTCCATATGGGCTAACTTTCAATATAGTAGCATGGGCTTAAAAAATGATAAAGATACACAACACTTTGGGGAGTAAAGCGTAAGGTCAGCTTTTACTCGCATCCGCAATCAGGCTTAGGAGCCGTCCAATCATGGGTCGTAGCTCATGGCGTGGCACGACGGCATCGACATGCCCGTGGTCATATAAGTATTCGGCACGTTGGAAGTTGGCCGGCAGCTTTTCACGCATCGTGCCTTCGGTCACACGTGCCCCGGCAAAGCCAATAAGCGCCCCTGGTTCCGCTAAACTAATATCCCCGAGCATCGCAAACGAGGCAGAAACCCCCCCGGTTGTGGGGTCAGTCAGCAGCACAATGTAAGGTAGACCAGCGTCTTTAACAATCTGAGTGGCAATGGTTGTGCGTGGCATCTGCATCAGCGAGAGGATACCTTCCTGCATACGTGCTCCTCCTGATGCAGGAATCACAAGCAAGGCGCAGCGACGCTCAACAGCAGCTTGCGCTGCTGTAAGGAGCGCTTCCCCCACGGCCATCCCCATCGAGCCGCCCATGAAATTAAAATCAAAAACCGCAACGACGACGGGGGTGCTATTGATCTTGCCATGGACAACAATCACGGCATCTGTTTCTTTGGTTTTGGCTTGGTTTTCCTTTAATCGCTCTGTGTATTTCTTTAAATCTCGAAATTTCAGGGGATCGGTCGGGGTGGTGGGCACCGCAATCTGCTGGTAGTCGCTGTTATCGAGGAGAAGTCTTAGCCGTTCTCGGGCTAAAAGCCGCAGATGGTGATGGCAGTGGGGGCAGACATATAGATTTTCTGCAAGATCACGGTGAAAAATCATCTGCTCGCATTGAGGGCATTTCTGCCATAAGTGATCTGGAACATCAGTCTTATTGACTAAGGCTTGTAATTTAGGCCGAACAAAATCAGTTAACCAATTCATAGTAAAACCCTCCACTTAAGGCCAACAATAATACAGACTTAAGAAAACACTGAATACCGCATCTGTCAACCATAAAAAATAACTGCTATGAAACAAAGGACTAGCTTGGGATTTAGGGAAAATTAACTTTAGGCGCGTACAACAGCAGTAAGTATGTACAATTAATAGAGGAGTGAAACATGGGGGGTTTGTTTAAATCATTTCGGAGAAATCAATCGGGTGCAACTGCGATTGAGTATGCCTTGATTGCGGCATTGATCGCTGTGGTGGCTATCGCCGCGATGCGGACGATTGGCACAAACATGACGACAAAGATGAATGCGATTGGCACAGCACTGCAATAAAGGCTGAGTTCTAAATCATGAATAAATATGGTATTTTAGCTCTAGGGCTAGCAGTGTTTTTAAGTGATGGTAGCTTTGCGAGTGAAACCTCGGGGGATACCGGGAGTGTGAGCCAAGGCGATGGAGCTGCGGCTGACACCCCGAGCATCGCACAGGATGGGCATAAACCGGGGGCTAATTTAGGGGCACGGAATAATGCGAATTTATCTCCTCCGTCGGATAGCAATAATGCCCCAGGTGTGGCTGTAGCGGCTGTCACTGGTGTGGGAGGTGCTGCCCTTGGGGCACTGCTAGGTGGTGTCGTAGGAAAGAAGCTTTCTGATAAAAGGGTTGAGAAGCTTAGCGAGGAGTGGCAAAAATCTGCAGAGGAGCAGAGCGGGCGGATAAATTTTTTGGAAGGGGAGAAGACGAGCGCGGAGACACGCCTGACTCAGGTGACTGACGATCGGGACCAAAAGTCGAGGGAGCTGAGGCAACATCAAGATATCCAAGAATATGTTACTGGAACTAAGAAAGACGACCTTAGACAGCAGATAATAAATAGCATAAACAATGATATAGGTGCTCTGAAAAACATAAAAAACATTAGAGCGCACACAGACAATGCCAAGATAGAATACAGGAATGGCCTCAATCATACGGAGACAGAGCTTGAAGGTGTACGTAACCGGTTGACTGATCAGAAGGGCCAGATGTCTTTGCAGGAATTACATGAGATAGCAGAGAATCATAAAGTGCCCTCATACACTTATACACAAAAAGAGACTGTCAAAAGGGCCATTAAAATTATAGAAGAGACTAAGAAAGTGCATTTTCCTGAGCCGATGAAATAAAGCGGCCCCCTATCCATTGCTGCTCTGCTTACTGAAGCTGGTCTAGCCTAACATTACGAAACCATTGTAATGAATCATAGATGATCTAAGGTTGCCTTAAAATCAGCGCAGCAGTCGACGTCTACTCGGTGGAGAATAAGCAAATCTTAACACGGGTCGTGTAGGATTTAAGCCGGTAATATTGGGGATAAGGGACACATGAAACAGTATTATATCTTAGTTCTAGGGCTAGCAGCGTTTTTAAGTGATAGCCGCTTTGCGGCGGCGGCGGCCGGTGGTGCATCAGGGGGCAGCGGTGGTGTGAATCAGGGTAATGGGGCGGCCAAGGCGGATAATAATGCGGTATCACAAACTGGTACGAATCAACCGTCCTCTCCGGGTAGTAATCAGGCTCTAGGTATAGGGGTGGCGGTTACGACGGGTGTCGGTATGGCGGCAGCTGGAGTCGTTCTCGGTGATGTCGTGGGCAAAGCGCTGGCTAGGAAAGAAGTTAGGTTCTGTGAACACATTTTATCGTAACCAAATAACGATAGAAGCGTAGGCTAAAAAGCCCATGAAACAGGAGGCTTTTTTATCGAACCTGGAGAAGACCCTTCTGAAGTGTTTGATTTTAT
>JBILKX010000042.1:0-14025 GCA_044376435.1 Alphaproteobacteria bacterium | reverse complement strand
CAACATCACCAAAGAAATCTTTGAGGGTCATTTGCCCCAAAGAGAGACGCGTGACGTTAGCCCCCATTGTCTTACCCAACAGGGTAACCAACAATGTTTTCCCTGTTCCTTGGGGACCATAGATATAAAGTCCACGAATGCGTTTATGCGTATTCATGAAATAGGCTTTACAGTATTCAACGACCTCATTTACGACGCCTGAATGATAGGTGTACAAGCTTTGACGCACGCGTTTTTCAGAAAAGTTGATAGGTTTGTGGATAAACGGCAGCGTCAATGCCTGTCGAATGAATTCAATTGCCTTAAGATTTTCAGGCATCCCTTGGACGAGTTTAAATTGATGTTCTACTTGTTCTTGAAGTTTTTCCGGCATAAACCGCTTACACGTCACATAGGCAAGCGCCAACTCATCTAATATGCTACTTTTCTTTTCCCAAAGCGGACGACACACCCCCCACACTTTAGGACCTGCACGCCATAGGGTCGCGGCGACAAGCGGCCATCTAAAGTAAACCATCATCCCCACTAAATCACCCAACAAGGATCTTAATTTCAAAGCTGGCGTCGTGAGCTCCTCCGTTGATGGCTGCAACGACTGGCCCACTACATTGAGAAGCCAGGGTAGGCCAAAAATTTCTCCAGCCAGCACTATAAGCCCAAGACCAACTCCCAAAGCCGCATTTTTATAAATCGGCCAATATTTACGAAACCGATACTGACTAACCAACTTTTGGTCTAACTCAGCTTTTGGCGTATCGATAGACTCTTGCAGCACATTAGACTGATCAAAAGCATAAAGCCCACTATACTGCTGGGTTGGATTATAAGCATCACCGGCAAAAAAGAAGCTTGCCTTCTGCCCCCTATCAGCCTGCACACTTGTCACAAGTGCAGCACACACTACAGAAACTTGGATGAGTTTTAATAAGAGATGTCGTGTAAAGCGCATCTTGACACACTACAAAGAATTGATTCTACTTACAAGAAAAATTCTTGCGCCAATTCTTTAGCCCATCGTGGAAAAAGATCATGACATTGCGGACTATCTTGCTTTACAAGTATTTTTACTACACGACTTCAGCCCGCACCGCTTGATCAAAAAATTGTCCAATGACATCACAAATATGATAAATATCATCATCATGAAGGTATTGGTGAATGGGAAGCGATAAAATATGTTTTGCTTGCGTTTCAGTAACTGGAAAGTCACCAATTTTGTACCCGAGCTGGGCGGCTGCCGGCTGCAGGTGAATCGGCACCGGGTAATGAATTGCACTGCCAATTCCCGCTGAGGTCAAATACGCCTGCAGCGCGTCACGCTCTGGCACCTGGACAACGAAGGTGTGAAATGTGTTAAATTCATAGGGCTGGCACGGTGGGTGGTACACTATTGGCGGCAGCAAGCGACGATATAAATTGGCATTCCGCCGACGTTTTTCAATGATATCCGCCAAGCGACCTAGCCGATAACGTACGAGGGCTGCTTGCAATGTATCAAGTCGTGATACTCCTCCCCAACAGGCGACCGTATTGCGGTCAATCATCCCATGACTCCGACGCTGACGTATCATTGCCGCAGTGGCGGCATCGTTCGTTGTTAAAAATCCGCCATCCCCAGCGGCGTTCAGATTCTTCAAAGGATGCAAAGAGAAACACCCCACATCCCCAAGACTTCCGGCCATTTTACCATGATACTTGGAGCCAATTGCTTGGGCCGCATCTTCAATGACCTTGAGCCCATGGCATGCGGCAATTTCCAAGATCGGGGACATCTCTGCCACACGACCAGTCAGATGCACCGGCATAATCGCTTTGGTTCGCGGCGTAATGGCGGCTTCAATCTTATTGGGGTCAATATTTTGGTCGGGCAAAACATCAACGAAAACAGGGGTAGCCCCAAGATGACAGATTGCCGCCGTAGAGGCGACAAAGCTGTTCGGCGGCGTGATCACCTCGTCCCCGCGGCGCACCCCCAAAGACGCGAGTCCAAATATCAACGCGTCAGTACCAGAATTTAAAGCGACGACGTGCTCGACACCAAGATAATCGGCAAGATCTTGTTCTAAAGCGTCAACTTCCGTACCATTGACAAACGTTGCTTCCTGAAAAACACGATCCACTAAAGCGAGGATATCATTTCGCTCGGCAATATATTGTGCCTGGAAATTTACGTAAGGCGTTGTGAGTGTACTCATTAAGATACCCCATAAAAACGATATACACAGTCAATAACGTAGTCTAGATCTTCACGCGTCAGATGCTGATCAACTGGGAAAGTAATAATATCGCGAGCATGGCGATCAGTGACCGGAAAATCTCCCACACTGTGCCCCAAATATTGAAGGGCGTCTTGCAGATATAACGGAATTGGGTAATGGACCTTGCACTCAATACCCTGATCCTGACAATAGCGATATAACTCATCGCGACGCTCAGCAAAAACGATGTATAAGTGATAGACGCGCTTTTGGTAGTCGGGCCTTGGGGGCACCTGCAATTGCGGTATCTTTGCAAAAGCTGCATCATATATAGCCGCATTCGCGATCCGGGCCTCGGTAATTTCTGGCACGGCTCCAATAAGGTGATTTCCGACCACCGCTTGCAGTGTATCAAGTCGCGAGTTATATCCCAGAATCTCAATCTCATCGCGATTACGCATCCCATGATTCCTGAGCAATCGCAGTTGCTTAGCCATCTGTGGATCATTCGTCACCACCACACCACCATCCCCCCAGACATTCAGGTTTTTCAAAGGATGCAGTGAATAAGCGCCAGCAACCCCCCAAGTTCCTACAGTGCGGCCTTGGTGCGCTGCGAGAATCCCCTGACAGGCATCTTCAATAACGGGAAGGTTATAGCGCTCCGCAATTGCCATGATTTTATCCATCGCGGCTGGATAGCCTGTGAAATGGACTGGGACAATCGCGCGTGTCCATGGTGTAATCGCCGCGGCCAGTAAATCTGGATTCATACAAAAAGTATCATCACAATCAATAAAAACTGGTTTAGCCCCCAGTTCGGCGATGGCCCCCACCGTGGCAATAAACGTGTTAGCCGCGGTGATGACTTCATCCCCATGACCCACACCCACAGCTTTCAACGGCAATTTAATTGCGTCCGTGCCAGAGCCCACCCCAATGGCATAGCGCGTGCCAATCAACTGCGCAAAGCGCGCTTCGAACTCTTCCAAAGGCTTACCCAATGTAAAGTCACCTGTCGGGATAAATTTTTTCAGCGCCTCTAAAATGGCACTCGGGTCAGCAAATTGCTGGGGCAAGTAAGAATATCGCACCGTCCGACGTTTCACGGGTTCAATGTGGCGGTTGGGTTGAGCAGTCATTATGGTCTCCTCATTAAAAAGGTCCTTTAAAGGCAAGATTGGGTACATCAACAGGGGTTGAGAGCGCTGTTGCCTGACGCAAGCGCTGCTGCGCTTCATCATCTAAACCAAGGATGGTTGCCGTCGCTTGCACAATGCTTGTTGCGGATACATAAAAATTCTCTACTAAAGCGCGGCTACTGGGGGTTGGATGATCAGCTGTCGCTAATCGATGGGGAGGGGCTTTCAGACTTGGCAGACACTGTTGTGCAACCTGCGCCACAATCTCTGCACCAACTCCATAAAGGCCCCACCCGGTATCAACCGTGAGGAGCCGACCGGTCTTACGCACAGATTGAAGCAGGGGACTCATTGCCAAAGGCCTTAAGACTCGCAGATCAATCACCTCAGCTTGTATCCCTTCGGCAGCTAACGCGTCAGCCGCCCGCAACGCCTCAACGACCATCAAAGAAGTGGCAACAATGGTGATATCTGATCCAGTGCGTCGCACCTTAGGACCATCCAAGGGCAAGGCCTCAGGAATTCTTGGCACATCCCCCATCACATGATGCAGCCAGCGATGCTCCAAGAAAATCACTGGATTATCATCAGCAATAGCTCCGAGCAACAGGCCTTGTGCATCCGCAGCTGTCGCCGGCATCACGACTTTTAGACCAGGAATATGAGCAAAGATTGATTCTAAACTTTGAGAGTGCTGTGGCCCTTGCCCCCAGCCACGACCAATAATAAGCCGCACAACAAGCGGCACGCGATGCTGGCCGGCAGACATATAATGAAATTTTGCTGCGTTATTGAAGAGCTGTTCTAACGCCAACAAACAGAAATCGACACGCTGATGAATGAGAACTGGTCGTTGTCCGACAAGCGCAGCGCCAATCGCAACGCCTGTAAATCCATTCTCGGCTACAGGCATTTCCATCACCCGATGAGGACCAAATTTATCAATCAGGCCGGTTGTCGTCCCAAAGATTCCCTTGGGATCTGTCACCCCCTCGCCCATGATACAGACACGTGAGTCCTGAGCTAAGGCATGATAAAAACCATCACGAATTGCTTGACCAAACGAGATCGTCTGCACAACATCATTTGCGATGATCTCTGAGGGCTTTTTTAATGACGGACTCTTATGCATAAACATGCTCCTGAACAGTCATAAGATCAGGCCAAGGCGCGTGCTCAGCCGCCTCGAAGGCTGCAAGAATTTCTGCATCGATTGACCTCAGCTGATTCGAGATAAACTCGTGCCCAATACTGCCTCCAAGCTTTGCTTGCAGCATAGTGATCGGACACCGTCCACGCCAGGCAACCACATCCTCAGGCGGTCGATAGCCAAGATGATCATCTTCATAAGGTCCACAATGCTCGAGCCACCGGTATGTCGGTAACACTAAAAGCGTCGGACCCAAACCTTGGCGGGCGCGCTCAACTGCCGACTTCGCGGCCGCATATACAGCCATGACATCATTACCATCCACCTCTACCCCAGGCATGCCATACGCAGGCGCAAGCCCTACCAATGGCCGATCTGGCTGACGTTGATGTAAGGGGGTGTACACGGAATATTGATTGTTTTCACATACAAAGACCACCGGCAATTGATGCGTAGCCGCAAACATCGCACTCTCATGGAAAACACCTTCCTCAACCGCTGCATCGCCTAAAAAGGCGATTGCGACTTGTGATTTGCCCTGCTGCTGAAATCCGAGCGCTGCTCCAACTGCCAACGGAATCGAACTGGAGACAATCGCGATACTCGCCAAGACCCCGACAGATAAATCAAAAAGGTGCATCGATCCACCACGCCCCTTCGCACACCCCGTTACCTTGCCATGAAGCTCAGCAATCATGCGATTTAGGTCACCACCCTTCGCCAAATAGGGCGCATGGGCACGATGACTGCAGGCAATCACATCTTCGCGCTGCAGTGCTTGGCAGACGCCAACGGCAGTTGCTTCTTGTCCTACCGATAAGTGGACCGGACAACGCATGTGTTGCTTCTCGTATTGGTGTTGAATCGCTTCTTCAATGCGACGGACACGTACCATTTGTCTCAGCATATCTTGAGCTAAATCGAGATTCTTATTCCCTACATCTGGTCGTGCAAAGCGGCTCATTTTAGCTGCACTCCTTGCATGGTTTTTATATTGTAATATCGGGTATTTTGTAGCGGATCATCCACAAACCCGCTGCGGAAGGCCTGCACCAGACCATCAACCGCATCACGAATTGTATGACGTGGACTAAAGCCTAGCTCTTGTGCCACCTTAGAAGAACAAATGTGATATGACCGTAAATCATCTGTCGGCTCGATACGAATCTCAAGATTAGGATCCACGCGATCACGGACAATATGTGCCAGCTGCATCACTGTATAATTTTCGTATCCCACATTAAATATCTTACCATCAATCAATGCTGGGTGACACGAGATGCACCTAACATAGACGTCAGACATATCCTCTATATGAATATTAGGGCGCTTTTGACTGCCCCCGAATACTGTAATGTACCCCTTCTGCAACGCATGGGCGGTGAGAATATTCACCGTTAAATCCAAACGCAATCTTGGCGCATATCCGCAGACTGTCGCAGGCCGTAGAATCGTTGTTGTAAACCCGGGCCCTCGCTCTTGCATCAAGATATCTTCACACATTGCCTTGTATTTTGAGTAATCTGTCAATGGGGTCAGCGGCAGTCCTTCGGTAACATTTTTCTCATCCCTAACGCCATAGACACTTGATGAAGATGCATAAATAAAACGCTTTACACCCGCAGATTTTGCCGCACGTACTAAAGGCGCGAAGCAATCATAATTAATGGATTTACCAAGTTGGGGATCAAGCTCGAAGGATGGATCATTGGAGATACACGCCAGGTGAATTACGACATCAATGCCCCGCATCGCTTCCTGAACCAATTTTCTGTTGCGAATATCGCCTTTAATTTCTCTCAGCCCTCTATAGGAGCGGTATGCTTCGAACACATCGTCACCATAAAGATATAAATCCAGCACAGTGACTTGATGCCCCATATTGAAAAGCTTTGGAACGAGAACACTCCCCACGTACCCAGCACCACCCGTAATTAAGATATGCTCTTTCATACTATCTGCCTTTCCAACATCGATGGTTTCCCCCATCCCATCAACAGATCCAAAGCGGCATGCAGTAATGCTAAATGCGCTATTTCAACAAAACCATATTGGTCTGATGGAACGTATAAATTCATATGACCAGCCGTACGCAGCGGATTATCGTCTTGAAATCCACTCATCGTTAACACCTGACATCCCAGACTTTTTGCCATGGTGACGGCATTCAAAATGTTCTTTGATTGACCAGAGCTGCTAATGGCTACTAATAAGTCTCCGGGCAACGCATGTATACGTATTGCCTCAGCAAACACATGCTCGTAGCCAAAATCATTACTTAAGCAAGTGAGCAAAGAGCTATCATTAAAGCTTAAGGAACGAATGCCACCATTCTTGCTATAGTCAATGGCCATATGGCTGGCAATAGCCGCGCTACCACCATTACCAATGATAATTTGTTTATTGATACTGCCGGGAATGCGCTGCAGTTGTCGCTGATGCCAGAGAATCGCACTATTGATATCAGCGACTGATCCAGTATCCGTTGTCGCGACTGTGTGCGCCAAACAAGAGTTTAATTCACTTAAGTAGGGAATAAATAGTTTCATTTGAGTAACGTCGTTAAGAATTTCAACAAAGACACAGGTTCAATTGACTGACGATGCCCAACAATATTTACCTTCAAAGCACCTACAGCATTGCCAATAAAACCCACATCTGCCATATCAAGACCAACCGCCACCAGCGGCGAAGTAATTGCCAGAAATGCGTCACCCGCACCGATTGTATCAATCACTCGTGTTGTAAAAGCAGGAATCTCTGCCATATCACCTTGGTCATAAATCAAACATCCATGCCGCCCATGGGTAATGATAAACTTACCGCATTGAGGCTGGCGCCCTGCGAGGATTGATGACACCTCGCGCATGCTGGCATATTTATTCCGTGTTGCCATGCGCGCCTCAGGGGCATCGATGCAAAAATAGTCACATCTTTGGTATTTTGTAATGGGGTTATAGCCAAAGTTGGCTGTATTCGTTTGGCTATTCACGGCTAGGAAAGTGTCAAGATTTTCCAAAACTGCCCGTGTTGTCTCATTAATGAGCCCATGTCCAAAATCTGTGACAATGACAAGGCCCGCATCCTTAGCCTTACTGGTAATGAGCTGGTTAAGCACCGATGTCAGTCTTGGAGACAACGGCTCATCATTCATATAGTAGACTTCATGCAGCTTCGCGAAATAGTTTTTATCAATAATCCGACTTTTGCGGATTGTCGGGACGCCAGGAATGGTAATAGCATTGAGTTTAACGTTTGGTCGCAGGCTTTGACGGATTAACTCCTCGTGTGTATCTAGCTCCCCTAGAGCTGTTACCACTTCCACCTCACGACAGAAGCTCGCGATATGATTCGCCGCCGCGATGACACCGCCGCCAAACATTTCTTTATTTTGAAAAAGCGTCGCAATCATATTTTCTTTCGGGGTTTTTCCCATGGGAAAAACATATTGATACTCATCAACAATAGTCTCACCGACTAAGACCACTTTTAAGTCTTGGAGCTGATTAATAGCATGCTGTAAATGCTTAAAATACCCGTTAATCCCCCGCTTCTCTCTTAAGTAGCCGTCAAGAGGTCCTTCGACAATACTAAAGTGATTATTAATGATTGAGGAGGAACTAAACACCTCTCCTCCCGTAAACACCAGCGCCCCACCATACGCCTCCACCGCGGCTTGCTCTTCAGAAATCTTGCCGGTAATATCCTCGTCAGGTTGCGCATAGTCGCTCCCCTTCACATATATATTTGGTTGAATAGCCTTAATTGTATTGAGTGCTGTTGCTGCATGATTAATAGCCACAAAATCTACACAGGCGAGGGCCGCTATTAATTCAGCACGATAGTTTTCATTAAAAACAGGCCGCCCTGGCCCCTTATTGACGAAGGCGTCTGCTGTTAATGTGACGACGAGCAGGTCTCCCATCTGACGCGCTTGCTCGAGGTGATGCAAATGCCCCCAGTGAAACAAGTCAAATACACCATGGCACATCACCACAGCTTTTCCAGGATTTTGCTGTCGCCAATTATGGATGATATTCCCCAAGTGATGCAGCGGGTAGATCTTATCGCGCGTATCCTGCGAAACCTGCTCTGCGGTGAATGGCTTCATGATGCTGCCCCTAATCTTTCAAACCATAGTTGCGTCGCTTTCTCAATGCTTTGAGGCGTCCATACTGGCGCATTACGCCAATAGTTAATATTTGCGAGCATCTGACCAACACCTTGCTCAATGGTAACCTGCGGTCGCCAATCAAAATCCCGACAAAATGCTGTGATGTCCGCGTGGGTACACTCGGGCTCACCGGGACGCTTGGGAATGTGGACTATTTTAGGCGCCCCCAATAACTCCACCAACTTATTAACAGAAATTGGACACCCACTGCCGACATTATAGATACCACTACGCGTACTCTCTGCCGCGCGGATTAAGGCTGACACCACATCACTGACGTAGGTGAAGTCGCGCGTCTGCTTGCCATCTCCAACCACTGTTAGCGGCTGGCGATTTAACAGCTGCGCTAAGAAAACACCAAATACAGCGCCATAGGCACCATTTGTTCGGGCCCTTGGTCCATACACGTTAAACAAACGTAAAGACAGCGCTGGCAGTCCATAAACTTGTGCCCAGTGCATGACCAGCTGCTCACCTAACAATTTCGTCAATGCATAAGGATACTGGGGACGATTCGGGCTAGACTCAGCCGTCGGATAATGATCAGGGATGCCATAACACGAAGACGACGCCGTATACACAAGGCGCCTTACCCCTGCTTTCACCGCGGCTTGGCACACATTCAAGGTGCCTGACACGTTTGTCGAGTAATACTGTTGCGGGTTTTCTATAGAGGGCACAATATCTGCAAGTGCAGCTAAATGAAATACACGCTCCGCCCCTTGAAACAGCGGTTCGAGCTTTCCATAATTGTTGATGTCCACATGCCAGATCTCAAGTCGATCACTTTTACGACTATGTTTCCGTGCATGCGCAAGATTGAGGAGAGTGTTGGTTTTATTATTATCAATAACCCGCACATGGCGTCCCGCTGCCACCAACGCATCGACAAGGTGACTGCCGATAAAACCTGATCCGCCTGTTACAATATCAAGTGACACACTAACCTACTTCTTTCTTATCTTTATTTCCGGATATGTGACGTGTTTATTTTGTTATTGTGAAGCAGCAAGGTTTAAATTTTATTAATCAATCCCAGGCATGATATGTGTGTATACAAAATACAAATAAAAAATAGATTTTTGAGAGCGGCATGATGCGGCGCGACCCGCACTCACAAACACCTTTCGTATCTAAACCAAGAAAAGTGATTACCAAAAAAAATAATAAAAATAAGGATTTTCTTATGTTATCGCAAACTTCTTCCCCACCCACTGCTGAGAGTTTTTTACAAATTGCCTTTCAATTGCTAGAGAAAAATCAATACACTGAAGCCAGCTATGCTGCAGAGGTGGCCATTGAGCTCAATCCTCAATATCATGACGCCTACCTCATTGCTGCTGTCTCGGCATCCTCTTTAGGAAAATATGATATTGCCGAAAACCATTTCCGCAAAGCTCTTGCCCTTGCGCCCAACCTGTTTGACAATAACATAAACCTTGGCATTGTATTGAGCAAGCAAGGGAAACTTGATGACGCTATCGAGCAGTTTGCGCATTGCCTAGAAATGAATCCAAGTGACCAACGTATTTACAATGAGCTTGGCAGTTTACTCAACCGCTTGAACCGTACCGATCGTCTGTTGGCATTATGTCAGCGCTATCTCGCTCAATGGCCAGAAGATAAAGGATACCGTTTACTTCTTGCAGACGTGATCTATCGCCAGGGTGATATTGAAGCGGCTGAAAATGAGTACCAAAAACTGATTACAGCGCATGCTTTTGATCATGAATGCCTCATGGATTATGCTCGCTTTCTTGTGCGCACCAAAGCCTACGACAAAGCTGAGAGCTTTTTAAAGAAAGCTATTGAGATTTCTTCAAATGATCTGCGTGCTTATATCATGCTCGCAGATCTTTATACTGAACTTAATGAGCGCCCTAAAGCCCTCAGAGTTTTCATACAAGCGCAGCCCCTCTTAAAAGACGATCACTGGTCTCAACGATTACGACTCAGTATGATTTTTCACCAATTTCCCGAGATTTATGCCGCTCACTGCCAGGGCAACATCTCTGCTTTTGACGAACATCCAGATTTAAGCGGCCGCGATTACGGCGAAGTTATCGAATTATTTATGGTCGCGTATGGGGTTGACCATTGTGCCTTTCTTGAGGACGTTGCGTTCCCAGCTTTATGGTGTAGTGAAGGCTTTCAGGATTTATGCAAAGAGCGCACAGTCGTTGCTAATATCTACGGACAACCGCAAGACCAGGAGCGCCTGGAGCGATTCTTTCATAAATTAAGAAGCTGTGGCATTGCCATACGTATGAATACTCAGCTTTTAGATACAAAGCTTGTCAAAGACACAACACAAGATGCTTTTGCGCTCCTGGTTTTGCCCCTCCTAGATCAAATCACACGCTCTCTTAATCATAAATCAATTATAATGATGGCATTGCCAGACATGATCGTTGCTGGAGGTTCGTTAGCCAATGTGCTGCGCACCATGAAACCTGAAGAATTTGTTGTTGCTCCTGGACCGCGCATTAGCGCTCAGAAAGCGTATCGTGAGCTTGCTGGTTATTTTCGTCTCTCTGATCAGCCGCTGAATTTACCAAAATTTGTGCAAGAGTGTTTTAGCACATACTTACATACTCAAAACGTTGCGGCTATGCATACAACCAATCCCATGCTAGAAGTTGAACAAGACTCTGGGGCGTATATAGGACGATTTGCTTTTCCTCAACCCCTGTGTTTTTATGCAACACCTGAAATGATTGAGATCATGTTATATCGTCCCGCATGCGGGTATCACGCATTGGCAAGTTTTTTCGCCATTGACCATGACTTTATCAATTTAGCATATGCGAATAATCGCTTGCGTTGCATTACGGATAGTCGTGAATTTTTCTTAGCAGAATTTACCTATGAAGAAAAGCACAATGCGGAGACATTTCTGGCCGGATGGGGGAACGAAAACTATTATTACCCCCCTTCAGCACAATACTTATTTGATAAAAAAATATACTGGCGCACTGAAAAATAGACCTTTAAGTAATAAACCGCTTGACTAAGCGGTTTTTATATCACTAAAATTCCAAAAGTAGACGGAACCTAGAGATTGCTGCGACTGCAGTTATTATTTACGATCTTGGTTTGAATAACTTTAACAGAAGGGTTGAGCTGTGAATAGAAAAGAACTTATTGATGCGGCAGCAGATGAAGCAGGCACGACAAAGGCAAACGCTGAACGTGTCTTGGAATCTATTATTGGTGCTATCTTTAAAACCTTGAAAAAGGGTGATGAAGTAAGAATTGCTGGATTTGGATCTTTTTATGTGACCAAGCGTGCCGCCACCGAAGGACGCAATCCTCGGACAGGAGAAAAGATCAAGATTAAAGCCTCGAAACTTCCAAAATTCCGTGCTTTGAAAGGTTTTAAGGACGCAATTTCTTAAAAAATTGCATAAGTTTACCTTGGAGATCAATATTCTAATGATCTCCAAGGTAAAGCTTGAAATTAAGTGATCTAAAAATTCGCGGTTTATCAAGACCCAAAGACAAAAAATAAAAAAATTTACCAATTGTTAATAATCTATTGTTAACCTACTTATGAAAAACAATTGTTTAAAATTAACAGGGCGAGGAAATTATGAGAAATATCAAATTATTAGTTTTGCTAGCAGGCTCAGTGGCTCTAGCGAATCCAGTATTCTCCATGGGCAATGATGAATGCTGCCATCAAGAAAATGACGCCGGAACAGAGTCCGCGGAAGTACCTTCGGAAATCGCAGCTGAGTACGCTCGCGTACTTGAGATTGCGCATCACATTCGTGAGCTAGGATTTACCCATTTTGATCATCAGGGCGCACATCAAAAGCACCCAGGTCATCACCATGGCAAGAAGAAGCATCATGGCCATGCCGAGCACCATGCTGCTGCTGAGCACCATCACAAAAAGCATCATGGCAAAAAGAAACACCATAAGCATCATGGCCACAATACACATCATGCACACCATGATGCAAATGCCCATGGTGAGCATCACGCCACAGCTGTGGAGCACCACGCTACTGAGCAAATGTAACGCAGCACTTGCTGGACTAAAAAAGGAGGCTTTTATGCCTCCTTTTTTATAGGCTTGCCCTGCCCCAAATCTTAAAGCTATGGCCCAAACGTGACCTAAACAAGACTTTTTCACTTGCATTGGGTATAAGAATTATTGCTTGTATGTTAAAACAGTTACGATAGAATCTAGGCACAAAGGAGTTAACGCCCATACCCAAAAGGGGAGAGTTTGGAGTGGGTATAAAAGGCATCACTGTTTTTGAGAAAGTAACGTGTATGAGTTCCCAAGAGTGGGATCAATTTTGTAGGAATGTAAAAAAGCTACGGCAACGCCCCAAGGCGGCAGCATCCAAGCCGGAGCCCAGAATCTCAATCACCCCGCGTGAGCAACCGCCATCTTATCCTAACATCAACCATAGTGCCCCGCCTCTCTGCACTCGCGCATTTCCGCAGCGCTTACGCCGACCTGCTGTTAATGCCCGCCTTGATCTACATGGCTACACTCAAACCCAAGCGCAGCACGCGCTTCTACAATTCTTAGCGAGCTCTCGTCAGAAAGGATTTACTTGGATTTTAGTCATCACTGGTAAAGGCACGATGAATGGTGGCACCTTACGCACACATCTTCCGTTGTGGCTTGATCAGCTCCCCCATCTCGTCAGTGGATACGCTCAAGCCCGCATGGAGGACGGCGGCAGTGGGGCATTTTATGTGCGACTGAAGAAAATCTAGGCTAAGATGAGCCGTGCGAGACGAACACCTGAGGCTCGATCCGCCGATGAACTGCCTGAAATTCCCCAACCCCACAAAATAGGCTTGACATTTATTCGCACTCCGGATATTACTGTACAAAAATATATTTTCCAAGAAGACACATCTTTGTAGCAGGTGGAGAAGCTTCATAATATATAGACCAACAGGATGAGAGAAATGTTTAACCAACCACTTTTACGGGCCCTCTGTCTAGCCCTAGTTTTTGCCGCCCCCTTTGCCTCCCGAGCTCAGGAGGTGCGTAGTTTGACTGAATTTCCCAGCGAAATTCTGGTGAAGATCTTTGGCTATCTATCCCCCAAAGACCTCCTCGCCGTTTCGCAGCTGTGCAAAGCCTTTCACCCACTTGTCAACGATGATTTCAGCAAACGCCTGCGCACCCTTACCTCCCAGCCCTTGTCGCCAGAAGCAATACTCGTCGATAAGATGCAGGCCGCCACCATCTCCCCTCGGGCGATCTACAAAACCCTCCACACTCCCCAGCTTGCCAACGCTTTATCGACACTCCTCAGCCAGCCCGTCGTCGATGTCGATCTCACCAAGCCACTCCCCACCGGCTTATCGAGATTCCCAAATCCCTTG
>JBILKX010000078.1:0-4728 GCA_044376435.1 Alphaproteobacteria bacterium | reverse complement strand
TCTATGGAGGTCAATTTCGTGCATATATGTCAAGCCTTTGAATGTATTACCTATACAGTCTATTCAAACACTTAACTTATGTCATCTCTTTTTTTTCATTCACCCCCGTGAACGGTTACAAAAGAAGCGCAGTCTGAGCGTATATTTAAGGCCCTGAGTAAGGAGGCGCGAAAAATCACCAGCACCTTGGGCAATAATATAAAAGGGTTTGTTGCCCCAGAGCTGCCAGCCCTAGAGAAACAGCAACTAGGATACAGGGCGCAATATGACGACCTGATGGCAGAGGTAATGAAATTGCATCATGAGTTGCATGGCTTTCAAGATAAAACAAGTATTCGATACTTTAATACATTCAAATTATATGAACAAAAAATAGCTGATACGAATGCCTTAATTAATTTAATGAATCCTGGATTATTACAAATGGGCTTAGATGCTTTTGATGAGCTTCCTTCATATACACGGCGTGGTTATACAATCGATAGCTTAACAAGGACTCTTTATCACCCCAATGGCACAGTTATCAAATACCACCTTACGGGACCTGCGACCGTTACTAACTCCAAATCAAGGTCTGCCCTCACAGATGGCCTCATCTCTGCGGTTGGTTCATTCACAGCGGTCTTGACAGAAAGCGGAATTCTGACAGGAGTTACAATCACAGGATTCAGCCTCATATGCTATTTTTGGTTAGGCTACAAACAAAAGCACTTGGTAGACTACTGGCTACTTGGTGGATTGAGTCTGACCACAGCGAGTATACTTTATCGCTACCTCTTGAAACCGTACTGGCACGGCAAGCCGCTACGCGAACAATTTATTGCAGATTACCGCAGCCTCATGAATAAAATTACAGCTCGAAAGCCTAAAATTAACTCTGTGCTAGAAGAGGCAACGCTACCACCTGAGTCCCTTCCCATGCTAGCGCCTGCCGCTTAATGGCTTAGCTTTTTCAGTTAAATGTTGACAGTTCAATGTGAATGAAAAAGCACGCTATGACGCGGAGTGTATTCAACATACGTGAGCCTGAAAGCCACCAGCTTTGACAAAGTCAATGCGCCCCAGAATGGACTTTTGAGCTGACCATAATACCCTTATTTTAAGATTCTA
This sequence comes from Alphaproteobacteria bacterium, assembly GCA_044376435.1. Classification (GTDB taxonomy): domain Bacteria; phylum Pseudomonadota; class Alphaproteobacteria; order JBILKX01; family JBILKX01; genus JBILKX01. The sequence goes on along the minus strand of JBILKX010000078.1, from coordinate 3,618 downwards.
TAATCAACTTAGGCGCATTATGCCGCAAATTCTTTTCGAGCTCTTCATCGAGAGCATCAATGATCTGCACACTGAGCTTTTGCAAGACATTCTGCCGCTCGTCAATAGGTGTGTTTTCTAGGATTGTCTGCGAACGGCGCACTTTCGCAAATGCAACACCATTAGGGAAGCCCTTATAATCCATAAAATCGATACGCAGCGCCAGCTCTGCATCAAAGCGATCGCTTTCGCAGCGATTTAAAGATCCCATCCAACTCATTTTTTGCTTGGAGAGCGGTACCTGAACGATTGAGGCTTGCTCGATCGTAACGATGGCAAAGCCTTTCTTCCCCTGAGGCTTCAAGCGATGATGCGCCCACTCGGTTGCATAATCACATAAGCGAAATGGCATCATATGTTCTACGTGAGGCTCTCGCTCTGGAGCCACATAAGAATTAACAACATCAAGGTATTTTACAGTCAATCCCACAGTATATTTATCACGGTACTTTGGGGCACCTACATAAGATATTTTAGAATCCGATACACATCCTGAAATAAACATTACAGCAAGGATTGATACCCAATACTTCATCATTCTTCACTCCCGTTTTCCTTAAGGTTACGGAATCATTTGGCTGCCGTCAATGTGTATTTTAATGCCAGCCTCTCTGAGCGCAGCCCCATAGGGAGTGTTTTTACCACAAGGCGCTCGTTTAAGAATTGCCAAGGTGAATTTTAATGTATTTTTTCATTTGAATAAATGAGGGCTGTTTGTCAATCTGTATTGACAAAGCAAATTGAAGGAGACTCTCATGCTAAAGAATTTTCACCGCAAAGCCTTACCCATAGGTTTGTTACTCTCATCATTACTCAGTGGGTGCGCCTCGGGCCCGAATGAGTCTTATGTCATCTATACCAACAATCCGCCCCATGTCGCCTTTGAAGCGTTACAAGAGCTTTCTGAAGCTGGCGACGCCGATGCGCAGTTCCTCTTAGGGCGGATGTATGCCTATGGCGAAGGCACCCGTCAAGACTGGACCAAAGCCATTTTCTGGTATGCACGAGCTGCTGAGCAAAACCATGTCTGTGCTTTAAATAATTTGGGCAATCAACTAAAGCTCGGGATTAATATCCCTAAAGATCACCCCCGCGCCTTCCGGATGGTCGAGCAAGCGGCAACCGCCTGCTTCCCAGTGGCTATCACCTCTTTAGGCGAGATGTATTATCTCGGTCAAGCCGTTGCCGTGGACAAAGAAAAGGGGCTCTTGCTGTTTAGAACCGCTCTTGATCAAGGCCTTGCCCTGGGAGCATTTGATATGGGGCGCTACTATACAGATCGCAACAGGTCCGACTCGGATCGCCTCGAGGGCTTGAAGTGGCTGCACGTGTACCATTTGTGGGAGAAAGATCATCCTACCAAAACCCCCAGTGCCTCTGCAGAATCCATGCGTGATTATTATCGCAATGCGAAAAATCACCTAGCGCCGGCGCATCAACAACAAGCCATGCGTATGGGCGCGGTCTGGTACGAAGCGAACAAAAACCGTCTTCTTACCCCAGAGCAGATTCTGCGTAAGTGTTTTGAGCTTCCCCAAAACAATCAATAATAATAACCAACCGACTAAAAAGGCTAGCCCATGGAGGGCTAGCCTTTTTAGTTTATAGGAATCCACGGCGGGCCTTAGCTCGTCTGGGGGGGCGTAACCGTCTTCAGAAATTGGCCTAACTGCTTTGAGGCGTGCCAATTCATATTCTTGCACTCGGTCATGAGCGTAATGGACTGAAGCGTCTTTGAGTTCTTAACGCGAGTTTGTAAAGCTGCTTTTATATCCTCTGTTAATTGCCAGCCTTCGGGCACGTGGATAATAAGATGGGGGATGTTTTGGTATGCAAACGGTATCCGCTGCACACTTTTTTGATCAAAAGAATAATTGAGAAACCGTAATATTTGCACATTGTGAGGAATGGGTTCATGTGCCTGCTCACGCGTGTGTGAATTGGGACCATACTTTCTCGTGCCAAGCAGATAGTGTAGATTGTATAGAGCGATTGTGTCCTCATCATCATCTTCCTCCTCATTGTTTGTCTTTATTGTCCCAGATCCCAGGACGATTTCTTTGCAAACTAGCGGAATCGTCTTGTTTAGACAATTTGTATGAGAAGGTATATGAATTGTTTGAAGCGCTGATTGTTTTGTGGCCTCCATGCTGTTACACAACGTACGTATTTTGGTATACAGGTTTTCGGGACCAGGGCCATAGCCGATCATACACTCATAGATCCAGCCACATAAGGAGACGCACTGCGTGAAGTGTTGTCCTGGAATTGGTGTCACTGGATAGGGTTGCAAAAATTCCTCGAGAAAGGTGCGCAGCAGACGTGCGATGGGGGTGTCGCGTCTATTATTGTATGGATATAGAATAGAATGGTCCTTAGGTGTCCTCAAGAGCACATGGGGATGTTGTCGGACTAATGTCCCCGCCCCTTTCAGCTCTGTCATGCTCGCGTCCATAGCGTCGCAATATAATGCGTTATACACTGCGATGTTCTGTTTCTCGTCAAGCGTGACATCCGTTTGGAACGGTGTCAGTTTGATCACAGGCCCGATCCATACGGGCAGCGGATGAGCATTGAATATCTCTTTAATGGCGGGGTGTTTTACAGCGACCTCTTTTAATAACCCCAAGAAGTCCTTCGCATAAGGGAGCGGCAAGAAATAGTGCTTTTGCTTTTTCGTGTCTTGATGTTTAAACACTTTCGGGAGACTTTGCAGCAGTTTTACCGGCGTCGGCTCTTTGAAAAGATTTTCATCGAGCGGGGGCACCCCAAAAATCTCTACAGGCGTCGGCTCTAAACTAATGAACGAGGGATAAACTTTCTGGAAGAATATTGCTGGTGATTTGTTGATACAGGCCTTCATACTTTGGTTCGTCTCCTTGTTAAGCATGAGAAGCGATTTAAGATTCTCAAACCCACAAAGATCTAAAATAACTAAAATAAGCTCGGGAGGAAAATCCAAGGTAGAGTTTTTTGTTGCGTTGAATACGCTAAATAGGGGGCGTTCTTGTTGTTTCTTTTCAGTGACTGCCGCCTGAAGTGTTGGGTCTTTTTCGATCGTTGCATTGACAACACTTGCTTTAAGCTGAAGATCTGCTTGCAAAGTCGTGTTGTCGATTATCAATTTTTCAAAGGTGGACGCCAATGATTCAAGGTGTGTTTTCTCGGCTGTGAGAGTTTTAATAAGTAAATCTGCCTCAGTCTTTTGTGCAGCAATCTGCTTTGCCTGCGTTTCTAGATTCTCACGCATTGTCTGAGACTCGTGTTCACGCAGCTGTACGGCGCCAAGGCGCGATTGAATCTCTTTGGTTTTTGCTTCCAAAGACACCGCATTGTCTTGCAGCTCTTGCTCACGATCTTGATAGGATTGCAGCTTCTTTGCCTGTTGCCTACACTCTTTTTCAAGTGTTGTTTTAGCTTCCCCTACAAGTGTATACTGCTGACCAAGTTCTTGTAACCGTTCACGGGGGTAGATTAAGAAGCAGCGATTTGGGAGAGGAGCTGGAAGGGATTGAGCTGCTGTTGCCGGCATGAGAGGAACAGAGACAAGATCCGCTCCAAGAAGCGATTGCCGCGCTC
>JBILKX010000041.1:0-14124 GCA_044376435.1 Alphaproteobacteria bacterium | reverse complement strand
CCGACTGTATCGAAATGAGATACATAAGGCTTTTTCAAGCGCCGGGAGTGAGGCATAATTCGCCGCTCAAAAATCCACTTTTCCATTTGGATTGGGTATCATAAATGCAAATGAAAAAGCGGGGAATTTGAGAGAGGGAATTTGGCTCAATAGTAAGCTTGAAGAACCGACTGTATCGAAATGAGATACAAAAGGCTTTTTCAAGCGCCGGTCGAGGGTCATAATTCCCCGCTCAAAAATCCACTTTTCCATTTGGATTGGGTATATTAGGTAGGGCGATGACAATATTTTTAAAAAAAAAGAATAAGTACATCACGCATGTATCTAATCAAAAGCACAGTCGACTTTTTAGGTCGGTTTTGGGTTTTTTGTTTGCTAAACATCATATGCTCTGTGGACTAGGTGATTGGATTGGTCTGATCGCATGCAGAGTACATATGTATTATATTAATATTAATCTGGCGACGATAATGCAATTTCAATCATCAATGATTTTTACTTTTTTGCGTGCTCGCCAAACGAGGAGCTTGAAGGCTTATGGCCAAATATATGTTAATAGAGGCGACCCATTCGGAAGAAACGCGGGTGGCAATTGTCAAGGATGGTCGCTTAGAAGAATTTGATTTTGAAACAACGACGAAGCAGACTATTAAGTCAAATATTTATCTCGCTAAGGTTGTGCGTGTTGAGCCGTCTCTGCAGGCAGCCTTCGTAGAGTTTGGGGGTAATCGTCACGGTTTTCTCCCTTTCAGCGAGATTCACCCCGATTATTATCGCATCCCTGTTTCAGATCGTGCGGAGATTGAAGAAGTTCTCGACGAAGAGATTTCCGAAGAAGACTTCGATGAAGAGCGTGTCATTGCGCCTGACGTTGAGGTGGTTGGCGGAGATGAGGCTGAGGAGTTTCGTCCGCGCCCACGGATGCGCCAGCTGAAACAATATAAAATTCAAGAAGTTGTTAAAAAACGCCAGATCATGCTTGTGCAGGTTGTCAAAGAAGAGCGGGGGAACAAAGGCGCTGCGATGACCACGTATCTATCTTTGGCGGGGCGCTATTGTGTGCTTATGCCAAATGCGGGCCGGGGCGGTGGCGGTATTTCGCGTAAAATTAATGATTCGGAAGACCGCAAGCGGTTGCGTTCAATCGTAGAAACTCTTGAGGTTCCTGAGGGGATGGGCCTGATTATTCGAACGGCTGGGATTGATCGTAGCAAAGTCGAGGTCAAGCGCGATTTTGATTATCTACTGAATCTCTGGGATGAAATTCGCGAGCAGACCTTAAAATCCATTGCGCCGACGCTTATTCACGCTGAGGGCGCCTTGATTACCCGCGCGATTCGTGACATGTATTCACGTGATATTGACCGTATTATAGTTGAGGGGGAACAAGGGTTTGAGCGCGCTCGGTCTTTTGTCAAGAAACTGGTGCCAAGTCATGTCAAGCGTGTTGAGCTTTATAAGGATAAAAATGTATCGCTCTTTCAGCGCTATAATGTTGAAACACAGATTGATGGCATTCATAACCCCATGGTGCAATTGCCATCAGGTGGATATATAGTTCTCAATCCTACAGAGGCTTTGGTCTCCGTAGATGTGAACTCAGGCCGGGCAACACGGGAACGCCACATTGAGGAAACGGCTTTAAAAACGAATCTAGAGGCTGCAGAGGAGATAGCACGTGAGCTGCGGCTGCGTGATCTGGCTGGATTAGTCGTTATTGACTTTATCGATATGGAGGAAAGCCGCAACATAGCTGCAGTGGAACGCCGTCTTAAAGAGTCAATGGCGGTGGATAAAGCCCGTATCCAGATTGGCCGCATCAGTAGCTTTGGTCTCCTAGAGTTGTCAAGACAGAGGCTGCGCCCAAGTATTATTGAATCCATCACGACGCCTTGTCCTCACTGTGCGGGCACTGGCTTAGTTCGTTCTGTAGAATCGTCAGGACTGCGCGCCTTGCGTGCCGTAGAAGCTTTGCTGCTACAACAGTCGATCGAGCGGGTTTTAGTGTATGTTGCCCCTTCTGTCGCATTATTTGTGCTCAATCATAAGCGTAATTACCTATCGCGGTTAGAAGTAATGAACAAGACACTTATTCATATTGTGCCAGATAAAAACATTATCCAAGGCCAGTTTAAGTTAGAGCCTATTACGAGTACTTTACAAGACACTGACGGTGTTGCAGACCCATCGGAGAAAATCTCTCATCAGCCTGCAACGCAAGCTGCTGCCTCAGACGCGCGTTCTGGGCGCCGGCGCCGGCGCGGCAGTGGGCGTCCTCAAGCAATTGAAGAAGAGAAGATGTTTGCTGCCGAGGCAGATGCTGAGCCAGAAGATGAAGAAGTAGCAGATCCTCTAATCCTCGATGATGATGCTGAAATAGTAGATTCTGAGGACACTGCAGACGAAGGGGATAATCTAAATAGAGAGTCGCGTGAGCAGGGACGTGAGGGGAACCGCCGTCGCCGTCGCCGCCGACATCGTGGGCGTCACCGAACCCGTGGAGCTGAAGGTGGAGAGAACCCTGACGCTGTTGAAAGCTCTGACAGAAGCAGTGAAATAGTAGATGAAGCACGCCAGGCAGCAGATCCAGCTATGGTGCGTGCAAGTCGTCCAGAAGTAAATGATGATAGCCATAATAAAGACCGTAAAGGATGGTGGCAACGTTTACTCAAGTGACATAAGATGTACCCACAACCAAACTAAACAAAAGGATTCTTGATTTGGGAATGATTGCCAGACGCTTGTGGTGGAGAAAACTTTACGTATCCGGACGATCTGCTTTTCTATCTTGGTTAAGTATCATGAGTCTTTTCTTAGGAATAAGTGGTGGGCTCAATGCAAACCAAGATCGCTTGGTGGTGTTGCGCGATGTTGAAATCGAGGCAACCTTAAGGTCCTACATCCAGCCAATTTTCCAGCAGGCTGGGCTAACTTTGCCTGTACGTTTCTTAGTCTTACTGGATCCACAAATTAATGCGGCCGCTGGATCAGGGGGCTTGATGCTGATCAATAGTGGATTTTTACTTGCGGCTAAATCCGCTGATGAGGTTGTCGCTGTTCTTGCCCATGAGACTGGCCATATTGCTGGCGGGCACGTCGTGCGATTTGTCAATGCCATGGAGAAGCAATTGATGATGGCGTTGGCTACAGCAGCTTTAGGCGTAACTGGCGGTATCTTGCTCGGTTCAAGCGAAGTGGCGATGGCAAGCGCGATGGGGGCTTTTCAGGCCGGTGAGCGCATGGTGCTGAGTTACTCACGTGGCCAAGAATCGGCGGCTGATCAGGCAGCGTTACGATATCTTGATGGCTTAAAATGGCCTCTGACTGGGTTGATGTCCTTTTTACAAGTGCTAGACCGGGAGGAGTTTCTCGCTGCGCTTCCCAATAATCCTTATACACGCACGCACCCACCCACCGAGGAACGTGTCGCGGCGATGCGGGCGGGAATTTCCCAAAGGATTCAGATGATAAATCGCTCTTTGCCACAAGAGTTTCATGATCGATTTACGCGTATGCAGGCAAAGCTCTTTGCCTTTACAAATAAGCCCGAAGTCACCTTGCGGCTTTACAAGGCGGGTGATTTACCTTCGTTATATGCTCAGGCTGTTGCCTATCATCGTCAAGGGGAGACGGTAAAATCTTTGGGGATCTTAGACCGTATCATAAAGATGTTACCTCGGGATGCCTACGTCTTAGACTTGCGTGCGCAAATTTTGCTTGATTCAGGACAGATAAATGCTGCATGCACTGCTTACGAGCAGGCTCTGGGACTGCTGCCTGAGGATAGCTTGCTGATGATTGATGCAGCGCGTGCGTTTTTGGCCCTGCCGAATCCAAATTTGCCGAAGGCGATCTCGCTTTTAGAGCGGGCGCAGGCTCATGAGCGCGAAAATCCGCTGTTATGGCATTACCTGAGCATTGCTTACGGCAAGCGAGGCGATATGGGGATGATGGCGCTCGCGCTGGCTGAGGAAGCAGCGGCAAAGGGAGATAAAGAAGCCCGGCAAGCCCAGGCTGAACGGGCGTTGCGCTTTTTAAACAAAGGAACCCCCGGCTATATACGTGCTGCGGATATTGTGCGGATGACTAATGATGAGAAACTTTAGGTTGTTATCTTGTCAGTGCTGAAGGTGTGATCATGAGGCGTTTTTTATTCATAATAGTTTTGGCTTTGAGACTTCCCAGTGCATCTGGGCAAGAGGAAAGTAACGCGATCGCTACGCAGCAAAGCTTTCACACTTTGTCCAGTGATCCATTGAACATTATGCCTAAAGAGCTGATTCCAGTCATTGTGGGTTATGTATCTGATAAGAATACCTTAATAATGCGCCTGGTCTGTAAGCGCTGGAAGCAGCATATTGATCAGATATTATGTGAACGAAACCGCCGATTTTCACCGGATCAACTGATCTTCCCGTATGGTAGCTTAAGCCTCATAAGATGTAATCTGAGTACATCGCTACGAGCGTTGCTGCAAGCTTCACGTCTGGGAGAGGTAAAGGATAAAAATAGTGTTAAACCGTGGTGTATTGCAGAGAGATTGCAAAATCCATTGCCTTTGACATTGCAGCATTTAGATATTTCTGGTCATGTGTTTGCGGCAACCCTTCCTACTTTCGCTGTCGCGACAAACTTGACAAAATTAATCATGGCTAAAAATAACTTGGGAGCACACGGTAAACTCATAAATCAGATTTCACTGCCGACCTCTCTACGGTTTTTGGATTTATCAGAGACTGGCATACGCCGTCTTCCTCAAACTTTTACAAATCTTATGCACCTAGAGACTTTAAGTCTTCAAGGGAACGCGCAGAATATATTTGTGATAAGCCGCACCCCATTAAATCTGCATTTTATCCCTAGAATGCTAAGAAATTTGGATTTATCTTCTAACGGCTTGAGTAACGTGCCCCAGGCACTTTCTGTGCTTACGCAATTAAACTCTTTAAATATGGGCAACAATTATTTAGGGAACGCAGATGAAAATTCTTGGCGCAACTTACCAATATCCTTAGTGGATCTTACCCTTGATTATAGTATTTTTGGACAGAAGCGGCAGGGTAAAGTCTTAACCAAAGTCCCAGCATTTTTTGCGTCTTTAACGAATCTAAAAGTTCTTAATATTTCTGGGCATTCCTTAGGTGTTGATGGTGATGAGGTTGGGGCGAGTTTTCCTGACTCATTAACCGCACTGAATCTTTCTTGGAATAAGATAAAGAAGCTCTCCTCGGATTTCACGAAGCTTACTAATCTTAAAATTCTTGATCTTACTTTGGCGATTAAAGAAAAACTTGCCGAGGGATTACAGAGCAATTTACCAGAGTCCTTGGCAGAGTTAAAACTAGGCTTAGGTAAAGTATCCATAGACTTAATCTTTCCATTAACTGCCTTGAGCCGTTTAACTAAACTAAACCTTGCTCATAATTCGTGGGGGACAATTGCCGGTCAATTAGATCAAGTTCTGCCCAGGTCACTATGTGAGCTTGATTTATCAAATGGCAAATGGAACTGCCCTCCGATTATGACTCAGCTCACAAATTTGACAAACTTGAGATTGGCTGAATCGACTTGGACGATGCAACCTGATAAGCAGTCTCAACATATTGTGCTGCCGACATCCTTAAAGGTTTTAGATTGCTTTGAAAGTACACTGCTTGAATCATGGGAGACTTTAGCAAACTTAACCTGTTTAACTAGGTTAAATATCTCCCAAGGTTGGTCGCGCATGCTTGAAGAACAAGGCTATGATAAATTCCCAACCTCTCTACAAGCCCTATACCTGGGTATGATGCCACAGAGCTTCTCACCAAGCCAGTTGACCTATTTGACGCGTCTTACCAAGTTATCATTCAAAAATGAAGCTAAACTCTGGTAATTAGCAAGCGCATTGAGTATGATGTACGACATTTTAGGACATCTCAAGGAAACCTAGATAAGACCATAAATATGACAAAAATTATCACTGGGCTATTGCCGATACTGACATTCATCATACTCTACTGCGGAAGTGGTGTGTATTTTACCATACAAGGCACTGCCGAAGCATTTTATCAAATCTCTCCGATTGTGTGTATGTTGCCGGCGTGTATTCTCGCCATGCTGTTATCGCGCAAGCGCTTTAACGAGAAAGCCCACACCTTTATCAGTGGCTTGCAGGATGAAAATATCCTCGTGATGTGCTTAATCTTTTTATTAGCAGGCGCTTTTAGTGTGGTGACAAAATCCATTGGCTGTGCTCAAGCCGCGGTTAGTGTCATTAGTGCCCATTTGCCGGCCGTTTTATGGCTTCCGGGACTGTTTGTAATCGCTGCATTTATTGCCACATCCTTGGGAACATCCATGGGCGTGATTGCCCTCATCACGCCGATTGCTGTTGAGCTGGCGCATCAGCATGGTCTTGATATGGCCTTGACGGTAGGCACAGTTGTGGGGGCGGCGATGTTCGGTGATAATTTATCCATGATCTCGGATACAACGATTGCCTCGGTCATGTCACAGCAGGCCTCGTTTCGGGATAAGTTTATTCTCAATGCCCGCATTGCCAGTGTTGCGGGGATGCTGACGCTGATTCTGTTATTTTTCCCCGGGCAGGACATCCATCCTATGCACGGGCAAGCAGTGACCTACGACCTGATTAAAATTTTGCCCTACTTTGTGTTATTTGCGCTGGGTTTTGCAAGGGTACATGTCCTTGCTGTTTTAGTGTTAAGTTTGCTGTTTGCCGGTGCCCTTGGACTTGTGTACGGGTATAGTCTGGTTGAATATGCCCGTGATATTACATCTGGTTTTAAGGAAATGCACGAAATCATGGTATTATCGCTGCTGGTGGGAGGACTTGCAAGTCTAGCCCGTGATCAAGGCGTGATCGAGGCTCTGCAGCAGCGTCTGCATCAGCTGGTGCGACGTCGTCGCCAGCAAAAGCGCGTTGCCGAGCTGTTACTCGCCAGTATTTCTGGAATTGTCGATTTTCTTATCGCTAATAATACCATTGCCATTTTATTAGCTGCGCCATTTGGGAAGGCTTTGGGGGAAGACTTTAAGGTTTCAGCCGAACGCCGTGCCTATATTCTTGATACCGCTAGCTGTATTGTCCAAGGGCTGATTCCTCATGGGGCGCAGCTGCTCCTTGCGATAAAAATCTCTGGCATTTCCTATGTAGAGGTAATTCCGTATGTGTCCTATTGCTGGATTCTCCTCGCCGTGATGATCGGGGAGATTTTCTGGTCACATGGTAAAAAGCCTCCGGTGATAAAGGCACTCTGAGGATAGATATGAGAAGTAGATTTAAAATTGTGCTTCTAACACATGCAAGGTTTTAAGCGCTCAAGATATATGCTCAGATTGACAGGTATGTTGCCATGGGTAAAAAGTGGTTCCACACAAGATAGGCAAAAAGATTGACGGATTTTCCTTTTTTTGTTCTAATTGAAAAATAATAATAATAATTTTTATTTTCAAAAGGGGAAGTCCATGCACTCTACAATTCTACGCTTTTTTATTATTCTCAGCTGTCTGATATCATCATCATTTGCGATGGAGGAGGGCAATCTTCAGGAGCACACGTCTCGAGGACAAATCCATCGCTCTAACTCAAACGAAACGTTTGAGTTAGCTCAGCAGGAGCTGATCGCTCCCATGTCTGACACCGAAGATGGTGCGGATGATGAAAATGATCTGGATAGACAGTTGAGAGAAGATTTTGGTGACGCTTCTGTGAAGCGTAAACTAGAGAGCTCCCAGGCACCAGTAACAAAAAAGCAAGCCTCTGCAAAGCGCTGGGTCGTAGCTTTGTTAAAACCTGATGTGGATCCCAAAGACGCAATAAAAAAAGGGATAGAAGGTATATCTTCATATTCACTCAAAGATAATCTACCTGGAACTATGTATATCAAATCAAATCCTATTAAACAGCTATTCTGGGTGCCGACAATCCAAAGCTACATAGACCCACAGCAGTCGGTATCAGGAATGACGGGAGAAGCAACTAGGGTAGAAAGCGCTGTGATGTTTATGACGGCAGAGTCTCGGAGGTTTGCGATTATTTATGGAAAGGGCCGGACTATGCTAGACCCTCAGAAGCTCGAGAATGAATTTGGGTTACGAGTGGCACTCAATGCTGTGGACCCCAATAAAATTTTGCGATTGTCAGAAAAGACTTTGGAAACTAATTCGCGTTCTACAACAACTATCTATGCGGCCCCAACCGAATTGTATAAATTTCAACCAGAGCGTTACGGTGCCTTGATTAAAGGGATCACCGCGCAAATTTCTCAAGATGAAGCAAATATCGACAACTCAAGGGCAAACTATACTTTATCTGGGAATAAAGCTTTTGTTAGCTTCTCACAGAATCTAGATCTGAAAGGTTTACCAGCCACATTAAAAGGGTTGCTTGACCATTATAATTCCCAAGAATATCAAAAGAAATTTCCGTGGTTTGATGATATCCGCCCCCTCGATAACGATGATTTAGTCGTGCCAACCTTACATACTGAACTCCTTAAGGCTGTGAAAGATCCAAGTACCTATTTGTTATGTGAGCCATGGCATGAATTAATGGAACAAGAAAGTGAGGGGGAGGGGTATCGAGTAACATTTACAAAAAGTAAGGTTACAGAATACTCAGCATTGGTAGAGGCATTTAATGCAATGCAGGATTATATGAAAACTGATAAAGCATTGTCGCTGAAGACCTTAGGTGGAAAAAAAATAGAACGTTTGGGCGAGGGGGAAGAAGTTATCACTTCCTGGACATGGTATGACTCGATAGCGTTAGTATTACCAATAAAAAATGAGGTTTATGCGCTGCATGAAGGATCATGGTTTAAGATTAATAGCAATTATGCCGCGGGCATTGATAGCCGGGTTAATAAGCTGCTTCTCGCTGATTTGGACTATGCTGAACTATTAAAAAGTCAGCACAAAGAACCAGAGGGGAAATACTTGCGAAGAGTAGTAAAGAAAACACCTAATGAACTTCTGCTAATGGATCAACGGTGCGTAACCCCAGAGGTAAGTCACGCAACACAGATAGAGGTTTGTGATCTATTGTATCAAAAACAAGAGCAAAGAGCTCTTATACATGTGAAGCGTAAGCTTGACTCTAGTCTGTTGAGTCATTTATTTAATCAAGGTGTTGTTTCCGGCAAAAATCTAAAATTAGACCCGCTTTTTAGACAAAAAGCGCAAGATAAATTTACCCAAGCTGAATTAATAGAGTGGTTAGAATCTTCTGATGATTTTGAAAAATTCAGTGATAAGATCCTAAAATCTAAGCCATTTCAATCTCAACCGTCCAAAAACGACAAAATTGTATTTATCCTTGAAAAATATACACAACATATAAAGGGTAAAAAAATTCAGGAAAGCTCATTTAAGACAAAAGATGCCACAAAAAGATATAACAAATCTTCCGATAAAGACAAAGCCTTATTTGATATTTTAAACAATCACCTTTTGGATGCCCTAGGCGAGAAGCTAGGGCAAATTTCTAGTGCATTAACAGGTGCAGATCGTGATCAAAAGTTACGCGAGCAATGGGGGAAAGAGTGTCCAAAAATACTTGGGAAATTCCTAAAAGACGAGATACAAAAGCAAATCCCGTTGCAGCTGGAAGCATGGCAGAAAAAAATCTCTGATTTCTTGCCTAAAGAGCCCTTTAACCCCCAAGACTATCAAGTGGTTTTTGGCATCATTACTGATAAAGAAAATTTAGACTTAAGTGAGACGCTACCGTTCTTTAGTCGGATTACTCTTGATAATGCGGCAACCGAGTTGCAAAATATGGGCTATTCTGTGGGCGTAAAACTGATAGGATTCTAAACATGCAGCCAGTGCTTTCGTATGTGCTGAGAATAGTCATCGCGGTATTAGGAATTTCATTTGAAATTCATGCAATAACCTTCTATATTTCGGATCACAACGAGAGGGTGGAGAGCATGCATCATAAAGTTATCATTATTGGCGCCGGGCCTGCAGGATATACAGCCGGAATTTACGCCGCTCGCGCCAACCTAAAGCCGGTATTATTCACGGGCATGCAACCTGGTGGGCAGCTGACAATCACCACTGATGTCGAAAATTATCCAGGATTTGCCGAAGTAATTCAGGGGCCGTGGCTGATGACGCAGATGCAGGCTCAGGCTCAGCATGTGGGCGTGAAACTCATTGAAGAATCGATCGCCGCTGTGGATTTCGGCCGGCGTCCGTTTGTGCTAACAACCGATCGTGGCCAGCAGCACACGGCGGATGCGGTCATCATCTGCACAGGAGCGCAAGCAAAGTGGCTCGGCATCCCCAGTGAGGAGAAGTTCCGCGGCTTTGGGGTGTCGGCATGTGCCACGTGCGATGGCTTCTTTTACCGCGATAAAACCGTGATGGTGGTTGGTGGCGGCAATACGGCCTCTGAGGAAGCCTTGTATCTTACCAATCACGCCCGGCAAGTTTACCTCGTGCATCGCCGCGATCAATTGCGGGGCGATAAAATGCTGCATGATCGGGTGATGGCTCATCCTCAGATCAAGGTTATCTGGAACCATGTCGTTGACGAAATCCTTGGGGCGGAGACACCGCCTTCAGTGGAGCGTGTGCGCCTGCGCGATACCATAACCGGGGCACTGCAAGAGCTCGCGATTGATGGGCTATTCGTCGCCATCGGTCATACCCCCATGACGTCGCTCTTTCAAAAACAGCTTGAACTTGATGAAGGCGGTTATATTCGCACAGAGCCTGGGACAACGCTCACCAATATCCCCGGCGTCTTCGCCGCGGGCGATGTTCAAGATAAAGTATATCGGCAGGCGGTGACGGCAGCTGGTCAAGGCTGTATGGCCGCTTTAGATGCAGAACGGTATTTGAGTGCTTTGGTATAAGATGATACTGTATTCCTAAGGTAGTTTTAAAAAATAAGAGGAGACCCATCCCATGCGCATGACAGCTCAGCAACAGCAAGAAATCCTCCAGGCCAGCGATCAGCAATTTCACACCCACCGTCCAACGGTGCCAGCTTTAGAAGCGATGTTGTTTCAACCGTTGCCAGTGTTGGACCATGGTTTTGTGCGGGTTGTGGATTATATGGGCGATGATGCGGCGGTGGTGCAAGCGGCACGTGTGTCCTATGGCGCTGGCACAAAACGTGTGAATGAGGATCGTGGGCTCATCAGGTATCTTATGCGGCACTGGCACTCCACACCCTTTGAGATGTGCGAGATCAAGCTGCATGTAAAATTGCCCATATTTGTGGCAAGGCAGTGGATCCGTCATCGTACTGCGAATGTTAATGAATATTCAGCCCGCTATTCAGTGCTGGATAAAGAATTCTACCTACCGCGCGCCGAGGATTTAGCCTTGCAGTCGACGAATAATCGTCAAGGGCGAGACCAGGTACTGGATTCGGTGCAGGCAGCAGAGGTGCTGGCCCTGTTGAAGCGTGACTCGGAGACATGCTATGCAACGTATGAGCAGTTGCTCGGGCAAACTGTCAGCGATGGCAATGTCACCGATCTTGAAGGCTACGGCCTCGCTCGTGAGCTGGCGCGCATGAACCTAACCATGAATTATTATACGCAATGGTATTGGAAGACAGATCTGCATAATCTCATGCATTTTTTGCGGTTGCGTGCCGATGGCCACGCCCAATATGAGATCCGTGTCTACGCCGAGGTGATGATGCAAATTCTGCAGGCGTGGGTACCGATTACACACGAAGCTTTTCTAGACTATCGTCATAATAGTGTGTCATTGTCAGCACCAGCTTGGGATATTGTGAAGCGACGCCTTAATGGTGAGGTGGTAACATTAGAAACCAGTGGATTAAGTAAACGCGAGTGGGATGAACTCGAGAATTTGTGTGCACAAAGATAGATCCCATATTAGTAAGAAAGTATTATAAAGGAGAAAATACATGTCAGGAATTTTAGACGTCCAAGCGCGGCAGATTTTGGACTCACGCGGGAACCCAACCGTTGAGGTGGATGTAATCTTAGAAGACGGCACCATGGGTAGAGCTGCGGTGCCCTCTGGGGCATCAACAGGCCAACACGAAGCGGTTGAGTTGCGGGATAATGATAAGTCACGTTACTTGGGGAAGGGGGTTGAGCAAGCTGTAAGCAATGTAAATGACGAAATTTTTGAAGCGGTTGTTGGCTTAGATGCGACGGAACAACGCTTGATCGATAGGACGCTCATCGAGCTCGATGGGACCGCCAACAAAAGCCGCCTCGGAGCGAACGCGATCTTGGGTGTGAGCTTGGCCGTGGCTAAAGCGGCGGCGACCGCCTGTGGCCTGCCCCTCTACCGCTATGTGGGAGGGGTTGATGCGCACCGGTTGCCCGTGCCCATGATGAATATCATGAATGGCGGCGCCCATGCTGATAATCCGATCGATATTCAAGAGTTCATGATTATGCCCATTGGCGCAAGTAGCTTTAGTGAGGCGTTACGTATGGGGACAGAGGTGTTTCACGCCCTCAAGGCGTATTTAAAACAAGCTGGGCACAATACCAACGTGGGGGATGAAGGCGGCTTTGCCCCGGCTTTGCGGTCTACGCGTGAAGCACTCGATGCGGTGATGCAGGCGATCGCCAAAGCTGGATATACACCGGGTGAGGATATTGCGCTGGCCTTAGATGTGGCCGCGACGGAGCTTTTTGAAAGCGGTAAATATAATTTCCGAGGTGAAGGGCAACTGCTCGATAGCGAAGGGTTAACCGCTTTTTATCAAGGGTTGGTGCGTGATTATCCGATTATCTCCATAGAAGATGGCATGGCGGAAGATGATTGGGCCGGTTGGCAAATCCTCACGCAAGCCCTGGGGAGCAATATACAGTTGGTTGGCGATGATGTGTTTGTCACCAATCCCGCGCGTTTGGTTGAGGGGATCACCCAGGGGGTTGCCAACGCCATCTTAGTTAAGGTCAATCAAATTGGCACACTAACTGAAACACTCGAGGCCGTGCGGCTTGCCCATCGTGCGGGCTACCGTGCGGTGATGTCGCACCGGTCTGGCGAAACGGAAGATACTACGATTGCAGATCTAGCGGTGGCGACAAATTGTGGCCAGATTAAGACTGGCTCGCTCGCGCGGACAGACCGTGTGGCTAAGTATAATCAGTTGCTGCGTATTGAGGCCGCTTTAGAAGAGCAGGCAAGCTATTTCTGGGGGAACTAATTGATGCGCCTGTCCCATCATACGCTGCGCATATGGTGGAAACCAGGCGCAGCAATTTTTGTGGTGATCTATTTTGCCTATCATATTATACAAGGCAATCATGGAATTTTAGCTTGGCACCGCCTGAGCCACGAGCTTGAAGCCGCGGATAAAATGTACACAACCATTAAACGCGAGCACGACGAGCTTGAGCACCGGGTGCGGCTGCTGCGTCCAGAAGGTTTGGACCCGGATATGCTGCAAGAGCGCGCCCGGTTGGTGCTGAATTTTTCAGCCCCCAATGAGGTTGTGGTGTTGAAGTAGTAGGTGGATGTTGGGTCCCACAGAGTCAGTGTTTAGCGCTGACTATTTAGTTTCAGCTTTGCTGCTGGACTTTTGAATTGCAGTTTTGACGTCGGTTAGTAGTAAGTTTTGCACGGCTTTAACATGCTCTATAGTTAGGGCGGGATGCGCCTTGATCAAGTTGTGAAGGATGAACATGTTCCCCCACATTGGAGCATAGTTTGGATTCTGCTGTTTCTCCTTTTGAATCCCCTCCCACATACTTTGAATTTGACTCATATCGTTATTTTGAATGGTTTTTAGATTTGTAAAAAACGTATCTAATGCCTGCTGTGCCGGGGTGCTGGTGGGGCTACTTAAACCTTCGATCTTTGTTTTAAATGCGTTAAGGTACAGAAGAGTTTTATCTTGCGGTTCTGTTAGCAGAAAAGAGATTTTCATACTCGCTTCCCAAAGGTTGTTAAGAGTCATTGTATTATTGATAATTAGCAAGTTATCGTCTAAAAGTTTTATCAAGGTACTGTCCACACTATCTACGGTTGGGACAAAAGATAAACTGCTGGTAACCGTTCACGGGGGTAGATTAAGAAGCGGCGATTTGGGAGAGGAGCTGGAAGGGATTGAGCTGCTGTTGCCGGCATGAGAGGAACAGAGACAAGATCCGCTCCAAGAAG
>JBILKX010000040.1:0-14210 GCA_044376435.1 Alphaproteobacteria bacterium | reverse complement strand
GCGCCAGTGCGCTGTTGCTCCGCAGTACTGATATGCTGCGGTTTGTGCCGAATGCCGACTATAACGGCACCGCGACGATTACCTACCGGGCGTGGGATCAGACGTCGGGGACAGCAGGGACAACAGCAAACACGACAACGAATGGCGGCACGACGGCGTTTAGCAGTAGCACCGTCAATGGCACGATCACGATCACCAATGTGAATGATGCACCGGTCCTGAACACCGGCGTGACGCCGTCTCTCACGACAATTGTTGAAGATACGAGCAGTCCGAGTGGCAACACGGTCTCGACGATTGTCAACTCAGCGATTAGTGATGTGGATTCGGGTGCGGCATCTGGACTAGCGCTGACGGCGGCGGATAACACCAACGGGACGTGGCAGTTTAGCACCAACGCCGGGTCAAGCTGGAGTGCGGTGGGATCGGTCTCCAGCGCCAGTGCGCTCTTGCTGCGCAGCACGGATATGCTGCGGTTTGTGCCCAATGCCGACTATAGCGGCACGGCAACGATCACCTATCGGGCGTGGGATCAGACGTCGGGGACAGCGGGGACGACAGCAAACACGACAACGAATGGCGGCACGACGGCGTTTAGCAGTAGCACCGTCAATGGCACGATCACGGTGACGGCGGTGAATGATGCCCCGGTCCTGAACACCGGGGTGACACCATCGCTCACGACGATTGCCGAGGATACGAGCAGTCCGAGTGGTAACACGGTCTCGACGATTGTTAACTCAGCGATTAGTGATGTGGATTCAGGTGCGGCATCTGGACTAGCACTGACGGCGGCGGATAACACCAACGGGACGTGGCAGTTTAGCACCAACAGCGGGTCAAGTTGGAGTGCGGTGGGGTCAGTCTCAGCCGCCAGTGCGCTGTTGCTCCGCAGTACCGATATGCTGCGGTTTGTGCCGAATGCCGACTATAACGGCACCGCAACGATCACCTATCGGGCATGGGATCAGACGTCGGGGACGGCGGGGACGACAGCAAACACGACAACCAACGGCGGCACGACGGCATTTAGCAGCAGTACGGTGAATGGCACGATCACAGTGACGAATGTGAATGATGCGCCGGTGTTGAACACTGGGGTAAGCCCAACAGTGGATAAATTTAACTATGTTTCAACCATGACGAATAGCGGTATTACAGATGTTGATTCAGGAGCTACCCAAGGTATTGCTGTCACCTCAGTCAGCACAGCCGTGGGAACATGGGAGTATAGTACTGACAGCGGATCTTCGTGGACAGCCGTGGGTGCCGTCTCAACATCTAGCGCCCTATTACTACGCTCAACAGATTTAATGCGATTTGTCCCCACATCAGGGAGCACCGGTGCCGCAACTCTAACATATCAGGCGTGGGATCAAACGGCGGGGACTGTAGGCACAAAAGTAAGCGTGACCACGAATGGGGGAACGACAGCTTTTAGTACGGCTACTGTAACAGGATCTTACAATGTGACTTCTGTCCCAACAACAATCACAGCCTCTACCTATGTTGATGGTACGAAAGGGTTTTATATCCAAGGTGCAGCAAGTTCAAATCTTGGTGATGCCGTAAGTTTTGCCGGAGATGTTAATAATGATGGATACATGGATTTTATTGTATCTGCACCCTTAAGAAATACTAACGCCGGGCAAAGCTTGTTAGTGTTTGGAAAATCTGGGGGATGGTCAACCAGTACGAACATTAGTGCGTTTACCTCAACAACAGGGGTTGTTTTTAATGGCTCAACCGCAAACAAAGATTTTTTAGGACAGCGTGATGGTGTCTCAGCTGGTGACTTCAATGGTGATGGCTATGCTGATATGCTTATTGGCAGCCATTCTACGGATTTTCAGGATGATCAATCATTCTATTCAAATGCAGGACGTGCGTATATTGTTTTTGGCGGTACAACTTGGTCAAATAGCTATAGTTTGTCAGATGCAGCTCTTAATGGCTCTCCTGTGTCCGGCCTAATTGGCTATAATGGATACAAAATGGGGTACTCAGTGACATCTGTGGGAGACGTCAATGGTGATGGATATGATGATATGCTGATTGGCAGTAACGCGACAGGATATAGCTATTTTTACTACGGTCGTGCTAATTTTTTGTCTCTTGACCTGCCGTACAGTGATAATCTTGGCGCAATCTCCGCAACCAAAGGAGCAATATTCCAGGGAACGGCGGCGAGTCAAGCTGGTACACGCGTTACAGCAATTGGGGATATTAATGGGGACGGGTATAATGACTTTCTAATCGCGGCCAGCCAATTTAATGTGACCGGTAGCAACAAGGAAGGGCGGATGTATGTTGTCTTAGGCAGTGCTGCCAATTATGGGGGTGGCTTCATCAACGTTAATACCTGGACAGATACGCGAGGAATTGTGATTGACGGTTCAGGGGTTAACTTACAATTAGGCACAAGCATTGGTGGCGGTGGAGACGTGAACCGTGATGGTTATGACGATTTTTTTGCTACTGGCGCGAGCACAATGAGTTATTTATTCTTTGGTAAATCTTCTTGGCACGCCACAACCTCGGGAGCTGATTTTAACATCAGTTCTATCAATGGAACAAATGGTTTTGCAATCAGAACGGCTGCGGCAGTAAGTTCAATAGATATTGCTGGAGATTTTAATGCCGATGGCTATGCTGATATTATGATTGGTATGGAGTCTTTTAATACCAACGCTGGGCGTGTAGCCGTAGTTTTTGGTAAAGCGAGTGGTTGGGGAACGACACTTGATACGACGGCCTTGAATGGAACGACAGGATTTTACATTGATGGGGATGCCAGCAGCCGCTTTGGACGGAGTGTAAATTCCGCAGGTGATATCAACGGCGATGGCTATGATGACTTAATTGTGGGCGCGAGCACTGCAGCGACGAATGCGGGTCAAAGCTATATCATCTATGGTCGGGACTGGACATACTCAAATACCTGGACGGGGACTTCAGGGAATGACACATACACAAGCAACAGTGTTGCCGATAATCGCCTCGACGGTGGCGCAGGCAATGATACAATTTATGGGACAACATCAGGCAGTAATACAATTATTGGGGGTGTCGGGGATGATTATCTCGATGGACGTGGTAATAATAACATGCTGATTGGTGGTTCTGGTAATGACACGTTTGTGTATAGAAGTGGCGATTATGTGGATGGTGGGACGGGTACCGATGTTCTAATGGTTGGCGCAAACAATGGAAACATTGATTTTACAACCCTGATGCCAAACCAGATTCGTAATATTGAGCAGATTAACCTGACTGGATCTGGAAATAATACGGTCACTTTTAATACAGCTGATGTTAACGATATGACGTCCTCAGGTCATACCTTATATGTCTTGGGGGATGGGGCAGGCGACCGCGTTATTGCCACGGGTGGCTGGTCTAACGCAGGTACCAGCGGCGGCTATACACGCTATACCTACGGGTCGATTGATTTATATGTTCAAAGTACTTTAACACAAACAGTAAGTTAGTCGGTCCACAGACCTACGGAGTGGATGTTTCAGAATCGACTAAATTAACCATTTGTTTGCCTAATATATGTATATTAGGCAAATATGAGATTACTTTGTTTAATATTCTGTCTTTGTTTGATGCGGCCAATCTATGCGGATCCGGCACGGGATTTCTTTAACAATATAGGTAAGGCTGTCCAAAAAAGTAACGCAAATATTAAACATAAATTCGATGATTTAGGTAAGAAAATACAACAAAACAATGCACGGATAAAAACGAATATCGATAATAATAATGCAAAAATTCGTAAAGATTTTCAAAAATTTGGTGCTAAAGTAGAAAAGTTTGGTAAAGACATTGGTCAAAAACTTGAGCAAGAGCAGTTTGTCAAGGATCTGAAAAAGAGCGCCTTAACCATTAAAAAAGCCGGCGAAGCAGGCGTTGCAGCCTTTAAGCATGGGGATATTAAAGGCGGGTTCGCGAATATTGCTAACGCCACTAAAAATACTTTAAATATTGTGACTCTGGATAACGTTAATCGTGCTGAAACGATCGGTCGTAATGTTGTACAAATGGGTAAAGCATGGCAGAAAGGTGATGTTAAAGGCGGTTTTCGGGCGTTAGATACAGCGGCAACGGCCTTACTGTGGGGGCCAATTTTCCAGCAAAAAAACTTCGAGAGTCTTGCTAAGGATGTGGGGAAGACTGGAAAGTCCGTTGGCCGTTTCGTGGATGATGCTGTGAAAGGACGCAAAGATAAACTTTACCAAGATTTCAAAGAGTTTGAAGTCAATGCAACCAACATTTACGCAAACCGTTTAAAATCAAAGACTTTAAATAAGTTTGTTTATGATAATACTGGTGGCGCTATCATTGCATCTCAAGATAACGCTATTGGTGCTGCTGAGGCTTTCAAACGTGGCGATAAGCAAGCCGGTGGTTTGTTAATTGCGAAGAGCATTGGGAATCTTGGGACAGTTGCGTCGAATGCCCTGATGGTGGTGCCCGGGGTAGGAACCGCAGCAAAGACAGGGCTGAGTATAGGGTTTTCGACGTTAGCGAATGCGGATAAGCTGTATGCGCAAGGCAAAAACATTTATGATACATCGCGCCTTATTGATGAAAAGCGGCGTCGTGGTGAAAAAGTAACGGAACAAGATATTAAAAATCTGACAACGAACGTCGGGGCGCTTTCAGCGTTTGCCGTTGGGCAAGGATTATCTGCAGCTGCCTTTAAGGGGTCTAGTGGTAAGATTTCCAACTCACTTCTTCAAGATGTCGGAAATCTCGGGAATAAAGCTGTAAGTAAGATGCGTGTTGTGACGAGTGGCTTACAAAAAACTGAAGCAGTCATCCAAAAAACGGCGCAAGGAAGTTCTTTAGTACCTCAAAGTCTTACAAGAGTCGGGCTCGTAACCAAGATAACGTCCAAAAATATTCCGACAGATAATCCGCAAACTCAGCAAATAGCTGCAAAAGCGGCAACGTATACCGTGAAGCAAGGGCTAAACATCGTGAACAAAGGCTCTGCTCTTGTCTCCAAAGGCATTGATAAGGCTGCAACCGCCATCAGGCCAATCGTGAACATGATTGGCTATACAGCGCCAACAATTAACTCTCAGATGTATAAGGTTTATGCGCCAGGGTTGATTAATGACCCGTTAAGGGCAAGTAATAATTTGCGCACTCCTTATGTCGCACAAGGACTGAGTAATGTCGGTGTCAATCCATTGATGCTTCCTCTAGATACACAAGTTTCTCTGCAAAATAGCCCCATGCCCATGATGGTCCCTGGAACCCCTGGGTATCCACAAATGAGTAATAGCTTGGGACAACCTTTTGCATTGCAAAGTCAACGGATACAAAGTTCTAGAAATTAGGCTATCCTTGACCATGCTGCAAAAAGATGGGGCTTGTTACGACAATATACTGAGAGTTTAGCCGCAAACCCCATCGAGACACTGCGATTTCTGCATGGATGGGCTAATAGCGCTGAACAAGACATTTTGCAGACAGCGGTTCTGACAAACCATAAAGCGAAAAAAGTTGTTATACATCCTAGAGTGGGGGACATGAAAATTGACCAAAAATTTTATGCTGATTTGCACAAGGAGCTCAACCAACATCCAACTCTCGAAAGGATTGATTTTTGTGAGCCCGCCACAGAATTTTCTTATGCTACAGCACGACCCATTTATTCTCCGCTTGTAAAGGGGGAAACGTTGCCGGCACTTGAGCTATAAACGGGCTTAATCTCGCAGATACCTGCTCATAAATTTGCGCGCACATACAAAGTGTAGACGATTGGGGTATTTCACGAAGCATTGTTAAAATTTTCAGTGCGCTATGTTTGAGCTCTTGCATAATTTTAAGAATTGGAGTAGCCTCAATCATATGATCGAGATATATACAACAACCACCTGTCCTTATTGTGATCGTGCGAAAGATCTGCTGCGTCGCAAAGGGGTTGAATTTACAGAGACTGATGTTACCCATAGTCCTGGTGTGCGTGAAAAAATGATGCAACGTGCTGGAGGTCGGCGTACTGT
This sequence comes from Alphaproteobacteria bacterium, assembly GCA_044376435.1. Classification (GTDB taxonomy): domain Bacteria; phylum Pseudomonadota; class Alphaproteobacteria; order JBILKX01; family JBILKX01; genus JBILKX01. The sequence continues at coordinate 8,187 of JBILKX010000040.1, read as the reverse complement.
GCCGCAGATTTTTATTCATGATACTCATGTTGGAGGCTGTGATGACTTATATCGTTTAGAGTCTCTAGGAGAGTTGGATCCTCTATTAACACAGGTGAAATGATGGTTATTTATCGCTTAAAGTGTGCTGAAGGACATGAGTTTGATGCTTGGTTTCGTGATAGCCAAACTTATGAGGTGCAGGTAGCTCAGGAAGAGATATCTTGCCCTTATTGTGATAGTATTGAGATTGGAAAAGCCATCATGGCCCCCAGTCTGGCAGCGGTTGATCCCGAGCACGACAAAACCTCTATTAGTGGGTTTGATACTGTAATCGCAGAAATTATCGCCAGTGAGCCAAACGAAGAAACTGTCATCATGCAAAAGCTTTTGCGGGCTATCCACGGGCAAGTTCATAAGCTTTGTGATGATGTCGGGCATAATTTCGCTGAGGAAGCCCGTAAAATTCACTATAAAGAAGCCGAGCCGCGTAATATATTTGGCGACCTTACCTTAGAAGAAGCGCGCGAATTGCACGATGAAGGTGTCGAGTTTTATTATATCCCCACCGTACCAGTCCTAAACTAACTCACTATTCTTGAAGTTGGGTTTGTGAACCCGAGTTACTAGATTGCGCTCTTCTAAAAACGATAGTAAGTGGTACTGATCATTTGTTGATAAGTTATGCACTTTACTGAGTACTTCTAAATTATTTGAGGCTAGATCCTCAGTATTAATCCAGATTGATTTGGTATCCGATATGGGGAGAAATAATCCATCTGGGGCCTCATACCCATCCCAGTCTGTGTCTATGTCTTGGTTTTGCACAACATAATAATATCGGTTGGTTTCATAGAATACAGGCGGGGACGATGGCCGTAAGTGCATCGAAGGCTCTGCATGAGCTGAACATACATAAAGTATTTCCATGCTGTGTAGAACAAGTAATATATAATAAATTCTCAAATTCATGTCTCAGTGTGCTCCCAATTTTTTCTAAAATGCTAAAAAAAGGTAAATAATCCGTTAAAATTAAGCAAAAATTAGGCGGGCATACTTGTCAGTTTAAGAAAATCAAGGGCTAAGTTTTTGAGATAGTCCGCTCAGGGGTAACTTTTTTGTTTGTACTGACTATAAACTTCTTAAAAAGCAAGTTGTTTAAGATTCTACGTGTAGGCTGGTAATAAAAACTTATCAAAAATAATGCTATTTAAGATTCCTTTATTGTATATATTTTTGATAAATTTGGTATTTTTTTGAATTCGCAAGCCTGTTGGGCTGGGGGTGTGTAGTATTTTTGCAACAGTTTAAGGGGTTGTGCTTTCGGGTATTAAGAAGAGTTGCAGATTTTTGTTGCGCTTATCTGTGAGCTACGTAAAATACAAACAAACCCGCAAATGATGCGGGTATAACTTTAAATCTTATGGAGCATAAAGAATGAAGAACGTTGTTCTAGCGATGTTGTTGGCTGGTGTAGCTGGTGTAGCGCATGCAAACACCAAAGAGGCATGTGAGGCAGCTCACAAGCAAGCTGTAGAAGCTGGCCAAAAAGAATTGGCAGATCATATCGAAGCAGCTTTGAAGGCTGGTAACTTCGCTGATTGCGCAAAGGCAGAAGCTAAGTAATTTAGTTCTCTATAAAAAAAGCGCTGATGTTTATCAGCGCTTTTTTTATGTCTATTAGAAGCTATACCCAATCAACTTTTCCATTTGGATTGGGTATATCCCCTTGGGGGACTTTTCATGGCCATACGGAAAGAGACAGATATAAAACAAGAGATTGTTAATAGTTATTTTATATAATAAAATCAGTGAATCATGATTACTGAGACCTGAATGACCGCCGCAAGTGAGAAGCCCAATTTTTCTTTAGACCAATTCCTAACCGCAACAGGCGATCTAGCTTATGTCTGGGATTTGGAAACGGACAAGATCACTTGGGTTGGGACGCCGCCACCCTCTTGGACACACTTGCCGGATACAGGCGATGCCCTCCATGAGCTCCTACATCCTAACGATTTGTTAGTGCGTTTGCAGCTCCTGTCCACACACTTCACGGAAGGGGGTATCTTCGATTGCGAGTATCGTGTCTCTGTGGGTGAAGGAGAATATATCTGGTTTCATGATCGCGCTCATGCAGATGTCATTGGTGTTGGGCGTGCAGCCTCACTGATGGGGGTATTGCGAGTGGTTACCGCACGCAAACAGCGTCAAGAATACCTAGAGTACCGCTCAAATTATGATGCTTTAACAGGGTACTTCAACAAGCACCGCTTCTGTGAAGCATTAACACAAGCTTTAAATTACGCAAAACATTACAATATTTCTGCAAGTTATCTGGCTGTGGCAATTGATAATTTGGATATGATTAATCTGGCCTATGGATTCAACGCAGCAAACTCCGTCATTGTTGAACTAGCTCGCCGTATTAAAAGTTGGCTGAATCCCACCGATATTATCGGTAGAGTCTCAGGAAATTGTTACGGGATTATTGTTGAGCATTGTGGAAGTGGGGATATTCAGGACGTGGCAATACGCTTGCTGCAGCTCATTCGTCAAAATCCTTTTGAAACAGAAGCGGGGCCTGTTCATATTACCGTCTCTATTGGGGGGGTAGTGTTTCCCGATCAAGGGGAACAGACAGATGAGGTGATGACCCATGCTGACTCAGCAATAGCAAAAGCGAAACGCCAAGGCGTAGGGTCATTTGTGATGTATAAATCCACGGATCAACAATATCAGCAGCGTAAGCAGGATATGATGATCAACGCGTCTGTACAGAAAGCAATGGTACAAGATCGGCTGCGCCTCGCGTTTCAGCCTGTTGTGAATCGTAATAGGGACGTATGCTTTTATGAGGCCCTCATTCGCATGATCGGGCCAAATGGCGATGTGGTAAAGGCGAGTCGATTTGTACCAGTTGCGGAAAGATTGGGATGGGCGCGTTTGCTGGATATATGGGTTATGGAAGCGGCTGCACGTGAACTGATACAGCATCCAAATCTGCGCTTAGCAATTAATATGTCAGCATTAACTGTAGGAAATGATGAATGGTTACAATGTTTTAAAGAGGCATTTTCACCGCGCCCACAAGCGGCTTCTCAGTTAATTATAGAAATTACAGAAACAGCTATGATGCATAGTTTTGAAAAGTCCCAGTCATTTATTGATGCGTTGCGACAGCTTGGGCCTCAAATTGCTCTTGACGACTTTGGGGCTGGGTACACGTCATTTTTGTATCTTTCTAAGCTCAATATAGATTATGTAAAGATTGATCATGGATTTATTCACAATATCCAAGCTAATTCTGATAGTATGACTTTTATACATACCTTAATTGATATTAGTAAAGCGCGTAACATCAAAGTAATTGCTGAGTGCATCGAGACTCAACAAGAGTTGGAGGTTCTTTTACAGCAGAGTATCGATTTTTTCCAAGGTCATTTTTTTGGCGAGGCTGTTTTTGAACGTCCTTGGGTTCTTAAATAATCCCATGCCTCAATAGTCGATACATTGAATAGCGCAAATTGACAAATTTTTAACAATTTTTCATTTATAAAACAATTACTTAATAAACTTGTTAACCAAATATTAACCTTATACGTGTAAAAACATGTCAACTCTACAAAGATTCGCGATAAACATCTTGTAGAGGAGGAGGACTTATGTACATGGATATTAGGAAACAACTACCACGGTCACGTGTATAGTGTGGCTATATTCGGATGAATGATTCAAAAATTCAAATATAGGTTTGAATTTTTGAGTGGTAACAGAGGGTATGATTTAGGCGATATGTAAAAATCCGATATGTCAGGTAGAGGACAGAAGTAGATTTTTGCAGCTCATTAGCCAATCAAAGTAGCGACCCGTTTGATCGTTAACTCTGCAAGCTCTGTTAAAGTCTATAAGTCATAAATTTGAGATTTTGGCCTTATAGATATGCCGCATACTGGTCTAAGTACAAGACCGCCAATATATTTATTTTTTTGGCGTCTAACGAGCAATGACTTTCGTAATCTGGCCAACCACAAATCAAACATAAAAATTAACTTCAGTGCATATCACGTTAAGGGTAAGCCCAAGAAATATAGTTTCGAAGTATATATCCTAATGATTGACCTAAACAACTAAATACAACATGCTCATACCGCACAAATACTTTATATGAGTTTTTGTGATGAATGATAGAAAGTCTATTGTACAGACTATAAGGCAGTTGTAGAGCATCGGTTGGCTCAGGTCCTTGAGAAAGAGGTACAGTATGTCTTTTGTCATAATCCCGCATATAGCAATAGCTTTTGTGCTATCAACAAGTGTATGGGCAGATCTTAACCATAAAGCACCCATTGCAGCGAATAAAGGCGCTAACGAGAGAGTAGCGCAAGGTAGTTTATCTCCCCCTAAAAAGAACTCTGTAGCCAGGGTGCTATGGAAACTGATGCCGTCTATATTAAATGCTCTTGGTATTGTTATCGTCGGAGGACTACTTTTAAGGAATAAGTCTCAAGCTAATACTGTTGAGGTGCCCGTAAATCCGCGTCAAACAACAGAGATCGCAACGCAGACTGACATGGTTTTTACGGGACTGCCACTCCCCTTAAATCGTACAGAGTCCACAATCTCCATAGGTGCCGAATCTATGATAAATATTCAAAATGCTCTTCAAATGTTGGAATCAGCAAGCATTCCGGCCATAGGGGAGTCTACAGTGCGGCCATCAGAAATACCCCCAGAAATCAGTGTGTCTAAAGCGCCGCTATCAGAAACTATTTTCAATATTACAACTCTTGCGGAGAATCCGAATATCAAGCTATCAAAGTTAGAAATTCTAGCGTTATTTTCTGACTCAAGTACAGAGCAGAGAACCTCCACGGAGAGTAAATCGTTGAAAAGATCTAGCGGTTTTTTAGGCTCAAAACGGCCGAGTGTTATGCTAATAGCGACTGATGTACAGAATGAGTCTTATAAGGCAGAGATTACAACAGGTCTTGATCTTATTATCTCTGCGAAGTCACCTTTTTTACAAGACAATCCCCAACTGTTGCTTGAGGATTGGGCATATCAATTGCGGGCAAAGATGAATCGGCTAAACCCATTGAAAACAGACAAGTTTTGGGAGCTTTTACAGCAGTATACTGCGACAACTTACAAGCAGTTACCGACAAATTTACAGAACAGACAGTTTGATATAAAACAAATATTTATGGATCCAACACATACCCAGAAAGTAATAGACGAGATTAAGGAATTGCCGGGGTCAATTGATCTAACGGAAACTGAACAAAAATATGTAGGTTTTCTAAGGAAGCACCCATCACCTAATCAGGCATATAGAAAAGAGTTTAAGGAGATGGTTAACATTGATTACATTGCCCTTGAAAAGGCGTGGCGATTTGTAGAGCAAAACATGGCCATGAAACCAGAAAAGCGAAATTATGTAGGAAAATTGATCGATGTTCTGATGCAGCCATTTCTAGGGACTCGCGAGGGTAGCCGGTATAAAGGAGTCTTGACTAGGATTCTTGAAGACTACACTATGCCTAAACCTCCAGATATGAGCTTTACCAAGTGGCTTAAGAATTTCCACAAACATATGGGTGAACTCGATAAAAACTTCATAGAGCATCATCTTAAAAGCTCTAAATCTCAGGGTGTTCCTGGGGAGGCTTTGAAGCAGTATGCTCAGTTTGTGACGCAAATTAATCAGCATACACTACAGTTATCATCGCCATTTTTATACCATACACCATTGTCCTTAATTGGGACAATGGAGCCTGTACCATCATCTTGGCCGTTAATTTTGTCTTCTATACAGAATGATACATTATTAATGCCTAACGTTATTGAGGGGCTTAGTCAATGGATGAATCATTTGAGCAATCATTCAAGTAAAAATCCCGGTCTTTCTGTGGCATTGCATGGGGAGGAATTTTATCAGCGACTTGCGCATCAAAAAAACTATTGGTCTGATAGTCAGCATAAGTACTTTGCGGAGCTGCATAACGAAAAGGCCTATCAATTATTAACCCATAGAGGGTTGACGACATCTCATGTGGTGATAGGGACCATAAAGCAAACTGTATTCGAAGCTCTGTTCAGCAAGATCTTTAAAGAGATTAAATTAAACAATGTACCAAAATTTCAATTATTCTTAAAACAAATCATGGGTCAATGGCCCATAGATGAGAGCTATGCCTCCCTTAAAACCAAGATTAACACGCTCGTGCCGCCAATTCAGTATATAATACCATCAGGGAGCGTATCAGAAAGTAACCCAGGAAAAATGGAGTTATAGTCTATGGTGCAGTGATCGACTCAGGGACTTTTAAATCAGCCATAAAATTATCTGATAACCCAAAAGCTGCAAACCACAGATCGCGGAATTGCTGCCATCGTGGGCGGATACGCGCGCGGAAAAATTCAAAGCGCGGCTCTTGAGAAGGGGTGTGTGTGACCTCAAATCCCCAGATCCCCCATAGTGTGGGGCCAGGAAAACCGTAACGTAAATCTTGGAGCTTGAGGCGGGTATCATCGACGCTTTCTATATGGAGCATGTCGTCTGTAAACCACTTAAACAGTTGGTAAGTCTCGTGTGACTGCAAGCGGTCATGAAAAGGTAAGCTGAAACGGGGTCGTTCTGCCCAAGTAATGGATTGCGGTGCCCATGTTGAGACAAACCCGATGCGGGTTGTGGTTGGCGTTTGCACAACGATGCGGCGTAGAAAAATCTGAAACATCGTTGGGAAGGCTTTAACGCGTTCTGGCACAATTGATTCATGAATGAGCTGCTGCTTCGCAAGCTGTACAGCAAGGGTGTTTTGATAATAGCCAAGCCCCAGATATCCCGTTGAAATGATCAGCAGTAACCATGTTCCCGCCATGACTTTATAGGGTTTATGTAAGCGCCGGCGTGCCCACCATAATGACCAAGCAAGTAACCCTGTATAAACTGGATCTATAATCGGGACAGCAGGAATTGTGAAGCGTTTAAGCGAGAAGGGGGCGAGTAATTGCGTTCCATAAACTGTGAACACGTCGAGGAGAGGATGGGTGAGGAGACTCCAAATCATCACGTGGATCCACGTTCGACAATGTCCTCCACGCCATCGCCATAATAGCCAGCCGAGGATTGTGCCAACAACTGGGCCAAACCATAAGGAATGGGTCAGGCCACGATGGTATATAATCTCGTATAATGGACCGCGGAGGCCGATCAGGACATCTAAATCTGGGATCATGCCGCCAATGGCCCCCCAGATCACAGCCTGACGACCTAGCTTTCTGGTGCCAATTGCTTGACCTACAGCGGCGCCTAAAACAGCTTGCGTAATTAAATCCATAAGATACGATTCAAAAATTCTTGTTACTTGTTATATGTGTCTTAACAAATGCAGTCGTGGATACGGGAAGGATGACCGCTGCAGCGCTTGAAGACACACAGCACGCACCTTAACCTTAATCCAAAGCCTCCGCTTCTTCGTTCAGATTGGATATAGTATACATTATTCTATGATGTAGTTAAATAACTAAACTGACCAGGTAATTTTGGGGGGCACGTAGAGGTTAAATATTCCTTGAAGCCGGATTTATAGATCAAGCTATGGCCTGCAATCGGATTCAAAGGTATTATTCCGAATCAGAAGAGTCGCTGGAATCCGAATCAGAAGAGTCGCTGGAATCCGATTCAGAAGAGTCGCTGGAATCATCGTGCTCTGTGGGGTTGTTTTCCATATGCTCTATTCGCCCAGGGGGGGTATAAAATCTTTTACAATCGATATAATTTGTGAGTATAGCAGCAAGCTTAAACATCCTGCGCCCACTGACAGGGTGAAGCGGGCAGTCCAGCCAAGGGCTTTACGAGCCTTGGAAACTTCTTTATCTGGACTATCTTTGGGTGCCTTGGGGGCGATTGTGCGCTGCAGTTTCTTGCCGAGAGTTTCCCATGTGACCAAAAAACTCAAGACACTGATGCCAAATGCGGAGAAAATTTCAGCGCTATGATTATAAATAATCTTACTGGCGAGCTTTGTAATAGGGGAAAAATGCACAGGAGGGAGCTCTGAAGAAGCTCTAAAGGATTCAGGGCCTACGCATGAAAAAAATTTTGAGGCAAAATAGTGAATGAAAGGGTATATTTTTCTTAAATTTTAGAAAGGATTTAAGAAGAATGAAGGAAACACTTGGAGCATATTTTGAGGGGTTAGA